>NZ_JACCQB010000017.1:0-128333 GCF_015712265.1 Burkholderia sp. 9777_1386 | reverse complement strand
ACCAGCGGCTACGGCACGCGGATCGGCACCAGCGGCGACAGCACGCAGATCGGCACCAGCGGCGACAGCACGCGGATCGGCACCAGCGGCTACGGCACGCGGATCGGCACCAGCGGCAACGGCACGCAGATCGGCACCAGCGGCTACGGCACGCAGATCGGCACCAGCGGCTACGGCACGCGGATCGGCACCAGCGGCGACAGCACGCAGATCGGCACCAGCGGCTACGGCACGCAGATCGGCACCAGCGGCAACGGCACGCGGATCGGCACCAGCGGCGACAGCACGCAGATCGGCACCAGCGGCAACGGCACGCGGATCGGCACCAGCGGCTACGGCACGCGGATCGGCACCAGCGGCGACAGCACGCAGATCGGCACCAGCGGCGACAGCACGCGGATCGGCACCAGCGGCTACGGCACGCGGATCGGCACCAGCGGCAACGGCACGCAGATCGGCACCAGCGGCTACGGCACGCAGATCGGCACCAGCGGCTACGGCACGCGGATCGATCAGCAAGGCGAAAACGCGGTCATTGCGTGCGCCGGTCTGGATACGGTGTTCAAGACCGATGTCGGCGGGTCGGTTGCGATCGCGTATTGGAACCATGCCGAGGAGCGGGTGCGTTTTGCCGTGGGCTACGTGGGCGAAAACCTGAAGGCGCGTACGCGCTATCGCGTCGACAACACCGGTCAGTTCGTCGAGGTGTCGGAATGAGCGCGCACGCCCTCCTCTCCCCCAGCGCGGCGCACCGCTGGCTTGCCTGCTCGGGCAGCGTCGCGCTCGAATCCGTGATGCCCGACACGTCGAGCGAGTTCGCCGACGAAGGCACAGCCGCGCACTTTCTCGCGGCCGAGTGCCTGGCGCTCGACGAAAACCCGACCGAATCGCTCGGACGCGTGATTGCCGTCAGCGAAGAAGGTGCAGATTGGCACGACAACGAACGGGATGCGCGCCTCTTCACGGTCGACGACGAGATGGCGCTGCAGGTCGGCAAATACGTCGCATTCGTGCGGTCGATCGGCGGCGAGCTGATGATCGAGCAGCGCCTCGACATCTCGACCTTCACCGGCGAGCTCGACGCTCACGGCACGTCCGACGCGGTGATCCTCGCCGGCGAGGAGCTTATCGTCGCCGACCTGAAGTATGGGCGCGGCGTGAAGGTCGACGCCGAGCGCAACGAGCAGCTCATGCTGTACGCGGCTGCCGCGCTGCAGGAATTCGAGATCATTGCCGACTTCAAGCAGGTGCGACTCGCGATCGTTCAGCCGCGACTCGACCACATCTCGGAGTGGACGATCTCGGTGCGCGACCTGCGCAATTTCGCGAAGGACGTGAAGCCGCGCGCCGACCGCTGCATGGCCGGCCTCGAGTACTTCCGCAAGTACAACGAGATCCACGAGCACTACCTCGCGCCGGGCGACGACCAGTGCCGGTTCTGCAAGGCGAAGGCAACCTGCCCGGCGCTCGCCGCGCGCGTGCAGGCCGAGGTCGGCAGCGACTTCGAGAACATCGCGACCTTCACGCAGAGCCCCGAGCAGCACGCCATGACGCTGAAGGCTCTGACGCCGACCACGGCCGAGGACCTCGGCACCGCGATGCGCGCGCTGGACCTGATCGAAGGCTGGTGCAAGGCGGTGCGAGCCCGCGCGGAAACCGAACTGCTCGCCGGCCGGCCGGTACCCGGGTTCAAGCTCGTCGAGGGGCGCCGCGGCGCGCGCCGCTGGTCGAGCGAGGACGACGCCGAGCAAGCGCTGAAGGGCATGCGGCTGAAGGTCGAGGAGATGTACGACCTCAAGCTGATCTCGCCGACGTCCGCCGAGAAGCTGCACAAGGCTGGCGCGATCGGTCCGCGCCAGTGGCCGAAGCTGCAGCAGCTCATCACCCAGTCCGAAGGCTCGCCCAGCGTCGCGCCGGAGTCCGACAAGCGTCCCGCGCTCGTCGTTCAGGCCGACGCGGGCGAGTTCCACGACGAATCGAGTGCAGAGGATCTCGTATGAAACAGGTCCGCGCCCGCGTGCTGCCCGACGACGCTGCCGAATTGCTGCAGCGGGCAGCGCAAACCCCCCGTTCCATGTCCTGCCGGCCGTACTCGCCGGAGTGCGCTCGCGCGCGCGCCGTCGACGCCGCAGTCGAGCAGGTCAAGGAGCAGTACCCCCATTATTTCCGGAGTGAAACCGCATGAAAATCAAGCTCAACAACGTCCGCCTCGCGTTTCCGCAACTGTTCGAGGCAAAGACCGTCAACGGCGAAGGCAAGCCGGCATTCTCGGCCGCCTTCCTCATCGATCCGGCCGACGCGCAGGTCAAGGATCTCAACGCCGCGATCGACCAGGTCGCGAAGGACAAGTGGGGCGCCAAGGCCGACGCGATCCTGAAGCAGATGCGCGCGCAGGACAAGATCGCGCTGCACGACGGTGACCTGAAGTCGAACTACGACGGCTTCCCGGGCAACCTGTTTGTCTCGGCCCGCTCGGCCACCCGCCCCCTCGTCATCGACAAGGACAAAACCCCGCTCACCGAGCAGGACGGCAAGCCGTACGCCGGCTGCTACGTGAACGCGAGCGTCGAGCTGTGGGCGCAGGACAACTCGTTCGGCAAGCGCGTCAACGCGAGCCTGCGCGGAGTCCAGTTCCTGCGCGACGGCGACGCGTTCGCGGGCGGCGGTGCGGCCAGCGAAGACGAGTTCGACGAAATCACCGACGGCGCGGACGCCGGCGACCTGGTGTAACCCGACGTGCGTCGCTGCTGGCGCGGTGACGCACATTCATTTCGCATTCCGAATCGATTGCTCGCCATGAACCCTATCTGCCCCTACTGCAATTGCGAATCCCGCAAGGCCACCGGAACGGACATCTATCCGCACCGGCCAGACCTCCGCAAAAAGGTGTTCTACCAGTGCGTGCCGTGCGATGCGCATGTCGGGTGCCACCCCGGCACCGAAAAGCCGCTCGGCCGACTGGCCGACGCAGAGCTGCGCGCGGCGAAGATGGCAGCGCACGCTGCCTTCGACCCGCTGTGGAAGTCCGGCGAGCGCTCGCGCGGCGTCGCTTACGCGTGGCTCGCGCGGCGTTTGGGCATCGCGAAGAATGCGTGCCATATCGGCATGTTCGATCTCGTGACGTGCCGCAAAGTGGTCGATCTCTGCAGTCACCTCGACTTCGAGGTGATCCAGTGAAGGTCCTCTGGTTGGACGTCGAAACCTACAGCGACGTGCCGATCCAAAACGGCACGCACGCCTACGCGGAAGGCGTCGAGATCCTGCTGTTCGCCTGGGCGATCGACTACGGTCCGGTGTCGGTGTGGGACTGCACGACCGGCGAGCCGATTCCGCCCGCGCTGCGCGCCGCGCTCGACAACCCGGACGTGCTGCTGTTCGCGCACAACTCGCACTTCGACCGTACGGTGCTGCGCCACGCCGGCTACGACCTGCCGATCGAGCGCTGGCGCGACACGATGGTGCAGGCCTACGCGCACTCCCTGCCCGGCGCGCTGGGCGACCTGTGCGAGATCCTGAAGGTGCCGGTCGACAAGGCGAAGGACAAGGACGGCCGCCGGCTGATCCTGCTGTTCTGCAAGCCGCAGCCGGCAAACCAGACGATCCGCCGGCACGACCGCAACACGCGGCCGGCCGACTGGGCGAAGTTCGTCGAATATGCCGGCCTCGACATCGAAGCGATGCGCGAGGTGTACAAGCGCCTGCCGGAGTGGAACTACGCCGGCGACGAGCTCGCGCTCTGGCACCTCGACCAGCAGATTAACGACCGCGGCGTGCAGGTCGACGTGGGCCTGACGCACGCGGCGATCAGCGCCGTCGACGATGCGAAGAAGACGCTCGCCGCGCGCACGCAGCAGCTGACCGACGGCGCGGTGCAGGCCGCGACGCAGCGCGACGCCCTGCTTCGGCATCTGCTCGAAGCGCACGGCGTCGATCTGCCCGACCTGCAGCAAAGCACGCTCGAGCGCCGCATCAACGACGCCAGCCTGCCGATCGAGCTGCGCGAGCTGCTCGCGATCCGCCTGCAAGCCAGCACCACCAGCACGAGCAAGTACAAGACGCTCGCCAAGGGCGTGAGCCGCGACGGCCGACTGCGCGGCACGCTGCAGTTCGCCGGCGCGTCGCGCACCGGCCGCTGGGCCGGTCGGCTGTTCCAGCCGCAGAACCTGCCGCGCCCGTCGCTCAAGCAGGTCCAGATCGACAGCGGGATCGAGGCGCTGCTCGCCGGCTGCGTCGACCTGGTCTTCGACGACGTGATGCAGGTCACGAGCAACGCGATCCGCGGCTGCATCGTCGCGCCGCGCGACCGCAAGCTGGTCGTGGCCGACCTGTCCAACATCGAGGGCCGTGTGATCGCGTGGATTGCGGGCGAGCGCTGGAAGCTGGACAAGTTCCGCGACTTCGACGCCGGCACGGGCCACGACCTCTACGCGGTTTCCTACGCGGCCGCGTTCGCGACGACGCCCGAAGTCGTGATGGAGAACAAGAAGTCCGGCGACGGCCTCATGCGCCAGATCGGCAAGGTCATGGAGCTGATGCTCGGTTACGAAGGCGGCGTCGGCGCGTTCCTGACTGGCGCGGCGACGTACGGCATCGACCTCGACGCGATGGCCGAGGCCGCGTGGCCGAGCATCCCCGACGAAGTGCTCGAGGAGGCGCGCAGTTTCCTCGAATGGCGCCGCGCGAAAGGGCTCGGTCAGTTCGGCCTCGCCGACAAGACCTTCATCGTGTGCGACGCGCTGAAGCGCCTCTGGCGCCTGGCGCACCCCGAGATCACGTCGTTCTGGGCCGATCTGCAGGATGCGGCCGTCGTCGCCACGCAGATGCCGGGCCGCACGCAGACGTGCCGCGCGCTGAAGCTGCGCCGCGACGGCGCGTGGCTGCGCATCCGCCTGCCGTCTGGCCGGTTCCTCTGCTACCCGGGCCCGCAGGTCGATGGTTTCGGGAAGCTCAGCTACATGGGCGTCAACCAGTACAGCCGGAAGTGGTCGCGCCTGAAGACCTACGGCGGAAAGCTCGCCGAGAACGTCACGCAGGCGATCGCGCGCGACGTGCTGGCCGCGCCCATGCCGACGATCGAGCTGTCGGGCTACGACATCGTCCTCTCGGTGCACGACGAGCTGATCACCGAGACCCCCGACTCTCCCGAATTCAACTCTGACCGCCTCGCCGACCTAATGGTCGACGCGCCGGCGTGGGCGGCCGGCCTGCCGCTCGCTGCCGCCGGCTTCGAGGCGTATCGCTACCGGAAGGACTGACCATGCGCGAAAGCGACATCGAAAACTACCTCGTCGCGCGCGTGAAGGCGCTCGGCGGCGAGGTCCGCAAGGTGAAGTGGATCGGCCGGCGCGGCGCGCCGGACCGGATCGTGATGCTGCCGGCGCGCGGCAAGTGCCCGACGGCCGCCGAGGTCGCGCAGTACCGCGACGAGCACTGCTGTCGGATGGAGGATGCGAAGCGCGCGCTCGACCAACGCCGGGCGCCGCTCACGGTCTGGGTCGAACTGAAGGCGCCCGGCGTGCCGCCGGAGGCACACCAGGTGCGCGAGCACGAGCGCATGCGCGCGGCCGGCCAGTACGTCGAGGTCGTGGATTCCTTCTCGCGCGTCGACGAGGTGCTGGCATGAAGATCGTGCTTGATCCCTGCTGCGGCAGCCGCATGATGTGGTTCGACCGCCAAGATGAGCGTGCCGAGTTCGGTGACATCCGCTCCGAGACTGTGACCGTAACCGATCGCTCGCATCGTGAGGACGGCACGCGCACGCTTACCGTTGCCCCCGATCGGATCATGGATTTCCGCGCGCTGCCGCACGCTGACGGTACGTTCAAGCTTGTCGTGTTCGATCCGCCGCACCTTGAACGTGCGGGCCCGCGCTCGTGGCTCCGCGCGAAATATGGCGCGCTCGACGCGGCCACGTGGCGCGACGATTTGCGCACTGGCTTCGCCGAATGCTTCCGAGTTCTGGAGCCAAACGGCGTTCTGATCTTCAAATGGAACGAAACGCAGATACCTGTCCGTGAAATCCTCGCGCTGACCGATGAAAAGCCGCTTTTCGGCCATCAGTCCGGTAAGCGTAGTGCCACGCACTGGATCTGCTTCATGAAAGAGGTGCTGGCATGAAGAAGCTCAGCACGCTCGAACATGAGATCGAGGACCGGCTCGCGCTGGGCCTCGCGCAGGCCGGCCATCTGTGCCTGAAGTTCATCTCGCCCGGCTTCCCGGGCGTGCCCGACCGCATCGTCCTCACGACCGACGGCCGCGTGTTCTTCGTCGAGTGCAAGGCGCCGAACATGCCGCTGCGCCGCACACAGCCGGCGGTGCTGGAACTGCTGCGCAAGATGGGGCACCGCGTCGAGGTGATCGACACGTTCGCCCAGGTCGAGCAGATCCTCGCGGAGGTGCGCGCGTGAAGCCCCTCCTCTACCTGCTCGCCTGCGTCGGCGCGTTCGTCATGACACTCTGCCTCGCCGGCGCGCTCGGCGTCGGCCACTTCCGTCTGTACTACGGCCTGACGCCGTTGGAATGCCACGCAGCGGGGTACGGTATATGAGCCGCCGCCCGTTCACCCCGCGCGCGTACCAACACGCGATCATCGATCACCTGCTCGACACGCCGCGCGGCGCGGCGTGGGCCGGCATGGGCATGGGCAAGAGCGTGTCGACGCTGACCGCGCTCGACATCCTCGAACTGGTCGAGCCGGGCCCGGCTCTCGTCCTCGCGCCGCTGCGCGTCGCGGCGAGTACATGGCCGGACGAGGCTGCGAAGTGGGACCACCTCCGCAACATCGAGGTGTCAGCCGTGGTCGGCACGCCCGACCAGCGCCGCGCCGCGCTCGCGCGGCCGGCGTCGGTGTACACGACGAACTACGACAACCTCCCGTGGCTCGTCGAGACGTACGGCGAGCGCTGGCCGTTCCGCAAGATCGTCGCCGACGAGTCGACGAAGCTGAAGTCGTTCCGGCTGCGCCAAGGCGGCAAGCGCGCGCAGCAGCTCGCGCGCGTCGCGCACTCGCGGGCGAACCGCTTCATCGAGCTCACCGGCACGCCCAGCCCGAACGGCCTTCAGGATCTCTGGGGGCAGTCGTGGTTCCTCGACCGCGGCGTGCGGCTCGGCCGCAGCTTCGACGCGTTCCGGCAGCGCTGGTTTCAGACGATTCAGGTCGGCGCCGATCGCAACGCCACGCAGCTCAAGCCGCTGCCGCACGCGCAGGCGGAAATCGAGGAGCGCATGCGCGACCTCTGCCTGTCGCTGGACGCGCGCGACTACTTCGACATCGACGAGCCGATCGTCAACGTGATCCGCGTCGAGCTGCCGGCCAAGGCCCGCGCGATGTACCGCGCGATGGAGCGCGAGATGTTCCTCGCGCTCGACACCGGCCACGAGATCGAGGCGTTCAGCGCGGCGAGCCGCACGATGAAGTGCCTCCAGCTCGCCAACGGCGCGGTGTACACCGACGAGCGCGGCGAGCAGTGGGCCGAGGTGCACGACGGCAAGCTCCAGGCGCTGGAATCGATCGTCGAGGAAGCGGCCGGCATGCCGGTGCTCGTCGCGTACCACTTCAAATCCGACCTCGCGCGGCTGATGCGCGCGTTCCCGCGCGGCCGCGCGCTCGATCAGGATCCGCAGACGATCCGCGACTGGAACGCCGGCAAAATCCCGCTCCTGTTCGCACACCCGGCCAGCGCCGGCCACGGCCTGAATCTGCAGGACGGCGGCAATATCCTCGCCGTGTTCGGCCACTGGTGGGACCTCGAGCAGTACCTGCAGATCGTCGAGCGGATCGGCCCGACGCGCCAGAAGCAAGCCGGCTACGACCGGCCCGTTTTCATCCACCACATCATCGCGCACGACACGATCGACGAACTGGTGCTCGAGCGGCGCGAGAGCAAGCGGGAAGTGCAGGACCTGCTGCTCTCGGCGATGAAGCGTTCTCATCCTACTCTCGCTTAGGACTCCACCATGAAAAAATTTGCATATTCCCCCGACCGTCTGATGGTCGCTGCCGCGCTCGCAACCGGAATTGCCGCGGCCGCCGGCTGCAGCAACGACGCCGATGTGGCGTCGCAAAACCTCTCTCAGGCTGCCGACAACTTCCAGATCAACCGCCGCGTCGTGTTCTACAACGGCATCACGGGCGAGTACATGCTCAGCATCGAGGGCCTTTGCTCACTGGGGAACGCCGACAAGGTGCGCGAGGTGTCGATCACCTGCAAGACGGGGCCGGCCAGCTACAAGAAACACTTCCTCGGGCTGTCCGACAACGTCACGTATTTCGTCGAGCAGGTCGACGCGGCGAACGTCAGCGCGTACCACTACGCGGTGGTGTTCAAGCCGGCGGCGATCGTGCCGGACATCACGGTCAAGTGAGGCAGCCCATGACCACCGACAAAAGCGCCGATGCGCTGACGGTACTGCGGCAGCTCTCGAAGTGGGCAGCAGGGCTTAGTGCGTGGCGGGACGAACCTCAGGGTCCGTATCTCCGCGACATTATCGACGACGCGCGTCACACCATTGCTGTTGCGACGCCGGTATTTCGCGCCAAGCATCTCGGACTGCACACTCGCCGCTCGGGAAAGCTCCTGCTGCAGCTCGAACTCGATGCGGTAGAAAGCGCGCCGGAATACCTTGTAACACCGGTCAATCCGGGAGTCATCCGCCCGCCCGCGGCGAGCCAGCCGAAACACTGTCAGTGCCCCGCGTGCCGCGCCGACGTCATCCACGCTAGCGACTGCGCCGTCCACAACGCACCCGCCCTCCCGCGCGGCCCGTGCGACTGCGGCGCCGGCCTGCCCGACAGCGAAGGGGGTGAAATGTGACCGACGAGCCCGAAACCGCCCTCACCCTCCAGCAGGTCGCGGACCGCCTTCAGCTCTCGTACAGCACCGTGTTCGCGATGCGCAAGAAGATCGGCTTCCGGCTGCCAGGGTCCCGCCTGTGGCGGGTCTGGCCCGCCCGGCTTGCCGAGCTGTCGGAAACGCGTGACAATCCGCACCGGCTATCGCTGCGGGTCGGTACGGAGGATAAATGTCAATCCGCAAAGATAAAAAGTCCGGTGTCTGGCATCTCGACATCAGCGCGCCAGACGGCACGCGCATTAGACGATCTGCTGAAACCCGCGACAAGAAAGCCGCGCAGGAGTACCACGACAGGCTGAAGGCTGACCTCTGGCGGCAGGACAAGCTCGGGGAGAAGCCTGAACGCACGTTCGAGGACGCGGCCGTGCGATTCCTTCAGCAGTGCGCCGGGCAGCGCGACTACGCCGGCAAGGTGCGGCACGTGCGGTACTGGCGTGCGCAGTTCGGCGCGACGCCGGTGCGGCTACTGACGGCCGACAGGATCTTCGACGCGCTGCCGACGCACAAGCTGGTCGACGGAGAGCCCGGCAAGCTGCTCGCGCCTGGCACGCGCAACCGCTACGTCAACACCATCCGGCGCATGCTGAACCTGTGCGTCGAGTGGGAGTGGCTGGATCGCGTGCCGAAGCTCCAGCGGTTCGAGGAGCCCGACGTGCGGGTACGCTGGGAGCCGCCGGCGGTCATCATGGTGATGATCAACGCGTTGCGCCTGCCGTGGATGCGCGACGCGGCAATCGTGGCCGTGGCGACCGGGATGCGTGAGTCCGAGCTGTTCGGCCTGCGCGTCTCGCAGCTCGATCTCGCGCAGTGCAACGCGTGGATCACGCACGAGGGCGCGAAGTCGAAGCGCGCGCGGTCGGTGCCGTTGAACGAGGATGCGATGAGCGTGCTCGTGCGGCGGGCCCAGACGGCGACGGATCTCGTTTTCACGCGCGGGTACACGCGCGGCGACGGGCCACCAAAGCTGATCGGGCAGATCGACAAACGGGACTTCGCGCAAGCGTGCAAGGCCGCCGGGATGGTCGACTTCAACTGGCACGACCTGCGGCACACCTGGGCGAGCTGGCACGTGCAGCGCGGCACGCCGCTGATGGTGCTGAAGGAGCTGGGCGGCTGGGAGACCGTTGCCATGGTGCAGAAGTACGCGCACCTCGCGCCGAGCCATCTGGCTCAGCACGCCAGCAACGTCAAGTTTCTGTCAATGTCGGTTCAGCAGAAACAAAAAACGCCGCTGTCGGAAGCGGCGCAAAGCCTTGCTGCATAAGGGTTCTAGCTGGCCCGCCCTACACGATTCGAACGTGTGACCTACGGCTTAGAAGGCCGTTGCTCTATCCAACTGAGCTAAGGGCGGTCAAAGAGAAAAGACACGGTCTGACACGGGCCGCATTCGGCATCGGGTTTGAGTCACGAAGCAGCAGCGACGCCGCCCCAAACAACTCGAAACCCCGAAACAAAACGGGCCCGGCACGAAGCCGAGCCCGAAATTATACCCGATCATCGCGCCAGATCACGGAGACCGGCGCTCGCAGCATCAAACCGGCTGCGGATGCAGCATGAACCAGCCGAGGCAGAACACGCCGGCGATCACGCAATACACGCCGAACGACGCGAGCCGGCCGCGCCCCTCGAAATAGCGCATCAGGAATCGCACGCTCAGGTACGCGGCGATCGCCGTCAGCACGCCGCCGAGCAGCGCATCGGCGAGCTGGTCGCGCGCATGGAACAGCTTCGGCAATTCGAGCACGCCCGCGGCAAAGATGATCGGCGTGCCGAGCAGGAACGAGAATTCCGCCGCCTTCTCCGCCGTCAGCCCGGCCGCGTTGCCGGCGATCATCGTCAGCCCGCTGCGCGAGAAGCCCGGAATCAGCGCGCCGATCTGCGCGAGGCCCACGAAGAACGCCTGCTTGAACGTCATCTTCTCGGGCGGTTGATGGGCGCGGCTGCGCTGGATGCGATCGCCGAGCCACAGCAACACGCCGTTGACGATCAACGCAATCGCGACGATCCGCAGATCATGAAACACGCGCTCGATGCGCTTTTCCAGCAGCAGGCCGACGATGCCGGTCGGGATCGTACCGATGATCAGCGCCCACATCAGGTGCCCGTCGTCGTTCTTGCGGCCGCCGAGCTGCGCGAAGAAACCGCCGATCAGTGCGATCCAGCGCGCGCGGAAGTACCACAGCAGCGCCAGCGCGGTGCCGAGGTGGAGCGCGACGAGGAAGGGCAGCAGTTGCGGCGCATGCTTGTCGATGTGCATGCCGAACAGCGCCGGCACGAGCAGCGTATGGCCGAGGCTGCTGACGGGGAAGAGTTCGGTGACGCCCTGCAGGACGCTCAGGAATACCAGAAACCAGAGGCTCACGCGTCGGTCCTTTTAGTAAAGATTAAGCGGGAAGGAAGGCGGACGACGCGATGCGCGTCCTGAAAAACGCGCCCCGATTATGCCGAGCCAGGATTACTGCGCCAAGGCATTTGGCAGGATATTGCGGCAATGCACACAAACACTTGCAATTTGTAAGCGCGCAGAAAGCAAAAAGCCCGCCATTTGCATGGCGGGCTTGTCCACTTCGGCAGGAATTGCCGTCAGCGGCCGAGCTGATAGAAAAATAATACCGTGCTGCCGGTAAACATGCCGAACAGTGCGATACCCATTGCCATTGCCAGATCCATGGCCCCCTCCACGAAGTGTCATGACCCGGCAACATCACCGGTTTAGAGGCATTATCCAGACCGTCGACAGTGTTAAAAACTCGCAATTTCCCGAGAAGGGTTTTCCCCGAGCGGTCGCGGCCCGATAATGGAACGCACGTTGCTCCCCTCACCCGCCCAACCCGATTCGCCATGCCGATCTTCCAGCAACACGACATTCACGAACTTCACGCCGGCCCGTCGCTCGTCCGGGTCGCCCCGCAATTCGGTGGCCGCCTGCTGTCCTGGCACGTCGATGGCGAACCGGTGATCTTCTGGCCGGAAACCGCCGACTGGAGCAACCTCGCCCGCGTGCGCGGCGGCAATCCGCTGCTGTTCCCGTTCCTCGGCCGCCACCGCGTCGACGGCGAACTCGGCCGCTGGCGCGACGCCGCCGGCGTGGTTCGCGACCTGCCGATGCACGGTTTCGCGCGCGATCTGCCGTTCGACGCGCAGCCGTCGGCCGACGGCGCCGCGTTGTCGATGACGCTCGACGCGAACGACACGCTGCGCGCGAGCTATCCGTTCGATTTCCGGTTCGAAACGACCTACCGCCTGGCGGACGCCCATACGCTGGAAGTCGCGCTGACGACGACCAATCGCGGCGACACGCCGCTGCCCTACTACGCCGGCCACCATTTCTATTTCGCGCTGCCGCACGGCGAGCGGGCCGACACCCGCCTCGAGTTGCCACCGACCCGCCGTTGCCACCAGCGCGCGGACGGCTCGATCAGCCCGCTCGAACCGGGCGAGGTCCGTTACCGCCTCGACGATCCGGAGATCCTCGACCGCTTCCACTGCCTCGACGGCGAGCCGTCCGCACCGGTGCGCATCGTGATGCCGGGCCGCCGCCGCACGATCGAGATCGCACTCGACGTGCCGGGCTCGATCCCGTGGTACGCGGTCACGACGTGGACCGAAAAGCCGGATTCGGACTTCTATTGCGTCGAGCCGTGGCTCGGCCTGCCCGATGCGATCCACAACGGCCGCGGCCTGCGCATGCTCGCGCCGGGCGCGACTGAAACGGCCACGCTGCGGATCCGTGTCGCCCCGCTCGCCGGCTGATTCGACACGCACCGAACCGGGGCACGGCGGCCCCGGTAGCGACCGAAACTGCGGTGCGCGGGTCGAACCCGTTAAAATCGGACGTTTTGTGTTGCCTGCCGCGTCACGCGCGGCAGGGTTTTGCGAGGTTCAATGTTCGGAACAACAACGAAGCGACTCTTCGCAGCCGCCTGCGCCGCCCTGCTCGTCGCGTGCGGCTCCGCGCCCGTCGGCCCCGGGTTCTATCGCGTCGAGCGTGGCGACACGCTCTACAAGATCGCGCGCGACAACCGCACGTCGGTACAGAGCATCGTGCGCTGGAACCAGATGACGAACCCCGATGCGATCGAAGTCGGCCAGGTGCTGCGCGTCGCGCCGCCGCCCGGCACGACCACCGCATCGACCACCGGCACCGGCAGCGCGGGCCGCGCACGCCCGGCCCCTTCCGCGCCGGTCGAATCGGCCGTGAAGCCGGCCACGAGCATTGCGCTGATCTGGCCGGCGGCCGGCAACGTGGTACGCACGTTCGACGGCTCGAAATCGAAGGGCATCGACATCGCGAATTCGCCGGGCACGCCGGTCGTCGCGGCCGCGCCGGGTGTCGTCGTCTATGCCGGTAACGGGCTGCGCGGCTACGGCAATCTGATCATCCTGAAGCACAACGCCGATTACCTGACGGCCTACGCGCACAACCGCGCGCTGCTGGTGAAGGAAGGCCAATCGGTCACGCAAGGGCAATCGATCGCCGAGATGGGCAACAGCGACAGCGATCGTGTCGCGCTGCATTTCGAGCTGCGCTATGGCGGCCGCTCGATCGATCCGTCACGCTACCTGCCGGCGCGTTGAGCGCACGACAGACGGCGCGCGATGCCGGCACGCATCGCGTGCCGTCGCGGCGAAAACGGAAAAAAGTCGCGTCAGCGCTTGCGCAGACGTCCGGTGACACGGCCGGACAACGGATCGACATGACGAGCAAACGCCACCAGCACACCGATTCCGATCAGGCTGAACCCCGCAGCTATCAGAAGCAAATCCATGGTCACACCACTGTTTTGTCTTGATCTTATGCGTCATTGTGAAATCGTGCACTGAGGCTCGCCTACTGGACGAGTCCGAACATTCCCTATCAGCAAACACCATTGTGGATTCGTCTGCGTGAAATCCTGATGTAAGCCGCTCACCGGACGCCCCGCTCGACATCAGGAGACCACGCGATGCTGCCCGCCGCCGACCGCTACGATCACCTCCTCGCCCGCTTCCGGTGGGACCTTCCGGCGCGCTACAACATCGGCGTGGACGTGTGCGACAAATGGGCCGACGGCAGCGGACGCGTCGCGCTGATCCACGAAACGGCGCAAGGCGACGTTTCGCGCCTCACGTTCGACGACCTGAGGAATGCTTCTAACCGGCTCGCGAACAGCTTCGCGCGTGCCGGCCTGCGGCGCGGCGACCGGATCGGCATCTTTCTCGCGCAAGGGCCCGAAACGGCCATCGCGCACCTCGCCGCGTACAAATTCGGCGCGATCGCGGTACCGCTCTTCACGCTGTTCGGCGTCGACGCGCTCGAGTACCGGCTCGCGAACAGCGAGGCAGCCGCGCTCGTCACCGACGCGGCCGGCTACACGAAGATCGCGCCGCTGCGCGCGCAACTGCCGGCGCTGCATACCGTCTACTGCATCGGCGACGATGCGCCCGACGTGCCCGGCGTGCTGCGCTACGATGCGGCGCTCGCCGCCGAGGCGCCGGATTTCGTGCCGGTGGATACGGCCGCCGACGATCCGGCTCTGATCATCTACACGTCCGGCACGACGGGCAAACCGAAGGGCGCGCTGCACGCGCATCGCGTGCTGCTCGGCCACTTGCCGGGCGTCGAGATGTCGCAGCAGTGCTTCCCGCGCGACGCGCGCCTGTTCTGGACGCCCGCCGACTGGGCATGGATCGGCGGGTTGCTCGACGTGCTGCTGCCGTCATGGCATCACGGCGTGCCGGTGCTCGCGCACCGCTTCGAGAAATTCGACGGTGACGCGGCATTCGCGCTGATGGCGCGGCACGGCGTCACTCACGCGTTCCTGCCGCCCACCGCGCTGAAGCTGATGCGCGCGGTCACGGCGCCACGCGAACGTTACGCGCTGTCGCTGAAATCGGTCGCGAGCGGCGGCGAATCACTGGGCACCGAACTGACGGCGTGGGGCCGCGACGCGCTCGGCGTGACGATCAACGAGTTCTACGGGCAAACCGAGTGCAACATGGTGCTGTCGTCATGCGCGGCGCTGTTCGATGCGCAGCCCGGCGCGATCGGCAAGGCGGTGCCCGGTCATGCGGTCGCGATCGTCGATGCGGACGGCACGCCGCTGCCGCCCGGCGTCGAAGGCCGCATCGCGGTACGCCGCCCCGACCCGGTGATGTTTCTCGAATACTGGCGCAACCCCGACGCGACGCGCGACAAGTTCGCGGGCGACTACCTGCTCACCGGCGATACGGGCACGATCGACGCCGACGGCTTCGTGCGCTTCGTCGGCCGCGACGACGACGTGATCACAAGCGCCGGTTACCGGATCGGCCCCGGCCCGATCGAGGACTGCCTGCTCACGCATCCGGCGGTGCGGATGGCGGCCGTCGTCGGCGTGCCCGACGCGACGCGTACCGAGATCGTCAAGGCATTCGTCGTGCTGAACCCCGGCCACGTCGGCGACGCAGCGCTCGTCAGCACACTGCAGGCCCACGTGCGCACGCGGCTCGCCGCGCACGAGTATCCGCGCGCGATCGCGTTCGTCGACAGCCTGCCGATGACCGCGACCGGCAAGATCGTGCGGCGCGCGCTGCGCGACGCGTGAGCGCACTGTCCCCGCTCGGCCCGCCCGGCCGGATGGTTTATAGTGGCGCCACGCAGTCTTTCCAAGAAACCGATGTCCTCTGATCAACACGCCGCCGCGGGCGCGTCGCACAGCCCGCTCTACGCCAAACTCCTCGGCGAAACCGCCAAGATCGACTGGTGCGATCTCGAGCGCTTCTTCGCGCAGGGCAAGCTGCTGTCCGTTGCGCGCGACCTCGATCTCGTCAGCGTCGCGGAAGCGGTCGCCAGCGACGACACCGAACAGGTCACGCGCTGGCTGTCGTCCGGCCTCGTCGCGCCCATGCCGGCCGAGACCGCCGCCGACTACGCGGCGCGCAATCCGGAGCTGTGGGCGGTCGTCGTCTCGCCGTGGGTCTGCGTGCAGGAACGCGCCTGACGCGTCCACCATGTCCGAATCCGCCTTACCGCACGGGGCCGGTAGCGCGTCGGCCGCCGTCACGCATCGGCGCGTCCTCGCGCTCGCGTTCCCGATCGTCCTCGCGAACCTGACGCAACCGATCCTCGGCGCCGTCGACACGGCCGTCGCCGGCCACCTCGACGGCGCGCAATATCTCGGCGGCGTCGCGCTCGGCGGGCTGTTCTTCAATTTCGTGTTCTGGGGCTTCGGCTTCCTGCGGATGGGGACGACCGGCCTCGTCGCGCAGGCGCATGGCGCCGGCGACGCCGCCGGGATCCGCCTGAACCTGCTGCGCGCGCTGATCGTCGCATTCGCGCTCGGCGCCGCGGTGCTTGCGCTGCAGGTGCCGCTGCTGTCGTTCGCGCTGTCCGCGCTCGGCGGCAGCGAGGCCGTCCGCGCGACGGCGCTCGGGTACAGCCACGCACGGATCTGGAGCGCCCCGTTCGCGCTCGCGAACTACGTGGTGCTCGGCTACCTGCTCGGCATGCAGCGCGTCCGACTCGCGCTCGTCGCGCAGGTGTTCATCAATGCGGTGAACATCGGTGCCGTGCTGCTCTATGTGTATGGTTTCGGCTGGGGGATCGCCGGCATCGGCGCCGCGACCGCCACCGCGGACGCGTGCGGCTTCGCGCTCGGTGCATGGATGCTGTGGCGGCTGCGGCCGCGCGGCCTCGCACCGCTCGCGGTACGCGCGCTTGCCGACCGTGCGGCGCTCAAGCGGCTGATCGCGCTCAATCGCGACATCTTCCTGCGCACGCTGTGCCTGCTCGGCGCCTTCGGATGGTTCGCGCATCTCGGCGCACAACAAGGCGACGCGACGCTCGCCGCGAATGCGCTCTTGCTGAATTTCCAGACCTTCATGGCGTACGGCCTCGACGGCTTCGCGCATGCGGCCGAGGCGCTCGTCGGCGCGGCGGCCGGCGCGCGCGATCGCCGCGCATTCCGGCAAGCCGTGCGCGTCACGCTGTTCTGGTCGGCACTCGGCGCGCTGCTGTTCGCGCTCGTTTATTGGGCCGCAGGCGGCTGGATCGTCGCGCGCCTGACCGATCAGGCCGAGATCCGCGCCGTCGCACTGCGCTACCTGCCGTGGGCCGCGATCTCGCCGATCGTGTCGGTCTGGGGTTTCCTGCTCGACGGCGTGTTCATCGGCGCCACGCAGACGCAATCGCTGATGCGCGCGATGGTCGCGTCGTTGTCGATCTTCGTCGCGGCCACGCTCGCCGCCGTCGGCACGTTCGGCAATCACGGCCTGTGGTTCGCGCTGCTGCTGTTCATGGCGGCGCGCGGCGCGACGCTCGCGCGCTATCTGCCGGCGCTGTTGCGGCGGGTCGGCGCCGACCCGCAGGCCGCATCGGCAGCCCGCGCGTGACAGCGGCCCCGGCCGACCGTTACTGCGACTGCACGGGTTTCGGCGACGGCGCGTCGAGCATCGACGGCGGCGTCATGTCGGTCGGCACGCCGTGATAGTCGGCCGGATCTTCCGGCGGGTGGCCGCGGCGCGCTTGACGGGGATCGCTGCTGCAAGCGGCAAGGAGGGATGCGGCCAGCACGGCCAGCACGAAACGGGTCATCAGGTAGGGCTCCGGAAAACGGCGCGCCGAACGCACGCCGAGACCGCGCCGAGTCTAGCGGAAATCGGGTTTCGGGGTTGCGCCGCGCATGTCCTACTATGTACGCATGGCGCTGTGCCGTTGAAAGGAGGCTGCCATGTCGTCTGAAGAAATTGCGGGCCTGATCGGCCTGTTCATCGGTCTGATGGTGCTCGTCGCGCTGTCGTACTTCGAGTCGCGCGAATACAAGCGCAGCCATGAAGGCGAAGGGATGATCCACCACTGGATGGCGGAACACCACCTGCTCGACTGGCGGCGCAAGCACTGAGCGCGTCGCTGCCGTCCGGCCCGTCCCCGGGGCCGGCGCGAACGTGCCGCTCGGCGGCACGGTGATCGCCGCATGTCGCCGAAATTATCGGGGCCCGATACACACACATCGACCGGATACACGAACGCCGTCGCGTGACGTCTGCCACGCGACGGCGTTCGCTTGCGCGCAGCGCGCCCTCAGAGGGCGCGATGCGATTCGGACCGCTCAGCCCAGGAAGTGGCGGGCGTAGCGCGCGTTGATGTCCGACAGGCGGAACAGCGTCAGGAAATCCGCGCAGTTGAAGTCGGGATCCCAGGCCGGTGCGCCGCAAATCTTCGCGCCAAGACGCAGATAACCCTTGATCAGCGGCGGCGGCGCAACGACGGTGCCCGTCTGCAGTTCGTCGACCGGCAGGGCCGTGTGCGGGAACGCGCGATACTCGGGCGCAGTCAGTGAGCCGGCCGACAGCGACTGGTACAGGTTCGCCGCGTAGTGGCCGCCGTCGGCCATCGACACGCTCGCGCAGCCGAGCATCGTCTCGTAGCCGTTCTGCATCATGTACGCGCCCAGCCCGCCCCACAGCGCCATGATGACGGCGCCGCTGCGATAGTCGCTGTGCACGCACGAGCGGCCGACCTCGACCATCTTGCCGCGCAGGTGCGTGAGGCGCGACAGGTCGAATTCGCCTTCGGCGTACAGGCGGCCGACCCGCGCCGCCTGGTGCGGCGGCAGCACGCGGTACGTGCCGACGACTTTCAGCGTGTCGAGATCGCGGACCAGCAGGTGGTCGCAATACGCGTCGAACGGATCGACGTCGAGACCGGACGGGCCGCTGACCTGCGCGCCCATCTCTTCGGCGAACACGCTGAAGCGCAGGCGCTGGGCTTCGCGCAATTCGTCTTCCGTGCGCGCCCATGCGGCGCGCAGGCGATACTCGGATGTGACGGTTTCACTGGCGCGCGGCAGGTGGCGCCGCGACGTGTCGAGGGGCAGCGAGGCAAAGGGGAGCGTAGGCGTCGGCAGTTCTCGCATTAGGCTTTCCTGATCGTAAGGAATAGGACGACATGCCCGCCAATGTAGTAATCGGCCGTGACCGTTATGTGGCACGACCGTGTCCTTTCAATGACGTGTCGCCGAATTGACTTTAGCAGAAAGCTTGCGAAACCGTATGATCAATCCCTTCAAACCTATTCAGACGGGGCTTTACACCAGTTCGGGCGTCAGTACCGCCCGCAGCACGGCCTGCCGGTTGCCGTCGCGCGTGCGGCTCGCCAGCCACACGATTCCGCCCTTCTTGACGCTCCAGCTGTCGTCGCTGCCGGCGACCAGCTGCGCGGCGACGCTGCCGAGCGTCGGCTGGTGGCCGACGATCACGACCGTCGGCGCGATGCCTTCCGGCCAGCCGGCCGCCGTCAGCACGTCGTCGACGCCGCCGCCCGGCGCGAGCGCGTCGACGGTCCGGTACTGGTCGGTCAGCGCCTCCACGGTCTGCACGGTGCGCGCCGCCGGGCTCGCGAGAATCACGGTATTCGTCTCGAGCCGCCCGCGCAGCCATTTGGCCATCGCCTGCGCGTCCTTGCGGCCGCGCACGGTCAACTGGCGCGCGAGATCGCTCGTTGCGTAATCTTCGGCTTCGGCGTGACGCCACAGGATCAGGTTCATCATGATGTTCTCCTTGCTTCGGCGAGCGCCCGCGCGCGCATGCGTACGGGCCGGCCGATCGTCCCGTGAATTGTCGCAAATCGCGGACCGCTCGCCGCCGCGGCATTTACCCGCATATCGTGATTGACCGAATCGGCCATTCGACGTTATTATCTTTGGCTCGTCGGAGCGTAGCGCAGCCTGGTAGCGCATCTGATTTGGGATCAGAGGGTCGAAGGTTCGAATCCTTTCGCTCCGACCACAGGAATCAAGGGGTTACGGTTGAACACCGTAGCCCCTTTTCCGTTTACGGGCGCTTTTTACCGGCCCTGGAATCGCCTACCCATTTCCCGCAGCGCGCGGCGGCCCGGGTACGGGCCCGCCACCACGTCGATGCGCCCGCGCATCCGCCGTCAAGCCCGCGCACGAAACTTGCTGGAACACGCGATAATACGTGTGAAACAACCCGGCAACCGCGCATGAAAAACAACGTTCTCAAGCCAGCCCTCTGCGCGTCGCTGCTCATGCTCGCGACCACCGCCGCCGGCACCGCGTCGGCGAAAGCGCTCGACGACGCGCTCGACTGCCATTCGACCGGCCACAAGTTCGTCGCACCGTTGCTCGCCGCCGGCGACATCCAGTCGGAGCCGATGCACGTCGAATCGAACTCGGTCAATGCGTTCCGCACGAACCACCCGCTGACGGCCTACGGCTTCGGCGTCTATGTCGTGCTCGGCTACCAGGCGAACGACCCGATCTTCCGTCCGGGCGACGGCACGCCGATCGGCGACTGGGCCTACGGCGTCGTCGTACGCGGCACGAAGGGCTCGGTCGAGGAAGCCGTGCGCAAGGCCGGCAGCGACGCCACCGTCAAGCAGGCATTCCCGTTCCTGACCGCGATCGTCTGCTCGTCGGACTGAGCGGGCCGCCAGCACGAGCGTGCGGCCGCGCCGAACGGATGGCGCAGCATACCGCCCACCCGGCTCGTGGCATCCCGAAACACCTTCCGGGCCCGCTATCGCCCCGTCACGCGCCGGTATACACCACGCGATACGGGATACCGACCTTCTCCCACTCCGCCGCCTCCTGGCTGAGGCTGTAGTCGGTCAACGGGTTCTGCTCGACCCACGCGTTCGGCAGGCGCACCTCATAACCGCCCTTCTTCATCTGCGAGACGGAAATATCGGGGAGCCCCGCATCGGTCCGGCGCCGGCACAGCAGCGCCGCGAGCCGCAGGCAGAACAGCAGCGGCCACTCGACCTCACGCGACTGCGACAGCTTGCCGAGCTTGCCCGCATGGCCGAGCACGAGCGCGGCGAGCCGGGCCTGGTCGGTGCGCGAAAAACCCGGCATGTCCGCATTGCTCGCGATATAGGCCGAATGCTTGTGATACGCGCTGTGCGAGATCGACAGGCCGATCTCGTGCAACGCAGCCGCCCAGCCGAGGAACATCCGCCCTTCCTCGCGCGCTTCCTCGTCGTCTTCCTCGAGCTCGTCGTAGAAACGCGCCGCGAGCGCCCCGATCCGCTCGGCCTGCGCGCGATCGACGCCGTAGCGGCGCGTGAAACCCTCGACGGTCACCGCACGCATGTCCTCGTGCTGCGTCCGGCCGAGCAGGTCGTACAGCACGCCGAGGCGCAGCGCGCCGTCGGTCGTGTCGACGTAGTCGACGCCGAGTTCCTCGAACACCGCCAGCATGATCGCTAGGCCACCCGCGAGCACCGGCACGCGGTCGGGCTTCAGCGCGATCAGCTTCAGCCGGTTGACGTTCTCCGACTTGATCAGCGCGCGCTTCAGCCGCTCGAGCCCGCCGCGCGAAATGCCGTGCGTGATGCCCGGATCGTTGAAGCCGTTCGCCTCGACGAGTTCCGCGAGCGCGCGCGCGGTGCCGGACGAGCCGATCGCCTGGTCCCAGCCGGCCTTCTTGTACTCGCTCGAAATAATCTGGATCTCGCGCTTGGCCGCGAGTTCGGCCTGCCGCATCGTGTACTCGTCGACGTTGCCGGCCGGGAAGAACGTGCGGCTATGGCTCACGCAGCCGATATAGAGGCTCTCCATCACGATCGGCGTGTAGTGCGAGCCGATGATGAATTCGGTCGAGCCGCCGCCGATGTCGACGACGAGCCGCTTGCCGGCGCTCGCCGGCACCGAGTGCGCGGCGCCCGCATAGATGAGGCGCGCCTCTTCGCGGCCCGCGATCACTTCGATCGGGAACCCGAGCGCCGCCTCGGCCTCGCCGAGAAATTCCGCGGCGTTCTTCGCGACACGCAGCGTGTTGGTCGCCACCGCGCGCACATGATCGGGATGAAAATCGCGCAGGCGCTCGCCGAACCGCTTGAGCGCCTCCCAGCCACGCTCCTGCGACGCGCGGTCGAGCATCTTGTCGCTCGACAGGCCCGCGGCCAGCCGGACCGGCTCGCGCAGCGCGTCGACCGGATAGATCTGGCTGCCTGCCGGCGTTTCCTCGACGCGCCCGACGATCAGCCGGAAGCTGTTCGAGCCGAGATCCACGGCAGCCAGCAAGTGGGGAGTTGTAACCATCAGAAGGGGGCTCCGTGCGCGTTCTTCCGCGGCAGCCGTTCCGGCAACCGAGGGCGATCAATCAAAGGCGACATTTTAAGCGTGGAACGCTTGCCGTTGCCACGCTTCACGGGCATGCACACTGCTCGATTCCATATAGCCGAAACATTTATGCGACGAAAGGGTTACGGCGTAGAATTTCCCGATATAAAACCATTATTGTCATCAGCACGTCATCGTACCGTGAGAGTTTCCGAGCGTCCTTTCGAATCATCGCCTGAATTACCCCCTACTCTGCCGATGTCCGTCCGTTACCCGCTTCTCAATCGTGAACTCGGCATCCTCGGTTTCAACGAGCGCGTGCTGGCCCAGGCGGCCGATCCGCAAGTCCCGTTGCTCGAGCGCCTGCGCTTCATCTGCATCACCAGCAGCAACCTCGACGAATTCTTCGAAGTCCGGATGGCCGGCCTGCAGGAGCAGATCCGCGACAACCCCGGCGCGCTGACGCCCGACGGCATGTCGTTACAGCACGCTTACGATCTCGTCGTCGAACGCGCGCAGCGGCTCGTCCATCGACAGTACACGATGCTGCACGAAACCGTGCTGCCCGCGCTCGAACAGGAAGGCATCTACTTCCACGCGAGCGACACGTGGAACGACGAGCAGCTCGAATGGGCGCGACACTACTTCCTCGACGAGCTGCTGCCCGTGCTGACGCCGATCGGCCTCGATCCGGCGCACCCGTTCCCGCGCGTGCTGAACAAGAGCCTGAACTTCGTCGTCGAGCTCGAAGGCCGCGACGCGTTCGGCCGCCAGGCCGTGATGGGCATCGTGCAGGCGCCGCGCGCGCTGCCGCGCGTGGTGCGCATGCCGCACGCGCTGTCGGGTTTCGAGCACGGCTTCGTGCTGCTGAGCTCGTTCATGCAGCGCTTCGTCGGCGAACTGTTCCCGCAACTCGTCGTGAAGAGCTGCAACCAGTTCCGCATCACGCGCAACAGCGAGCTGTTCGTCGACGAAGACGAAATCACCAACCTGCGTGTCGCGCTGCAGGGCGAGCTGCCCGCGCGCCACCTCGGCAACGCGGTACGCCTCGAAGTATCGGCGGACACGCCGCTGCACATCGTGCGACGCCTGCTCGAGGAAAGCGAACTCGGCGACAAGGACTGCTATCGCGTGGCCGGGTCCGTGAACCTCGTGCGCCTGATGCAGATTCCCGATCTCGTCGATCGACCCGACCTGAAGTTCACGCCGTTCACCGCGTCGACTCCCGCGGCAATCGCCAACGCGCCGACGATGTTCGATGCGATCGACGCCGGCGACCTCCTGCTGCACCACCCGTACGAGAGCTTCCAGCCGGTGCTCGAGCTGCTGCAGCAGGCCGCGAAGGATCCGAGCGTCGTCGCGATCAAGCAGACGATCTACCGCACCGGCACCGACTCGCCGCTGATGGACGCGCTGATGGAAGCCGCGCGCAACGGCAAGGAAGTGACCGTCGTCGTCGAGCTGCTCGCGCGCTTCGACGAGGAAACCAACATCAACTGGGCGTCGCAGCTCGAAGCCGTCGGCGCGCATGTCGTGTACGGCGTGGTCGGCCACAAGTGCCACGCGAAGATGATGCTGATCGTGCGGCGCGTCGTGCAGGCCGGCAAGGCATCGCTGCGCCGCTACGTGCACCTCGGCACCGGCAACTACCATCCGCGCACCGCGCGCCTCTACACCGACTTCGGGCTGATGACGGCTGACCAGAAGATCTGCGAGGACGTTCATCACGTGTTCCAGCAACTGACCGGCATCGGCGGCGAACTGACGCTGCACGAGCTGTGGCAGTCGCCGTTCACGCTGCATCCGCGCATCATCGATTCGATTCGCGCGGAGATCGACAACGCGCAGGCCGGCAAGCGCGCGCGCATCGTCGCGAAAATGAACGCGCTGCTCGAGCCATCGGTGATCGCTGCGTTGTACGAAGCGTCGCAGGCCGGCGTCAAGGTCGACCTGATCGTGCGCGGCGTCTGCGCGCTGAAGCCCGGCGTGCCGGGGCTGTCGGAAAACATCACGGTGCGCTCGATCGTCGGCCGCTTCCTCGAACACCACCGGATCTACTATTTCCACGCAGGCGGCGCCGAGGACGTCTACCTGTCGAGTGCCGACTGGATGGACCGCAACCTGTTCCGCCGCGTCGAAGTCGCGTTCCCGATCCGCGATCGCAAGCTCAAGCGGCGCGTGATCGCCGAGGGGCTGTCGGTGTGCCTCGGCGACAACCAGTCGGCATGGCAGATGCACAGCGACGGCCACTATCGCCGGCGCCGCGCGGGCAAGACGATTCGCAACGCGCAACTCGGGCTGCTCGCGAAGTTCTGTTCGTGAGCCGTCGGTGCGATGCGGGCGACGTACCGCATCGCCATGAAAAAAGCAGCCCGCGGGCTGCTTTTTTAACGCCGGAACGCGACGCGATCATGCTTCGTAGGCGGCCGGCCGGATCGCGATGATGCGCGAGCCCGGGAACCGCGCGGTGAACGTACTGCCGCGCCCTTCCTCGCTCTGCACGTACAGATGCGCATCGTGCCGCTGCAGCACGTGCTTGACGATCGCGAGGCCGAGGCCCGTGCCGCCCGTGTCGCGCGAACGGCTGCGATCGACGCGGTAGAAGCGTTCGGTGAGCCGCGGCAGGTCGGCGGCCGGAATCCCGAAGCCGCTGTCCGTGACGGAAAACACGCCCTGCGCGCCCTCGCGCCGCCACGACACGACGATCTTGCCGCCGTCCGGCGTATAGCGGATCGCGTTCGTGACGAGATTCGCGAACGCGCTGAACAATTCCGTCTGCGCACCGGTGACACCGAGCGTCTCGTCGATCGAGAACGCGATGTCGTGATGCCCGCTCGACAGCGTCTGCGCATCCTCCTTCAGATGGTCGAACACCGCACGCATGTCGATCGCGTGATCGACCGGCGGCTTGCTCTCGCCTTCCAGCTTCGCGAGCACCAGCAGGTCGGTCACGATGTGCCGCATCCGCGACGCCTGCTGCTCCATCATGTCGAGATAGCGCGCGCGGTCCTCCTCGTTCAGCGGCAGCTCGCGCATCGTCTCCAGGAAGCCCGACAGCACGGTGAGCGGCGTCTTCAGCTCGTGCGACACATTCGCGACGAAGTCACGCCGCATCGCGTCGGTACGCTCGAGCTCGGTGATGTCCTGCGTGAGCAGCAGCTTGCGGTTCTCGCCGTACGGAAACACCTGCACGGCCAGCACGTTCTGCCGCGAGTCGCCCATGCCGCGCATCAACAGCGTCTCGTCGTAATGCTGCGCGTTCAGGTAGCGGACGAAATCGGGATGGCGCACCAGGTTCGTGATGTGCTGGCGCAGGTCGCGCTTCGCATCGAGGCCGAAATGGACTTCGGCGATCGCGTTGCACCACTCGATCTGGTCGTGGTCGTCGAGCATCGCGACGCCGTTCGGCGACGCCTGGATCGCCTGGATGAAGCGCGAATGCTGCTGTTCGACCTGCCGCACCTGCGCATGCCACTGTTTCGCGAGCTTGTGCAGCCGGTAGTAGATCTCGCCCCAGATGCCCGGCGCGCTCGGCACTTCGCCGTAGACCGGCGCATCGAGCAGGCGCCACAGACGCTGCGTATGGAAGGTGCTGAAAAAGCCCTGCGCGACCAGCATCACGACCACGAACACGAGGCCCGCGGTCGGGCCGGCGAAGACGCCGACCAATACGCCGATCAGCACGAGCAGCACGAGCGACACCAGGAAGCGCGCCCAGATGATGTTCATGATTCAGCGTCCGAAAGAAGGAACGGCATGCCGCGGCACACGGCATGCCCGGATACGTTACGCGTGCTTGGCGAGGCGGTAGCCGCTGCCGCGCACGGTTTCGATCATCGCATCGCAGCCGGCCGGTTTCAAGGCCGCGCGCAATCGTTTGATGTGCACGTCGACGGTACGCTCCTCGACGAACACGTGGTCGCCCCACACCTGGTCGAGCAGTTGCGTGCGGCTGTGCACGCGCTCCGGATGCGTCATGAAGAAATGCAGCAGGCGGAACTCGGTCGGGCCGAGATCGAGCTTGATCTCGCTGCCGTCGCCGTGCGCGGCGACGCGATGCGTGGCCGGGTCGAGGCGCAGCCCGTTGATCGACACGACGTCCTCGGTCAGCTGCGGCGCGCGGCGGCGCAGCACGGCCTTGATCCGCGCCATCAGTTCCTTCGGCGAGAACGGCTTCGTCACGTAGTCGTCCGCACCGATTTCGAGGCCGAGCACCTTGTCCTGCTCGTCGCCGCGGGCGGTGAGCATGATGATCGGGATGTGTTTGGTCCGTTCGTTGTTGCGCAGGTCGCGCGCGAACGCGATGCCGGACTTGCCCGGCAGCATCCAGTCGAGCAGCACGAGATCGGGCAGCACGTCGCTGATCAGGTTCTGCGCCTGTTCGGCGTTGTACGCACGGATCGGGCAGTGACCGGCGTGCTGGAGATTCACCGAGATCAGTTCGGAAATCGCGGGCTCATCTTCAACGACGAGAATGTTGCTGGGCATCGGCACCTCTGTTCTTCCTGTACGGAGTCGATTAACTGTTGGCTTCGCGATCGAGCGTGTCGCGCGGCTGGTGCCGCACGTCGGTGCCCTTCACGATGTAGATGATGAATTCGGCGATGTTCTTCGCGTGGTCGCCGATCCGTTCGATCGCCTTCGCGATGAACAGGTATTCGAGGCCGACCGAGATCGTGCGCGGGTCTTCCTGCATGTACGACACGAGCTTGCGCACGAACGCGCGGAATTCCTGGTCGATTTCCTTGTCGTCCTTGACGATCTGCGCGGCGGCCACCGTATCGAGGCGCGCGAACGCATCGAGCGCGCGGCGCAGGATCGTCACGGCCATCTCGCCCGACACCTTGATCTCGGCGATGTTGACCGCGCGCGCGGCCGGCTCGTCGATCAGGCGGCGCACGCGCTTCGCGATCTTCTCCGCTTCGTCGCCGGCACGCTCGAGGTTCGTAATCGTTTTCGAGATCGACATCAAAAGACGCAGGTCACGCGCGGCAGGCTGTCTCCGCGCGATGATGTTGCCGCATTCCTGGTCGATGTCCACTTCCATCGCGTTCAGCGTTTCCTCGGCCGCGATCACCTTCTCGGCGCGCTCGCGATCGAATTCGTTCAGCGCGTGCATCGCGCCGACGATCTGCGACTCCACGAGTCCGCCCATTTCCAGTACTTTCGACGACACGGCATTCAGGTCCGCGTCGAACTGGCTCGACAGATGTTTATCCGACATGACTGTTGTTCTCCGTCATCAGCCGAAGCGGCCGGTGATGTAGTCTTCCGTTTCCTTGCGCACCGGCTTGATGAAGATCTTTTCGGTTTCGCCGAACTCGATCAGCTCGCCCAGGTACATGTAGGCCGTGTAATCCGAGCAGCGTGCGGCCTGCTGCATGTTGTGCGTGACGATCACGACCGTGTAGTCGCTCTTCAGCTCCGCGATCAGCTCCTCGATGCGGCCGGTCGAGATCGGGTCGAGCGCCGAGCACGGCTCGTCGAGCAGCAGCACTTCCGGACGGATCGCGATGCCGCGCGCGATGCACAGACGCTGCTGCTGGCCGCCCGACAGCCCGTAGCCGCTCTGGCCCAGCTTGTCCTTCACTTCGTTCCACAGCGCGGCCTTCGTGAGCGCCCACTCGACGCGGTCGTCCATTTCCGAGCGCGTGAGCTTTTCGAACATCTTCACGCCGAACGCGATGTTGTCGTAGATCGACATCGGGAACGGGGTCGGCTTCTGGAACACCATGCCGATCCGTGCGCGCAGCAGCGAGATGTCGCGCTTCGTCGTCAGCAGGTTCTCGCCGTCCATCAGGATTTCGCCTTCGGCGCGCTGCTCCGGATAGAGCGCGAACATCTTGTTGAACGTGCGCAGCAGCGTCGACTTGCCGCAGCCCGACGGGCCGATGAACGCCGTCACCTTCCCTTCGGGAATGCGCAGGTTGATGTTCTTCAGCGCGTGGAACTTGTTGTAGAAGAAGTTGAGGTTGTTGACCTCGATCTTCGCGTTCAGCGGCGCGAGCGGACGGCCGTGCGCCGCGTCTTGCGTGCCGGCGGGCGCAGCGGTGCGCTCGACGGGATTCAGGTGGCTTTCTGCCATATTCATCGGATTGCTCCGCCGTTACTTTTTCGAGAAGATCGAGCGCGCCAGGACGTTCAGTCCGAGCACCCCGAGCGTAATCAGGAACACGCCCGCCCATGCGAGCGACTGCCATTCCGCGAACGGGCTCATCGCGAACTTGTAGATCGTGACCGGCAGGTTCGCCATCGGCTGACTCATGTCGACCGAGAAGAACTGGTTCGACAGCGCGGTGAACAGCAGCGGCGCCGTTTCGCCGGCGATCCGCGCGACCGCGAGCAGCACGCCCGTCACGATCCCGCCGACCGACGCGCGCAGCGTGATCTTCAGCACCATGCGCCACTTCGGCGTGCCGAGCGCGACGGCCGCTTCGCGCAGCGCGTTCGGCACGAGCTTGAGCATGTTCTCGGTCGTGCGGATCACGATCGGAATCTGCAGCAGCGCGAGCGCGATCACGCCGGCCCAGCCCGAGAAACGCCCCGACTTCGCGACGACGATCGCGTACACGAACAGGCCGATGACGATCGACGGCGCCGACAGCAGGATGTCGTTGATGAAGCGGATCGTGCTGGCGAGCAGGTTCTTCTGGCCGTATTCGGCGAGATAGACGCCCGCGAGGATGCCGATCGGCGTGCCGACCAGCGTGCCGAAGCCGCACAGCAGCAGGCTGCCGACGATCGCGTTCGCGAGACCGCCGCCTTCCGTGTTCGGGGCCGGCGTCGACTCGGTGAACAGTTGCAGCGACAGGCCGCCGACGCCGAGGTGCACGGTCGTGTAGAGAATCCACACGAGCCACAGCAGGCCGAAAGCCATCGCGCCGAGCGACGCGGTGAGCGCGATCGCGTTGACGACCTTGCGCTGGCGCTGCAGACGATTGCGCATCGCGTCGAGCACGGCGCCGTCCGGCCCCGGGAAATTCATGATGGGCTCGCTCATTTCTTGCCCTCTCCCTTCTCGAGACGAAGCAGCAGCAGTTTGGAGATGGACAGCACGATGAACGTGATCACGAACAGGATCAGGCCAAGCTCCATCAGCGCCGACGTATGCAGGCCCGGCTGCGCTTCCGCGAATTCGTTCGCGAGCGCCGACGTGATGCTGTTGCCCGGCGCGAACAGCGACACGCTGTCGAGCAGGTTCGTGTTGCCGATCACGAACGTCACGGCCATCGTTTCGCCGAGCGCGCGGCCGAGGCCGAGCATCACGCCGCCGATCACGCCGGTCTTCGTGTAGGGCAGCACGACCTTCCACATCACTTCCCAGGTCGTGCAGCCGATCCCGTATGCCGATTCCTTCAGCAGCACCGGCGTGACTTCGAACACGTCGCGCATCACCGATGCGATGTACGGGATGATCATGATCGCGAGGATCACGCCGGCCGCGAGGATGCCGATGCCGATCGGCGGGCCGGACGTCAGCGGGCCGAGCACCCACACGTCCTTGAACAGGCGGCCGAGCGGCTTCTGGAAGTATTCGGCGAAGATCGGCGCGAACACGAGCAGGCCCCACATGCCATACACGATCGACGGGATCGCGGCGAGCAGCTCGATCGCGATGCCGAGCGGACGGCGCAGCCACACGGGCGCCAGCTCGGTGAGGAACAGTGCGATGCCGAAACTGACCGGCACCGCGATGACGAGTGCAATGATCGACGTCACGATGGTGCCGTAGATCGGCACGAGTGCGCCGTACACATCCGAGTTCGGATCCCACTCGGATTGCCACAGGAAGCCGATGCCGAACTTCTGGATGGTCGGCATCGACGCAATGATCAGGGAAACGATGATCCCGCCCAGCAGCAGCAGGGTCACGATCGCGGCGAGCCGTGCGAGGCCGCCGAACAGGACATCCCCGAGACGGCTCGGCGCGCGCTGCTGCGCACTGTCGGGCGATCGGGAGGACGTGTATGAAATATCAGACATGGGTGCCTGCTTTTGATCGCCGGGCGCCGTGACGCCCGGCTTTACCGCACACACTGCCCGACCGGCACGGCCGGGCAGCGAACCGCTGGATGGCTTACTCGGCGGCGACCGGCTTGCCCGAAGCGTCCGTCACCTTCGTCTTCCACTGCTTGCGGATTTCCGTCTCGACCGTCGCCGGCAGCGAGATGTAGTCGAGGCTGTCGGCAGCCTTCTCGCCGTTCTTGAACGCCCAGCTGAAGAACTTCAGCGTTTCCGCGCCCTGCTCCGGCTTGTCCTGCTTCGCGTGCAGCAGCACGAACGTCGCACCGACGACCGGCCATGCTTCCTTGCCCGGCTGGTTCGTCAGGATCTGGTAGAACGACTTCGACCAGTTCGCGCCGGCTGCCGCGGCCTTGAACGTTTCCGTCTTCGGCTCGACCACCGTGCCCGTCGAATTCTTCAGGGCCGTGTAGGTCATGTTGTTCTTCTTCGCGTACGCCCACTCGACGTAGCCGATCGCACCCGGCAGGCGCTGCACGAAGGCCGCGACGCCGTCGTTGCCCTTGCCGCCCGTGCCCGTCGGCCAGTTGACCGTCGTGCCTTCGCCGATCTTCGACTTCCACTCGTCGTTGACCTTCGACAGGTAGTTCGTCCAGATGAAGCTCGTGCCCGAACCGTCAGCGCGGCGGACCACGGCGATGTCCGTATCCGGCAGCTTGACCTTCGGGTTCAGCGCGGCGATCGCCGGGTCGTTCCACTTCTTGATCTTGCCGAGGTAGATGTCGCCGAGCACCGGGCCCGACAGCGTCAGTTCGCCGGCCTTCACGCCCGGCACGTTGACGACCGGCACCACGCCGCCGACCACCGTCGGGAACTGGAACAGGCCTTCCTTCGCGAGCTCTTCATCCTTCAGCGGTGCGTCCGAACCGGCAAAATCGACCGTCTTCGCGACGATCTGCTTCAGGCCGCCCGACGAGCCGATGCCCTGGTAGTTGACCTTCGAACCGCCGGACTGCTGGTAGTCCGCGGCCCATTTCGTATAGATCGGCATCGCGAACGTGCTGCCTGCGCCCGTGATGTCGGCAGCGTGGGCGGCGACGGCGAAAAGCGCGCCAGCCAGGCCGGCAATCGCGGTTTGCATCAATTTCATGAGACCTCCAGTGTGTGAGCGGATGACTACGGCACCGCGAAGGTTAGGGGCTGCTCATGACGGTAATGTGACAATCGATGAAACTGGCGTGACAGTAACATGACTGGTTGAAAGGGAGTATCGGGTGGCGCGTCGGGGCGCCGCAGCGGCGCTGGCGGCAAGAATTGCCTGCCTCGGAGGGGCGGGGTGAACGCCCGTTTTCAAGGGCGTGCGCGCGCATCGTAGCGCAGGGTCGGCCGGAGGGGGAGCCCGGTCCGGCGGCAGGCGTGATTCCGGGGTCGGATGCCTGAATTGATCGGAAGAATGCGTTTGGCGAAGGACCCTTCTATTAGGTGTCGCAAACCTTTGCGTCCGACAAAACCGCGGCGCCCGAGGGCGCCGCATGCACATTCACCGAAAACGGGCGCGCAAGCGGCCGGGCCGCCGCGCGCCCTGTCCCGGTCAGGTCGTCGCCGCCCGCACCGCGTCGGCGATCGTCTCCGCATGGCGCACCGCGTCGGCCGCCTGCTGCGCCTCGACCATCACGCGCAGCACGGGCTCCGTGCCCGATGCGCGGATCAGCACGCGGCCGCTGCCGGCAAGCGCGGCTTCGGCTGCGTCGATCGCCGCGCGAATCGACGCGCTGCCCTTCCAGTCGGCGCCCGGCTTCATCCGCACGTTGATCAGCTTCTGCGGGAACAGCGTGACGCCGTCGAGCATCTGCGCGAGCGTACGGCCGCTGCGCTTCAGCGCGGCCAGCACCAGCAGCGCCGACACGATGCCGTCGCCGGTCGAATGCCGGTCGAGCGACAGGATGTGGCCCGACCCTTCCGCGCCGAGCTGCCAGCCATGCTCGCGCAACTGCTCGAGCACGTAGCGGTCGCCAACCGCCGCACGGACGAACTTCACGCCCTCGCGCTGCAGCGCGACTTCGACGGCGAGGTTGGTCATCAGCGTGCCGACCGCGCCTTCGACCTTGCCGTCGGTGACGATGCGGTCCTTCACCAGCACGTAGAGCAGCTCGTCGCCGTTGTACAGGCGGCCGGCCGCGTCGACGACCTGCAGGCGATCGGCGTCGCCGTCGAGCGCGATGCCGAGATCGGCGTGGTTCGCCCGCACCGCGCGCACCAGCGCGTCCGGCGCGGTCGCGCCGACGCCGTCGTTGATGTTGAAGCCGTTCGGCGCGACGCCGATCGGAATGACGTCCGCGCCGAGTTCGTGGAACACGTGCGGCGCGATCTGGTACGCGGCGCCGTGTGCGCAATCGATCACGAGCTTCAGTCCGCGCAGGTTGAACGCGGCCGGGAACGTGCTCTTGCAGAATTCGATGTAGCGGCCGGCTGCGTCGTCGAGGCGGCGCGCCTTGCCGAGCCCGTCGGACGCCGCGCATTCGAGCGGCTTGTCGAGCCACGCTTCGATCGCGGCTTCGGTGTCGTCCGGCAGCTTGTTGCCGTCAGCCGAGAAAAACTTAATCCCGTTGTCGTGATACGGGTTGTGCGACGCGCTGATCACGACACCGGCCGACAGGCGCAGCGCACGCGTCAGGTACGCGACGCCGGGGGTCGGCATCGGGCCGGCCAGCATCACGTCGACGCCGGCTGCCGAGAAGCCGGCCTCGAGCGCGGCTTCGAGCATGTAGCCCGACACGCGCGTGTCCTTGCCGATCAGCACGGTCGGACGCGAGCCTGCCGCGACGTCGGCCGAGCCGGCCAGTACCTTGCCGGCCGCATAACCGAGACGCAATACGAAATCCGGCGTGATGGGCGCGTCGCCCACCGTGCCGCGAATACCGTCCGTGCCGAAATATCGACGTCCCATGGGGTCCTTCCTCCTTCGTTTTCTGACTTATCGTTGCCGCGCGGCTGCGCGCACGGCGTTCCAGACTCTGAGTGCATCGACCGTCGCCGCGACATCGTGCACGCGCACGATCGCGGCGCCACGCTCGACAGCGCACAACGCGGCCGCCACGCTCGCCGCGACGCGCTCGAGCGGCGGCTTGCCGTCGATCACCGCGCCGAGCATCGACTTGCGCGACATGCCCGCGAGAATCGGGTAGGCGCGCCCGTCGGGCCGCGCGGGCGCCGTGTCCGGCAACGCGGCCAGCAGCGCATAGTTGTCGTCGACGACCGCCTTGCCGAACCCGAAGCCGGGATCGACGCAGATGCGCTCCGCCGCCACGCCGGCGTCGCGCAACGCCTGCGCGCGCGCGGCGAGAAAATCGCGCACGTCGGTCACGACGTCGCCGTAGTCGGGCTCGCCGACCTGCATCGTCTGCGGCTCGCCGAGCATGTGCATCGCGCACAGGCCGCTGTTGCCGTCGCGCACCGCGTCGATCGCGCCCGGTTGGCGGAACCCCCAGATGTCGTTGATCAGGTCCGCGCCGGCGGCCAGCGCCGCGCGCATCACGGCCGGCTTGTAGGTATCGATCGACAGCGGCACGTTCAGCGGCCGCAGCGCCTCCACGAGCGGGATCACGCGCGCGAGCTCTTCGTCGAGCGGCACGGGCGGCGCACCGGGGCGCGTCGATTCGCCGCCGATATCGAGCAGGTCGGCGCCTTCGGCAATCATCCGCTCGGCCCGGCGCAGCGCATCGTCGCGCGCGAGGAAGCGGCCGCCGTCGGAGAACGAATCGGGCGTGGCGTTGAGGATGCCCATCACGAGCGGGCGTTCGAACGTCAGTTCGAAGCGGCCGCACTGGAGCGGCGCGGGAAGGAACGGGGACACTGCGGAGTCGGACACGAGCAACGGATGTGGATGAATGCAAAACGGGCCGGTGTGAAGCCACACCAGCCCGTGAACGGCGTTAAAGCGGAGATTATGCCGCCGGCGTGGCCGGCGCCGGCGCGTTGCCGGGTTTCACCTCGGCGCTGCTGCCGCCGCCCGACGAATCGCCGCCGACAGCCGGCGAACTCTTCGGCGAGCGCGGCGGACGGCCTTCCATGATGTCGTTGATCTGATCGGCGTCGATCGTCTCCCACTCCATCAGTGCGGCCGTCATCGCTTCGACCTTGTCGCGGTTCTCTTCGAGCAGGCGGCGCGCGAGGCCGTACTGTTCGTCGAGCACGCGGCGGATTTCCGAGTCGACCTTCTGCTGCGTCGCTTCCGAGATCGTGCGCGTGAAGCCCCGGCCAAACGGCGACGCATCGTTCTCGTCGTCGACATAGACCATCGGCCCGAGCGCGTCGGTCATGCCGAACCGGGCGACCATTGCACGCGCCGTCTGCGTGGCCTTGTTGAAGTCGTCCGATGCGCCGGTGCTGACCAGGTTCATGAACAGCTCTTCGGCCACCCGGCCACCGAACAGGATCGCGAGGCGGTCCAGCAGGTAATCCTTCGAATACGTCTCGTTGTCATGCTCCGGCAACTGCCACGTGACGCCCAGCGCGCGACCGCGCGGGATGATCGTGACCTTGTGCACCGGGTCGGCCTTCGGCAGCAGCTTCGCGATCACCGCGTGGCCCGACTCGTGATAGGCGGTTGCGCGCTTCGCTTCCTCGCGGATCACGGCCGACTTGCGCTCCGGACCCATGAAGATCTTGTCCTTCGCGTCCTCGAAGTCCTGCATCTCGACGATGCGCTTGCCACGACGTGCGGCGAACAGCGCGGCCTCGTTCACGAGGTTCGCGAGATCGGCGCCCGAGAAGCCCGGCGTGCCGCGTGCGATGACTGCCGCGTCGACGTCGTTCGCGATCGGCACCTTGCGCAGGTGCACGCGCATGATTTGCTCGCGGCCGCGGATATCCGGCAGGCCGACATAGACCTGGCGGTCGAAACGGCCCGGACGCAGCAGCGCCTTGTCGAGCACGTCGGAACGGTTGGTGGCGGCGATCACGATCACGCCGGAATTCGCCTCGAAGCCGTCCATCTCGACGAGCATCTGGTTCAGCGTCTGCTCGCGCTCGTCGTTGCCGCCGCCCATGCCGGCGCCGCGATGACGGCCGACCGCGTCGATTTCGTCGATGAACACGATGCACGGCGCATGCTTCTTCGCCTGCTCGAACATGTCGCGCACACGGGCCGCGCCGACACCGACGAACATTTCGACGAAGTCCGAACCCGAGATGCTGAAGAACGGCACCTTCGCTTCACCCGCGATCGCGCGGGCAAGCAGCGTCTTGCCGGTACCCGGAGGGCCGACCAGCAGCACGCCGCGCGGAATGCGACCGCCCAGTTTCTGGAATTTCTGCGGATCGCGCAGGAAGTCGACGAGCTCGGACACTTCTTCCTTCGCTTCGTCGCAGCCCGCGACGTCGGAGAAGTTCACCGCGTTGTTGTTTTCGTCGATCAGCCGCGCACGCGATTTCCCGAACGAGAATGCGCCGCCTTTGCCGCCCCCCTGCATCTGCCTCATCATGTAGAACCAGAACACGATGATCAGGATCGTCGGCCCGAGGTAGTACAGCGCGGACATCAGCGCGTTCGGCTCGTCGTCAGCCTTGCCGCTGACCTGCACGCCGTACTTCATCAGATCGCCGACCATCCAGATGTCGCCGGGCGACACGATCTGGTATTTCTGGCCATCAGCCGGAGTGACGGTGAGGTTGCGCCCCTGAACGATGACGTTCTTGACCTTGCCGTTCTTGGCGTCGTCCATGAACTGCGAATAGGACACGCCTTCCTGGACGCGGGGCTTGTCGAACTGCTTGAACACCGTAAACAGCACCAGTGCGATCACCAGCCACACCGCTGCCTTCGAAAACATATTGTTGTTCAAAGCACCACTCCTTCACTCGTAGACGAGCGCCTACATTTTCCTTGCGGCGCCCCTCGGTCATTCTAATCCAGTCCGACCACCCCCGCCATAAGCATTGACAACCGGGGCGATAGCGCTTCGCTTGTCTGGCAAGGGCCGGAGCCCGTTTGCGGCACCGCACTCCGCATCAGCGCGGATGCTTCAGCTGCCGACCCAAAATGAACGTTTCGGACGATTTGTCGCGGGATGCCTTGGGCTTGCGCGGCGCGACAACCTTAAACTGCTGTTTGAATTTCTCGACGATCTGGCTGTAGCCGCTGCCGTGAAAGCACTTCACGAGCAGCGCACCGTCCGGCTTCAGATGGTTCTGCGCGAATTCGAGCGCCAGATCGCAGAGATGCTCGATGCGCGCCGCGTCCGCCGAGGCCACGCCAGAGAGGTTGGGGGCCATGTCGGAAATAACAAGGTCCACCGCGCGGCCTTCGAGCACTTCTTCGAGCTGGTGAAGGACCTCGTCCTCGCGGAAATCGCCCTGCAGGAAGTGGACGTCGGCGATCGGCTCCATCGGCAGGATGTCGAGCGCAACGATCGTGCCGTCGATGCCGCCTTCGCGCTCCGCGTCGCGCTTCTTGCCCTGCGCGAGCTTGTTGCGGGCATACTGGCTCCAGCTGCCCGGCGTGGCGCCGAGATCGACGATCACCTGGCCCGGACGGATCAGCTTGTCCTGCTCGTCGATTTCCTTCAGCTTGTACGCGGCGCGCGCGCGATAGCCCTCCCGCTGCGCCATTTTGACGTACGGGTCGTTGATGTGGTCGTGCAGCCAGTGCTGGTTGAAGCGGTTTTTTGCCATTCGAGAGAGAGATTGCTGCCAATTGCTTCGTGAAGCCGCGCTTTTAGCGGATAATACGCGTGTTCTTCGCGCGGCTGCGGCCCCTTTTCAGGCCCAAGCCGCGATTTTACGTGGTTTCGGCGCACGGCTGACGCGGTAACGTCCCGCGATCGCTTTTCAGCCAGCGCGCCCTTATTTAGATTTCGACATTTCCATGCCCGCCCTTTCGCTTTCTCCCGCCGAGCGCTCCGCGCTGCGCTCCCAGGCCCATGCGCTCAAGCCCGTCGTGCTGATCGGCGCCGAAGGGCTGACCGACGCCGTGCTGAAGGAAATCAAGGTGCACCTCGATGCGCACCAGCTGATCAAGATCCGCGTGTTCGGCGACGAGCGCGACACGCGCATCGCAATCTACGACGAGATCTGCGACCGCCTGAACGCGGCGCCGATTCAACACATCGGCAAGCTGCTGGTGATCTGGAAGCCCGAGGCCGTGGTTGCGGCGCCGGCCCGCGGCCGTCGTGCCGGTGCGCTGCCGAGCGCGGCAGAAGCCGCGGACGACAAGAAAGGCCGTGCACCGCGCACCGTCAAGGTCGTCAAGGTGTCGCCGAACGCGAGCCCCGTGCGCCGTCCGCGGCCGGTCAAGGTCACGGTGCGCGGCAACGAACGCGTGACGGCAGGCGGTACCGTGAAGCGCGCGAAAAAGCGCCAGGCCAGCACCAAGCGGCCGTTCCAGGACAAGTAACGCGCCGGTGCGGCACGGATTGCCGTGCCGCCCTGCCCCGTCGTTGCGCAACGCGCAGCGACGGGCGTTCAGGCGTCGCGCGCCGGCAGACGCCAGATCAGCATCAGCCCCAGCACGCTTTCGACGAGATAGAACACGCTCGAGACGCCGTGCAGCATCCCGAAGCGGCTCGCATACGGCGAATTCGCGATATCGGTGCCCGCATCCATCGCGGCCACGCGCAGCGCGTTCATGAACGGCTGCAGCGCAAAATACCCGACCAGCACGCATACGACCATCGCGGCGACGATCCAGCGCACGCGGCGATACTCGCTGCTGCCGCGCCGCACCTGCTGATTCGACAGCGCGAGCAGCAGTACGCCGCACACGACGCCGAGGATCGCCTCGATACGGAACAGCTGGGCGGCGACCGAACCGGCCGTCATCCGCTCCAGCGTCTTGAACAATACGGGCGCGACCGCATACCCGATCGTCAGCAGGCTGCCGACCCACACGGCCGACAGCAGACGGAACACGCGATGCGGCATCACGTCGCCCCGCTTCAGATGTAGCTGACCGAGATGATTTCGTACTCGCGCACGCCGCTCGGCGCCTGCACGGCCGCGACGTCGCCTTCGGACTTGCCGATCAGCGCACGCGCGATCGGCGAGCTGACCGAGATCAGGCCGTGATCGATATCGGCTTCGTCGTCGCCGACGATCTGGTACTTGACGGTGTCGCCCGACTCGAGATCCTCGAGTTCGACCGTCGCGGCGAACACCACGCGGCCATCGGCGTCGAGCACCGTGGGATCGATGATTTGCGCGGCGGACAGCTTGGATTCGAGTTCCGCGATGCGGCCCTCGATAAAGCCCTGCTTTTCCTTCGCTGCGTCGTATTCGGCGTTTTCGGACAGATCGCCCTGTGCGCGGGCCTCCGCGATCGCGTTGATCACGGCCGGCCGCTCGACGGACTTGAGGCGCTGCAATTCATCGCGCAGTTGCTCTGCGCCACGCTTTGTCAACGGAATGGTGCTCATAAACGGCTCAATCGCTAAAAACGGCTATAAAAAAAATCACCGCGATTAAGCGCGCTTCCGATGCACTGGAAACACCGCCTAATCGCGGCACGTGTTGCTTCGACAGGTAACTGACCGCTTAGTTTAGGCGAGCGTGAAGACCTTGTAAATCATAGACTTCCAGATCCTTCAGGTAGCGCAGGCCTTCGACCGCCGCGCGCGCGCCCGACATCGTCGTGTAGTACGTGACCTTGTGCGCCTGCGCGCTCATGCGGATCGAGCGCGAATCGGCGATCGCCTGGCGCGTCTCGTCGACCGTCGTGAACACGAGTGCGATCTCGCCGTTCTTGATCATGTCGACGATGTGCGGACGGCCGTCCTTCACCTTGTTCACGACCTTCACCGGCACGCCGGCCGCTTCGATCGCGGCTGCCGTCCCCTTGGTCGCGACGATCGGGTAGCCGAGGTCGTGCAGCATGCGCGCGACTTCGACGGCCTTCGGCTTGTCCGCGTCCATCACGGTCAGCAGCACCGTGCCCGACTCCGGCAGGCGCGAACCGGCCGCGAGCTGCGACTTGAACAGCGCTTCGCCGAACGTCTGGCCGACGCCCATCACCTCGCCGGTCGAGCGCATTTCGGGCCCGAGGACCGGATCGACGGTCGGGAACTTGACGAACGGGAACACAGCTTCCTTCACGCTGAAGTACGGCGGCTCGACTTCCTTCGTCACGCCCTGCTGCGCGAGCTTCTGGCCGACCATCGCGCGCGCCGCGATCTTCGCGAGCGGCAGGCTGGTCGCCTTCGACACGTACGGCACCGTGCGCGACGCGCGCGGGTTCACTTCCAGCACGTAGATGATGTCCTGCTTCGAGCCGTCCGCCTGCGGCACCTGCTGGATCGCGAACTGCACGTTCATCAGGCCGACCACGTTCAGCGCCTTCGCCATCGCGCCCGTCTGGCGCTTCAGCTCGGCCACGGTTTCCTTCGACAGCGAGTACGGCGGCAGCGAGCATGCCGAGTCGCCCGAGTGAACGCCCGCCTGCTCGATGTGCTCCATCACGCCGCCGATGAACACCGCTTCGCCGTCGCAGATGCAGTCGACGTCGCACTCGATCGCATCGTTCAGGAAGCGGTCGAGCAGCACCGGCGAATCGTTCGACACCTTCACGGCCTCGCGCATGTAGCGCTCGAGGTCGCGCGGCTCGTGGACGATTTCCATCGCGCGGCCGCCGAGCACGTACGACGGGCGCACGACCAGCGGATAGCCGATTTCGTCGGCCAGCGCGAGCGCTTCGTCTTCGGCGCGGGCGGTACGGTTCGGCGGCTGGCGCAGGCCGAGGTCCTGCAGCAGCTTCTGGAAGCGTTCGCGGTCTTCGGCCGCGTCGATCATGTCCGGCGACGTGCCGACGATCGGCACGCCGTGCGCCTCGAGGTCGAGCGCGAGCTTCAGCGGCGTCTGGCCGCCGTACTGGACGATCACGCCGACCGGCTTTTCCTTGTCGACGATCTCGAGCACGTCCTCGAGCGTCAGCGGCTCGAAGTACAGGCGGTCGGACGTGTCGTAGTCGGTCGACACCGTTTCCGGGTTGCAGTTGACCATGATCGTTTCGTAGCCGTCCTCGCGCATCGCGAGCGCCGCGTGCACGCAGCAGTAGTCGAACTCGATGCCCTGGCCGATCCGGTTCGGGCCGCCGCCCAGCACCATGATCTTCTTGTTCGTGGTCGGCTGCGCCTCGCACTCTTCCTCGTAGGTCGAGTACATGTAGGCGGTTTTCGTCGCGAACTCGGCCGCGCACGTGTCGACACGCTTGTAGACCGGGCGCACGTTCAGTTCGACGCGACGCTTGCGGACGTCTTCCGGCGTCGCGCCGAGCAGCTTCGCGAGGCGGCGGTCGGAGAAGCCGCTCTGCTTCAGGTAGCGCAGCTCGTCGAACGTCAGCGACGCGAGCGTGCGGCCCGACAGCGCCTTTTCCTTCAGGATGATCTGCTCGATCTGCTCGAGGAACCACGGGTCGATCGCGGTTTCCGCGAAGATTTCCTCGGCCGTCATGCCGATGCGGAACGCATCGCCGACGTACCAGATGCGGTCCGGGCCCGGCTCGTGGATCTCGATCGCGATCTCGTCGCGGTTGGTCGACTTCTCGTCGAGGCCGTCGACCCCGACCTCGAGGCCGCGCAGCGCCTTCTGGAACGATTCCTGGAACGTGCGGCCGATCGCCATCACTTCGCCGACCGACTTCATCTGCGTGGTCAGGCGCGAATCGGCTTCGCGGAACTTCTCGAACGCGAAACGCGGGATCTTCGTGACGACGTAGTCGATCGTCGGTTCGAACGACGCCGGCGTCTGGCCGCCGGTGATTTCGTTCTTCAGCTCGTCGAGCGTGTAGCCGACCGCCAGCTTCGCGGCGACCTTCGCGATCGGGAAGCCGGTGGCCTTCGACGCGAGCGCCGACGAACGCGACACGCGCGGGTTCATCTCGATGACGACCATGCGGCCGTCCTTCGGGTTGATCGAGAACTGCACGTTCGAGCCGCCCGTGTCGACGCCGATCTCGCGCAGCACCGCGAGCGATGCGTTACGCAGGATCTGGTATTCCTTGTCGGTGAGCGTCTGCGCCGGCGCGACCGTGATCGAGTCGCCGGTGTGCACGCCCATCGGGTCGAGGTTTTCGATCGAGCAGACGATGATGCAGTTGTCGGCGCGGTCGCGCACGACTTCCATCTCGTATTCCTTCCAGCCGAGCAGCGACTCTTCGATCAGCAGCTCGCGCGTGGGCGACAGGTCGAGACCGCGCTTGCAGATCTCCTCGAACTCTTCGCGGTTGTACGCGATGCCGCCGCCCGAGCCGCCGAGCGTGAACGACGGACGGATCACGACCGGGTAGCCGCTGCCGCCGGTGGCCGCCATGATCTCGGCGTGCACCTTGGTCGCTTCTTCCATCGAGTGCGCGATGCCCGACTTCGCGGAGCCGAGACCGATCTTGGTCATCGCGTCCTTGAACTTCTGGCGGTCTTCAGCCTTGTCGATCGCTTCCGGAGACGCGCCGATCAGTTCGACGCCGAACTTCTCGAGCACGCCGTGGTGGTGCAGGTCGAGCGCGCAGTTCAGCGCGGTCTGGCCGCCCATCGTCGGCAGGATCGCGTCCGGGCGCTCCTTCTCGATGATGCGTGCGACGACTTCCCACGTGATCGGCTCGATGTAGGTCACGTCGGCCGTGTTCGGGTCGGTCATGATCGTCGCCGGGTTGCTGTTGACGAGAACGACCTTGTAGCCCTCCTCACGCAACGCCTTGCAAGCCTGCGCGCCCGAATAGTCGAACTCGCACGCCTGGCCGATGATGATCGGGCCGGCGCCGATGATGAGGATGCTCTTGATGTCTGTGCGTTTTGGCATGGCTTGTGAATTCAATAAGTAATCGTTGTCGTGGGTCGGCCGGCGGCGCTCAGCTCATGGTCGCGAGCGCCAGCTTCACCGAGAAACCGATGAACAGGCCGCCCACGCTGCTCGCCGCGCCTGCCGCGAGCTTGCGGCGGCGGCGGAAATGCTCGGCGAGCCGCGCGCCCGCGAAGATCAGCGTGCTCAGGTACAGGAAGCTCGCGCATTGCGCGATCGCCCCGAGCACGACGAACGACAGCGCGGGATGCGGAAATGCCGGGTCGACGAACTGGATGAAGAACGAGATGAAGAACAGGATCGCCTTCGGATTCAGCAGGCTCACGATCAGCGCCTTGCGGAACGGACGTTCGCCGTCCACCGCCTGCGGCGCATCGACCGGTGCATCACCGCGCGCGCGCAGCTTGCTCCACGCGCTGCGCAGCATCCCGGTGCCGATGTACAGCAGGTACGCGGCGCCGCCGTACTTGACGACGGAGAACAGCAGCGGGTTCGCCTTCAGCAGCGACGCGACGCCCGCGGCGGACAGCACCATCAGCACCGTATCGCCGACGAACACGCCGCAGGCCGCGCGGTAGCCGGCCTTCACGCCGCGCTGCGCGGCGAGCGACAGCACGTACATCGAGTTCGGCCCCGGCAGCAGGATGATGAAGATCACGCCGAACACGTAGGTCCAGATATCCGTGATGCCGAGTGCGTGGCCGAACATGATGTGAATCTCCCGTCCTTCGGTTGCGTCAGTGACTTAGGCGTTGCGCTGCTTCGCCGCATCCATCAGCGCGGTGAAACGGTCGAACAGGTAGCCGATGTCGTGCGGGCCGGGCGACGCTTCCGGGTGGCCCTGGAAGCAGAACGCCGGCTTGTCGGTCAGCTCGAAACCCTGCAGCGTGCCGTCGAACAGCGACACGTGGGTCACGCGCGCATTGGCCGGCAGCGAATCGGCGTCCACCGCGAAGCCGTGGTTCTGCGACGTGATCACGACCCGGCCGTCGCCGAGGTCCTTCACCGGATGGTTCGCGCCGTGGTGGCCCGTCTTCATCTTGAGCGTCTTCGCGCCGACCGCGAGGCCCATGATCTGGTGGCCGAGGCAGATGCCGAAGGTCGGCACGCCGCGTTCGATGAATGCCTTCGTGGCCGCGATCGCGTAATCGCACGGCTCCGGATCGCCGGGGCCGTTCGACAGGAACACGCCGTCCGGATTCAGCGCGAGCGCATCTTCCGCGCTCGCCTGCGCCGGCAGCACCGTCACATGGCAGCCGCGCTCGGCCAGCATGCGCAGGATGTTGTACTTGACGCCGAAGTCGTACGCGACGACGCGGTACTTCGGCGCTTCCTGCATGCCGTAGCCGCCTTCGAGACGCCATTCCGTCTGCTTCCACTCGAACGGCTTGGTAGTCGACACGACCTTCGCGAGATCCATGCCGGCGAGGCCCGGGAACGAGCGCGCCAGCTCGATCGCCTTCGCTTCGTCGTCGGAGCCCGTCAGGATGCAGCCGTTCTGCGCGCCCTTGTCGCGCAGGATGCGGGTCAGCTTGCGGGTATCGATGCCGGCGATCGCGACGACGCCTTCGTCGCGCAGGTAGTCGCCGAGCGTGCGGTCCATGCGGAAGTTCGATGCGAGCGTCGGCAGATCGCGGATGATCAGGCCGGCGGCATGGACTTTCGTGGCTTCGACGTCCTCGGCGTTGACGCCGACGTTGCCGATATGCGGATAGGTGAGCGTGACGATCTGGCGCGAGTAGCTCGGATCAGTCAGGATTTCCTGATAGCCGGTGATCGCGGTATTGAACACGACTTCGCCGATCGTATGGCCTTCGGCCCCGATCGAATAACCACGAAAGACCGTGCCGTCGGCGAGTGCAAGCAAGGCGGGAGAAAAAGACGGCAACACGGGAGGCTCCTTGGGGAACACCCTGCTGCCGACCTGTTTACCCTGCCGCGCGAGCGCCGCGCTGCGTGGGCGCGCGTGGTCGCTAGCTGGACGCGGCCTGCGTTGTCGAGACGCGAACCCGGCGCGTGGCGCACGAGGCTTCGCGGCATCGCCCGGCAGGCGGCGTGCGGCGGATGAACGGGATGAATGAGGTAGGCGCTAGGGTGCGAGGTTGATCAGCACAAACTTTCAAATTATAGCCTGAAAATGGGCCTATCTTCAATCGATATGGCCGTCCGATCGTGCGCGCGCCGCGCCCTGCCGCCCGGCGCGACGTGCTGCGGCCCTGTTTTCGCGGCCGCCCTGCCCGTCAGCGTACCGCCGGATCAGTGCGCTTGGCCAGCGCCGCGCGCGGGCCACACATACCAGACCGCGCTCGCGAGCTGCAGCGCGAGCAGCACGCCCCAGGCGGTGAAGTGCGCGGCGGCCGGATAACGGCCGTCGACCGCCGGCCAGTGCGACAGCACGGCGCCGACGCCGATCTGGAACGCGAAGATCAGCAGGAAGATCACGAGCGTGAGCGTCGTGTTCGCGCGGCCGATCAGATGAGCGGGAAAGTGGCCGGCCATCACCGCGTAGGTCAAGATACCCACGCCGCCGAACACTCCGTAGGCGGCCCACAGCATGGCGGGCGGCAACGGCACGCGCGCGACGATCGCGAATTGCGTCGCGACGAACAGCGCCATGCCGATGCCGCAAGTCGCGTAGACCGACACGCCGCGCCGCTCGAGCACGCGCGCCGCCGCGCCGAAGCCGACGCAGCCGGCCATCATCGCGAAGCCGAGCACCGACACGAGACGCGCGGCATGCTGCGCATCGAACCCGCCGACATCGCGAAGATACGGACCGACCCATAGCGACTGCATCGCATAGAACACGCCTTGCGTGACGACGGAGAACGACGCGATCTTCCAGAACGCGCGGCTGCCCAGGATGTGCCACGTGCCCTTGAACTGGCTGACGAGCCCGCCCTGATGGCGTGCCTGCTGCGCGTCGGGCGCGCCGAAGCCGATCGATGCCGCGACGACCACCGTCAGCACCGCGAGGCCGAAACAGATCGCGCGCCAGCTCGCCCAGCCGAGCAGCCAGGTCAGCGGCGAACCGACCATCACGCCGCCGAGGCCGCCCACAGCCATCACGAGGCCGTTGACGAGCGGCAGCCGGCCGACGGGGAAATGTTGCGCGAGCGCCTTGAACGCCGCGCCGAGACACACCGATACGCCAACGCCGATCAGCAGCCGGCCGACCATCATCGTGCCGATGCCGTGCGCCGCGCCGAACACGGCCGCGCCGGCCGCCGCAAACAGCAGCATGCCGGCCGTCACGCGGCGCGGGCCGAAGTGGTCGAGCATCACGCCGGCCGGAATCTGCGCCCCCGCGAAACCGAGGAAATAGAGGCTGGTGAGGAGACCGAGATCGGCGGCCGACAGGCCGAGCTCGTGCGTGACGAACGGCGCGAAGCCCAGATTGACGCCGCGGAACACATACGATACGAAATACCCGACCGAAAACAGCGCGAGCACCCTCACCTGCACCGACGACATCGCTCCCCCTTGCCCCATGAAGATGAAGACGCGCGACGTAGCGCCGCCCGCCGCGCACAAACGAAAACGCCGTCACCTCGGTGACGGCGTTTCGTCGAATTCGTCGGATGATAGCGCAATCGTGCCGGCCTGACCGGCCGCCACGCTAGCCGCGCTTACTTCTTCTTGCCCTTGTGCGCGGCGGTCTTGGCCGGCGCGGCTTTCGCGGGAGCGGCCTTCGCCGACTTCGCCGCCGGCCGGGCCGACGACTTGGCGGCGCCGCGCTTGCCGCCGTGCGACTTGCCGCCGACCGCCAGGCTCGCGCGCTCGATGTGCGCACCGCCCGTCGACGTCGCGATCCGCTCCGGACCGGGTTCCGCCGGCACCGAACGGCCGACCGGCACGTGCAGCACGAGCGCCTGCCCCGGCATCACGACATCGCGGTGCGTCCGGTTCCACGCCTTCAACTGGCCGACCGACACGCCGTAGCGGCCGGCGAGCGCAGCCATCGACTGCTTGCGACGCACGCGGATCAGCATCTTGCGCGTATCGGGGACGTCGGGCTCCATCGCGAGTGCGCCGTTTTCGGCGACGTCGGCGCTGATGTCCTCGTCGTCGTCATCGCCGCGCGGCACGACGATCGTCGAGCCCGGCTTCAGGCGCATGCCGGCCGGAATCTTGTTGACCGACATCAGCGTATCGGCGTCGACGCCGATCTTCTCGGCGATCGCAGCCGGACGCGCACGCTCGCTGACCGTATAGGTGGTCCACGACGACAACTGGCCGCTATAGGCTTTCAGGTTCTTCTCGAACGCGGACGCGTTGTCGAACGGCAGCAGGATCTGCGGCTCGGTCGCGCCGAGGATCACGGGCTTCGAGAACGACGGGTTCAGCGAGCGGAACTCGTCGAGCGGCAGGTTCGCGAGCTTCGCGGCCACCGCCACGTCGATGTCGCGCGACGTCGTGACCGTCACGAAATACGGGTGGTTCGGGATATCCGGCAGCGTCAGGCCGTACTGCTGCGGGCTCGCGATGATGTTCTTCACCGCCTGCAGCTTCGGCACGTAGTTGCGCGTCTCGTTCGGCATCCGCAGGCTCTGGTAGTCGGTCGGCAGGCCGGCCGCCTGGTTGCGCGCGATCGCACGCTGCACGTTGCCCTCGCCCCAGTTGTACGCGGCCAGCGCCAGATACCAGTCGCCGAACATGTCGTGCAGACGGGACAGGTAGTCGAGCGCGGCGCTCGTCGACGCGAGCACGTCGCGGCGCTCGTCCTGCCACATGTTGCGCTTCAGGTTGTACGTGCGGCCGGTGCCGGGCATGAACTGCCACATGCCGGCCGCCTTCGCGACCGACAGCGCCTGCGGGTTGTATGCGGACTCGATGAACGGCAGCAGCGCGAGCTCGGTCGGCATGTGACGCGCCTCGAGTTCCTCGACGATGTGATACAGGTACTTCTGCGAGCGCTCGGTCATGCGCTGCACGTAATCGGGACGCTGCGTATACCAGGTCGTCTGCATGTCGACGAGATCGCTCTGCAGATCGGGCATCTGGAAGCCGCGGCGGATGCGCGCCCAGAGATCGGAGTCTGCACTGGTCAGGTCGCCGACGGATTGCTTGTCGACGTCGACAGTTTCTTTGGCGGTGGCTGATTTACGGAGGTAGTTGGACGTCGCCTGCGAATCGGCGGCGTTGTTGGCGACAGGAGGCTGGCTCGCACAAGCGGCGAGTAGCAGCACCACCATCGCACTCAATATAAGTCGCATGAAAATCTCGGCTTCCGACGGCTGGAAATTGCAGGCGATACTACGGAAGTGCGTGCTTCACGTCAATAAAAACACCGAAAACTCAGCGAAATCCTACATTTGGAGCAATTTTTACAGACACCGCTTGAGCTTTGGAGTCCTCCGGAAAACGTCATCGGAACCGGTTTTTCCATTCGCGCATCAGCGTGAATGCCGCCAGACGATCCGTCACCGTTTCGTGCAGCTCGGCCGCGAGCGTCGCGTGGATCGCCGCGCTGTCGGCCCGCATGAACGGGTTAACGGCACGTTCGTGGGCGATCGTAGTGGGCAGCGTCGGCACGCCACGCGCACGCAGCGCCTGCGCGTCGTCGCGCCACGCGGCGAGCGCCGCATTGCCCGGCTCGCACGCGAGTGCGAAGCGGATGTTCGACAGCGTGTATTCGTGTGCGCAATGCACGCGGGTATCATCCGGCAGCGCCGCGAGCGCGTCGAGCGACGCGAGCATCTGCGCGGGCGTGCCTTCGAACAGGCGGCCGCAGCCACACGAGAACAGCGTGTCGCCGCAGAACACGTGCGGCACGGCGTTGCCCCGCCCGCCCGCGCCTTGGCCGGCCGCCTGAAAATACGCAATGTGGCCGCGCGTATGGCCCGGCACGTCGAGCACGTCGAATGCGACGGCCGGCGCGTCGAGCGTCACGCGATCGCCGCCCGACAGCGGCCGCGTGACCACGTCGATCGCTTCGGCGGCGGGGCCGTAAACGGTGAGCGGCGCATCGGCCGGTTGGCTATGCAGCAGCGCATCGACACCGCCGACGTGGTCGGCGTGGTGGTGCGTGAGTAAAATAGCGGTCAACCGCCAGCCTCGTTCGGCAAGAACCCGGCGTACGGGCGCGGCTTCACCCGGGTCGACGGCGATCGCATCGCGGCCGTCCGAGACGAGCCAGATATAGTTGTCTTCGAATGCCGGAACCGGCACGTATTCCAGCTCGTTCATAGGCGCGCAATCATCGTTATGTCTGACCGTCAAATTATAGACTGGCCCGCCTGGACCGACTCGCCGCCCGGCCGCTACGTGCTGGGCTGGGAGCAGGCGCAGCTCGACCGGATCGTATCCGACGTCTTCGGCTTCCACGCGCTGCAGCTCGGCCTGCCGCAGCTCGACGCGCTGCGCGAGAACCGCATGCCGTATCGCGGCCTCGTGCTCGACCCGGCGAGCGGCGCGAGCGCGCCGTACCAGTATCCGTGGGCGCGCGAAGCACACACGGCGGTCCACGCGCCCGCCGATCGCAGCACGACCTGGTGCGACCTGCTCGACCTGCCGTTCGAGTCGCAGAGCGTCGACCTGATCGTGATGCCGCACACGCTCGAATTCACGTCCGACCCGCACCGTCTGCTGCGCGAGGCCGAGCGCGTGCTGATGCCGGAAGGCCAGCTCGTGATCACCGGCTTCAATTCGCTGAGCCTGTGGGGCATGCGGCAGTCGTTCGGGCGCATGGCGAACCGCCCGTTCGTGCCGGCCACGCGCGACCAGATCGCGTTCATCCGGCTCAAGGACTGGATCAAGCTGCTCGGCTTCGACCTCGAACGCGGCCGCTTCGGCTGCTACCGGCCGCCGCTCGCCACCGACAAGTGGCTGGCCCGCTACGGCTTCATGGAGGCCGCCGGCGACCGCTGGTGGCCGATCTTCGGCGCCGTCTACATGGTGACGGCCGTCAAGCGCGTGCGCGGCATGCGCCTCGTCGGCCCGATCAAGATGAAGAAGCCCGTGCTCGCACCGGGCCTGACGCCGGCGGCCTCCCCGACCACCCACCAAGAACGTTCATGACAACCGACACCATCGACATCTATACCGACGGCGCCTGCAAGGGCAACCCCGGCCCCGGCGGCTGGGGCGCCCTGCTGCGCTACGGCAGTCAGGAAAAGGAACTGTTCGGCGGCGAGCCGAACACGACCAACAACCGCATGGAGCTGATGGGCGTGATTGCCGCGCTCGAAGCGCTGAAGCGGCCGTGCCGGGTGATCGTGCATACCGACTCGCAATACGTGCAGAAGGGCATCAGCGAGTGGATCCACGGGTGGAAGAAGAAAGGCTGGGTCACCGCGGCGAAGACGCCCGTGAAGAATGCCGACCTGTGGAAGCGGCTCGACGCGCTCGTCGCGCAGCACGAGATCGAGTGGCGCTGGGTCAGGGGTCACGCGGGCCATCCCGAAAACGAGCGCGCGGACGCGCTCGCGAATCGCGGCGTCGAATCGCTGGTCGCCTGAACCGCGGCCGCCCTCTCCTGTTTTTGTTGCTTTTCCCGATATGCGCCAGATCATTCTCGATACCGAAACCACCGGCCTGAACGCCCGCACGGGCGACCGCCTCATCGAAATCGGCTGCGTCGAGCTGCTGAACCGGCGGCTCACCGGCAACAACCTGCACTTCTACGTGAACCCCGAGCGCGACAGCGATCCGGGCGCACTGGCGGTGCACGGCCTCACGACCGAATTCTTGAGCGACAAGCCGAAATTCGCGGAAGTCGCCCACCAGATCCTCGACTTCGTGAAGGACGCCGAGCTGATCATCCACAACGCGCCGTTCGACCTGGGCTTCCTCGACGCCGAATTCGCGCGGCTCGGCCTGCCGCCGTTCACCGAGCATTGCGGCGGCGTGATCGACACGCTGGTGCAGGCCAAGCAGATGTTCCCCGGCAAGCGCAACTCGCTCGACGCGCTGTGCGACCGCTTCGGCATCAGCAACGCGCACCGCACGCTGCACGGCGCGCTGCTCGACTCGGAGCTGCTCGCCGAGGTGTATCTCGCGATGACGCGCGGCCAGGACAGCCTCGTGATCGACATGCTCGACGACGCGAGCGCCGACGGCGGCGCCGCGAACGGCAAGCGCGTGTCGCTCGCCGCGCTCGACCTGCCTGTAGTGGTCGCAAGCGACGACGAGTTGGCCGCGCACCAGGCTCAGCTCGACGAGCTCGACAAGTCGGTCAAGGGCACCTGCGTGTGGCGCCAGCCCGCCGACACGGATACCGCCGAAGCGGCCTGACGCACGCGGCCCGCGCCGCGGCCGCGCTTACGCGCGCGGCTGCAGCGCGATGACGGCCATCCCGCCGAGCGCGAGCACCGCGCCGGCCACGTCCCAGCGGGTCAGCGCGACGCCGTCGACCACCCGCAGCCAGACCAGCGCCACCGCGATGTACACGCCGCCGTACGCGGCATACGTGCGCCCCGCCGCACTGGGGTGCAGCGTCAGCAGCCACGCGAACAGCGCGAGCGACAGCGCGGCCGGCACCAGCAGCCAGGCCGGACGCCCGGCCTTCAGCACGAGCCACGGCAGATAACAGCCGACGATTTCGGCCAGCGCGGTAGCGGCGAACAGCGCCGCGATCCTGATCAGTTCGGTCATCCGGTTCCTCGCGAATTCAGCCCCGTCGCGACGGGCGGCACGGCCGCGCCGCGCGCCGCCGATCATACCCGAGCGGAGCGCGCCGGAGGCCCCGCCAGACGGGCGACTCCCGGCAATTTGCACGATCATCCGTCATCGTGCTATCATGTCGCCTGTTTCAACATTCAATCTCTGTCTTTTCGATTTTGAGAGAAGTCCGTCCGCACGCTGCGGGCCGGTGCCTCGATCGAAATTGCATCCACAGGAAAGCCCGCCCGACAGGCCCGCTTTTCTCGTTTCGCTGCCCCTCCGGGGCGTTGCCGGCACGCCGGACACCTCGTCCGCACCGGCATCCGCCGCCTGCATCACGCGGCCCATTCTTCATGAGCGCACTGTCGCGACGGCCCACCGGGCCCGCGTCGAAGCAGCCCCTTGCAGCCCGTTACTGCCCCCTGTGCAGTAAGTGCTTAATGGTCTGCCCCGACGCGCAGCACACGACGCCGCGCTCGCCGGCAAACCGTGTCGGACGGCCCGCCCGTTCCGGCGCTGTCAAAGGAGTGCATGACCTTGACCGCAACACACGTCAGCCCGACCGCTGTCTCTTCCCCCGCTTCGTCGTCCGGCGAGGCCCCGCTCGCCGCGGACGACATCACCGTCGTCGACCAGAGCCTGCTCAAGCGCGCCGTCAGCGCGATGGCCATCGGTAACGCGATGGAATGGTTCGACTTCGGCGTCTACAGCTATATCGCCGTCACGCTCGGCAAGGTGTTCTTCCCGTCCAGCAGCCCGTCCGCGCAGCTGCTCGCGACCTTCGGCACGTTCGCGGCCGCGTTCCTCGTGCGCCCGCTCGGCGGCATGGTGTTCGGCCCGCTCGGCGACCGCATCGGCCGCCAGCGCGTGCTCGCCGCGACGATGATCATGATGGCCGTCGGCACCTTCGCGATCGGCCTGATTCCGAGCTATGCGTCGATCGGCATCATGGCCCCGGTCCTGTTGCTCGTCGCCCGCCTCGTGCAGGGCTTCTCGACCGGCGGCGAATACGGCGGCGCGGCGACCTTCATCGCCGAGTTCTCGACCGACAAGCGCCGTGGTTTCATGGGCAGCTTCCTGGAGTTCGGCACGCTGATCGGCTATGTGCTGGGCGCGGGCGTCGTCGCGCTGCTCACCGCGTCGCTGTCGCAGGAAGCGCTGCTGTCGTGGGGCTGGCGCGTGCCGTTCCTGATCGCCGGCCCGCTCGGCCTGATCGGTCTCTACATCCGGATGAAGCTCGAGGAAACGCCCGCGTTCAAGCGCCAGGCCGAAGAGCGCGAAGCGCAGGACAAGGCCGTGCCGAAGGCGCGCTTCCGCGAAACGCTGCTGCGCAACTGGCGTGCACTGCTGCTGTGCGTGGGCCTCGTGCTGATCTTCAACGTGACCGACTACATGGTGCTGTCGTACCTGCCGAGCTTCATGTCGTCGACGCTGCACTTCGACGAATCGCACAGCCTCGTGCTGGTGCTGATCGTGATGGTGCTGATGATGCCGATGACGCTGTACGCCGGCCGCCTGTCGGACAAGGTCGGCCGCAAGCCGGTGATGCTCGCCGGCTGCGTGGGCCTGCTGGCGCTGTCGATCCCGTCGCTGATGCTGATCCATGCGGGCACCACCGCGTCGGTGTTCGGCGGTCTGCTGATCCTCGGCGTGCTGCTGTCGTGCTTCACCGGCGTGATGCCGTCGGCGCTGCCCGCGCTGTTCCCGACCGAGATCCGCTACGGCGCGCTCGCGATCGGCTTCAACGTGTCGGTGTCGCTGTTCGGCGGCACGACGCCGCTGGTCACCGCGTGGCTCGTCGACGTGACGCACAACCTGATGATGCCCGCGTACTACATGATGGGTGCCGCGTTGATCGGCATCGTGTCGGTCGTCGCACTCGCCGAAACCGCGCGCCAGCCGCTGAAGGGCTCGCCGCCCGCCGTCGCGACGCGCCGCGAAGCACACCAGCTCGCGCTCCAGTTGCGCGAGGAGGACGACGAACAGGAAATCTACGGCGTCGCGACTCCCGCCCGCGCGTGAGCGTCACCCCATGAAAAAGCCCCGGCCGAAGCCGGGGCTCGATCGAAACCGATCCGCCCGACCGGCTTGCGCCGGCCGGGCTTTTTTTCATCCTTCCGATGCGGATGCCTTCACGCGCGCGCTTCGCAATGGCGGCAGAAGATCAGCGCACGCGAGCGCGACACCGCCGCCTGGGCACCGCGCGTGGCCATGATCAACCCGACCTGGCCGAGATTGAAATCGCGCTCGACCATCAGTTGCGTCAGCGCGGCAAGCGGCAACACGACGGACGGGTGGTACAGGCTCGATTCGATCAGGGCTTTCATCATCGGCTCCATCTGGCAATGCGTGATTTGATGGAGTGGATTCTAGGGATCGGTCGGGTCCGGATAAACAGCGCGAATGCGAAGTCACTTGTCAGCCGTTGAGAACAATCGGCCGCGGCTTGCCGGACAAGGCCGCGCGGCCGCCGACAGCGGCGTGCGACAGCCCGGCGCCCCGCTTCGAAGCCTAGACGAGCGGCGTGTCGACGAAGGCCGGCAGCGCTTCCGCCCGCGCGGAATGCGCGGCGAGCGCCGGATAACGGGCCGGATCGATCCGCGCGAGCACCGGATAGTCGGCCGCCATGAACTGCGTGAAGCGCCACGCCACCGCGACGGTCACGTCCGACTGCAGCAATCGCGCACCGCCGAACCAGCCGCGGGTAGCCGCGACCAGTGGTTCCAGCGCGCCGTATGCCCCTTCGAGCTGGCTCAGCACGCGATCGACCCACGGTTCGTGCTGCTTGTCCGACGGGCGCAGCGCCTGCTCGTAGACGACCTGCACGGTTTTCTCGGCCGCGGCCAGCGCGAACCCGATCGGCACCAGCGCGCGCAGCCGGGCCTCGACGGCGTCGGGCAGCAGGCGCCGCTCCGGCGCGGCCAGGTGGTCGAGATAGTCGACGATCAGCGACGAATCGAGCAGCGTCGCGCCGCCGTCGGTCACGAGCGTCGGCGCCTTGACGGCCGGGTTGAGCGTCCTGAACCGCTCGAGATGACGGAACACCGAGATCGACTCGTGTTCGAACGGCAGGTCGAGCAGCTTCGCCGAAATGGCGACGCGGCGCACGAACGGGGAATCCAGCATGCCGATCAGCTTCATCGCGAACGCTCCGCTTCGAGGGAATGGGACTGACGACTGTAGCAGCGGCGCGCGGCAATGCCTAGCGTGCCCGTGCGCTTGATGTGCATCAGCCGGCCGCGCACCGGGCTCCCGCTGCCCGGCCACTGTGACCATAATGGAGATTCACGCTTCTTCCGCCCCAGGGTCCGCCATGTGGTATGCCGTCGTCGAGCAGCAGCGGGAATGGATGCGCGCATGGCGCGCGGCGACGCGCTACGCGTTCGACGCATGGCCCGCAGCGTCGCTGCCGCACGCCGCGTCATCGTGCTACGACGACCTGTTCGAACCGCTGCTCGGGCCGCAGGCCGCGCCGCCGGGCTTCGACCTCGCGTGGCCTGCCGTCAGCGAGCAGATCGTCGCGCACACCCCGTTTTGCGACCTGCGGCGCTTCGCGCACGCCGATGCGCACCGCACGGTGCTGCTGTGCGCGCCGCTCGTCGGGCACGCGGCCGTGATGATGCGCGAAACCGCCGAAACGCTGCTCGCCGATGGCGACGTCTGCGTGACCGACTGGCGCAATGCGCGCGACGTGCCGCTCGCGGCAGGCCGTTTCGGGCTCGACGAATACGTCGCGATGCTCGACGGCTTCGTCAGCACCCTCCAGCACGACGATCGGCCGCTACACGTCGTCGCCGTATGCCAGGCGACCGTACCGGCACTCGGCGCACTCGCGCTGCGCGCCGCGCGCGGCCTTGCGCCGCCCGCGAGTATCACGCTGATCGGCGGTCCGATCGATGCCCGCCTGAACCCGAGCGCGCTCGGCGCCGCGGCCGCCGCCCATTCGCTCGACTGGTGCCGGCGCCACCTGATCGACATCGTGCCGCCCGGCTTCGCGGGGCACGGCCGCCACGTGTTTCCGACCTATCTGCAACAGGGCGAGATCGCGCTCCTGTATCCGCAACGCTTCCTGACGCTGATCGAGACCTACGCGCTGGCGGCTTCCCGCTTCGACATGACCGGGCTTGCCGACGCGCGGCGTGCGCTGCGCGAATACACGGCGCTGCTCGACATGCCGGCCGACTATTTTCTCGACACGGTCGACGTCGTGTTCCAGCGCATGTTGCTCGCGACCGGTGCGTGGCGCGTGCACGGCCGGCGCGTCGACCCGGCGGCGCTGCGCGACGTCGCGCTGCTGACCGTCGAAGGCGCCCGCGACGCGGTTACCGGCGCCGGCCAGACGCATGCGGCGCTCGAGCTGTGCAGCGGCCTGTCGACCGACGAGCGCCATCGCGTCGACATCGACGATTGCGATCACTACGGGTTGTTTACGGGGCCGCGCTGGCACGGCAACGTCCATCCGGCGCTGCAGCGCGTGTTCGCGGCGGCGGAAGCCGGCCGACCGCGCCCGCGCCGGACCACGCGAAACTGATGGCGCGTCAGGGACGGGCCGCGTCGAGCAGCGCGCGCACCTCGTCGTCGCTCGTCTGCTCGAAGCGCGCGTAGAACTGGCTGATCCCGAAGAACCGCAGCGGCTGCGACACCGTGACGAACGCATCGGCCAGCCCGTCGAACGCATGCGCCGCGGCCGCCGGCGCGACCGGCACCGCCGCGACGATGCGCGCCGGGTGGCGCTCGCGCAGCGCCTGCAGCGCAACGCGCATCGATGCGCCGGTCGCGACGCCGTCGTCGACGACGATCGCGATGCGTCCGTCCACCGCCAGCGGCGGCACCGCGCCGCGGTACAGCGCTTCGCGGCGTTGCAGTTCGGCCGTCTCGCGCGCGATCACGTCGGCGAGTTGCGCATCGGATACGTCCATCGCGCGGATCACCGACCGTTGCAGATGCGTCGCGCCGCCCGTCGCGATCGCGCCCATCGCGAGCTCGGGATCGAACGGCACGCCGAGCTTGCGCACGACCAGCACGTCGAGCGGCGCGCGCAGCGCGCATGCGACCGGATACGCGACGGGCACGCCGCCGCGCGGCAACGCGAGCACGACGACATCGCTTCGCCCCGCGTATTCGCGCAACGCATCGGCCAGTTGGCGGCCGGCATCGGCGCGATCGGCAAAACTGCTTTCGGTCACGATCGGCTCCCTGCCGTTGCACCGGACGAGCGAAAGCCGCGTCGGCGCCTGTCAACGAGGATGGTTCATCGGTCGCGCCGATGCAAGCAGGGTCATACCGGCGCACAAGGCGCCGCAGGAAAGGGTCAGAGGCCGCCGGCCTGCCGGTACAGCCGCCAGAACGACTGCGCGTAGGACTGCGCGAGTTCGGGCGCGCGCCGGAACACGTTCACCGTGTCGGCCTGCGCGGCCGCGCCGTCGGACAGCGTCGTCAGCGCGACGCTGTCGTCGACGATCAAGAAGCGCGACGCGGGGCCGCCATGCCGCGAATCGATCGCGACGTCGATACCGGCGGATTTGAGATAACCGGCGCCGCTGTACTTCCCCGCGCGCGGCGGGCGCACCAGCACGACGCGTACCTCGATCCCCCGCGCGCGGGCCGCGCGCAGCGCGCTCGCGACGGCCGGCGGCACCTGCGCATAGCCGGCCAGCAGCACGCGGCGCTGGGCCTGTTCGATCAGATCGACGGTCGCGTCGGCCGCCGCGTTGTCATACGAAAAGTACGTGCCGACCGATGCGGCGTCGGACGGAATCTGGCTGGCGTGGACGCTCGTCGTGCAGCAAAGCGCGGCGAGAAAGAAGGCGGCTGGTCTCATGGCGGGCGCCATTGTAGCGGCGCCAATTCGCGTGACAAGGGGCGGCTGCGACGCTGCTGCGCCGGCGCAACACACCGGGCAAAACAAGGGCGCGGCGACCGGGTTTCACGCCGGTTTCACCCGCTCGATCAGCCCGCTGCGACGCGCGCGAGCCAACTCGTCACGCCGTCGACCGAACGGAAATCCGCGAGGCTGCGCGCCGGCAACGCGGGATACGCGCCGCCCGCCATCTCGGCCAGCGCGCGCCCCGGGCCGAGTTCGAGAAACGCGGTGGCGCCGGCCTCCACGCACGCGGCGAGGCACGCTGCCCACTCGACCGGCTCCGCGATCTGCCGCGCGAGCTTGTCGAGGCCCGTATCGACATCGAGCACCGACGCGCCGTCGATTCCCGAGAACAGCCGCGTGCCGGGCGGCGGCCGGCGCACGCGCGTCGCGGCCAGCGTCGCGCGGAATGCCGGCACGGCGGCGGCCAGCCGGCGCGTGTGCGACGCGATCCGCACGCAGACGGGCGCGACGCGCAGCGCGCCGGCGCGCTGCGCGTCGTCGGCCACGGCATCGACATCGGCATGCCGCCCGGCGACCACGAACGCATCGCCGGGGTTCGCGATCGCGATGGCCGCGTCGCGACCGTCGCACAACTGCGCCAGTTGCACGCGCGTCAGGCCGCGCACGAACACCATCCGCTCGTCGCCGCCGCTCGCGGCATCCATCGCGCGCGCCCGCGCATCGGCCAGGTCGAGCGCGTCGTGCGGCCCGATCATCCCCGCGACGCTCCACGAGCCGACCTCGCCGACGCTGTAGCCGGCGACACAGCGTCGGCGCGGCCACACCGCGTCGAGCAGCGCGGCCGCCGCGAGTGCCTGGACCGTGCAGAGGATCTGCGCGGCACGGTTGTCCCGCAGCGCATCGGGCCCGGCCTGCCGGACCCACATGCGCGGATCGTCGCCGAGCAGCCGGCCCGCATGCGCGAACAGTGCATCGGCCTGCGGCGCCGACCCGGTGAGGTCGAACATGTCGGCGCGCTGCGCGCCTTGGCCCGAGCACAGGATGGCCAGCGTCATCGCGCGTCCCGTTCGGCTTCGAGCGCATCGACGAACACGCTCATCGCGAGCAGGTCGGCCGCCCCGCCCGGGCTCAGCCGGCGCGCCACGAACGCACGATGCGCGGCCGTCGCGCGCAGCCGCCAGTTGCGCGCCCGCACGCCGCCGCACGCGACGAACGCACGGGCAGTCGCGCGGGCGAAATCGAGGCCGTCCTGCCCGCCCCGGTGCAGCAGATTCGTGTCGTCGAGCGCGGCGATCAGCGCGAAACACGCGGCGACCCGCGCGGCTTCCGGATCGTCCGGCAGGTCGCGCCGGGCGCGGCGCAGCGCCGGCAATCCGACCGCGTACACGGTCGGAAAGCCGTCGGCCGCCTCACGACGCGCACCGCCGACACCGTAGCGCCGGCTCGCGCGCTCGCCGTGGCTGTCCGGCAAACGCGGGCCGCCGAGGATCTCGACGCCCCACCGGCGCGACACGAACGCGCCAAGCGTCGTCCCGGCCGGCACCGCGCCCGGCATCGCGCACCGGCCGGCGGCCGCGCACAGCAGCCCGAGCCCGAAGATCGCGCCGCGATGCGTATTGACGCCGCCGGTCGCGGCGAGCATCGCGTGCTCGGCGCGCAGGCCGATCTTGCGCAGTACGGCCATGTCGGCGTCGCGCGCGCCCGCGTCGGCGAGTTCCGCGAAGTACGGCTGCAGCACGGCGGCGCTGCGCGCGAACGTCGCGGCATCCATGTCCGTGTGACTGCCGGTGTCGACGTGGCTGACGAGGCCCGGCTTCGGATAGGTGTCGATCTCGAGCACGAGGCTGCGCTCGGCCAGCGCCGCGATGCGTTCGGCATCGGACGGCGCCGCTACGCGGCAGGCAGCCCGTGCGGTCATCGCGGGCCTCCGGTGAAGGCGTCGGCGCGCATCAATTCGACCGCAATCGCGGTCTTCACCGCGACTTCGGGCAACCGCGCGTGCAGTTCGCGCCAGTTGACGCCCGCGCCGTCGGCGCGCAGCAGTTCGCCGTCGATGCGCATCGGTGCACGCGCGTCGATCGCCGCGAGGCCGTCGAGCAACGGGGCGAGCGATGCGGAATCCGGCAGCGGAAACACGATGTCGAGATCGGACGAGGCGCCGAGGTAAGGCTCGCCCGTCAGCGCCTGCCAGGCGAGGCTACCGAACACGCGACCCTGCACGCCGCAGCGTGCACCGAGCGCCGCGAGCTCGTGCAGCGGCGCATGCCATGCCGCGGGCGCGGCGGCGAGTACGTCCGTCAAGGTCGGCAGCGGGCCGATCGTCGCGAGCGCGTCGGCGGCCGCGTTCAGCACGATGCGCCGCTTGCCCGCCGACGGCGGCAACGGCAGGCCGAGCGGCACGCGGCCGGCATCGGCTTCATCCGGCGACGCGCGACGCACGATCAGCGGCCAGCCGCGTTCGGCCCATGCACGCACGAGCGGATCACCCGCGAGCGCGGGGTCGCGGGCGAATGCCGCGCCCCACCCGGCCGCCGTCAGCGTGACGAGCGTGTGGCGGCGCAGCGGCAGCTCAGCGTGCGGCACGCGCGAGTGCCTCGACGCGGGCGGCGACGTCGGTCGCGACCGGCCGGCCGCGCGCCGCGCGCCGGTCGATGCGCTCGGCCGGCTTGCCGAGCCATTCGCCGACCTGCGCGTCGAGCGCGCGGGACGGATCGAGCACGGCGTCGACGGCGCCCATCTTCACGAGGTTGTCGAGCCCCGGCGCGAATACCGGTGTCGAACGCGCCATCTCCTTCAGCACGTCGATCGGCAGCTTGGTCACGCGCGACATCGACGGCAGGTCCATCACCTCCGGCTCGGCGCCCGGCACCGCGAGCAGCGTGCGCGTCGCGAGCGCGGTCGCGATGAACGCGCCGGCGGCCGTGTGGCCGTACAGCACGCCGATCGTCCGGTGCCCGGCGAGATCCGCATGCATCAGGCACTTCGCGAGATGCGACAGCCCTTCGTTCAGGCCGAGCAGTTCGTCACGCTTGCTCATCCGCTGGCTGTCGCTGTCGACCAGCACGAGGATCGGCGTGTCGCCGCCACGCGCGATCGTGTCGAGCACGCACGACGCGAGCGTCAGCGCCTCGTCGATGCCGAACGGCAGGCGGTCGGCCACGCCGATCACGTCGACGCGCGTGCCGGCCAATGCCGCGTGGCCCGTCAGCAAGCCGCCATTGCGCGCAATCGAATGGCCGGCGGGAAACAGCGAGTTCAGTACTTCATCGAGCGTCATGCTGGGGCTCCTGCAGTTGATCGGCCAGCTTCGCGAATTCATCGTCGGACATTCCGGGAATCGCTTCGGGCCGACCGGCCCCGAGCGCACGCCACACGTCGAGCGCATCGTTGCAGCCGCCGAACCGTTCGACCCGCGCTTCGAGACGCGCCTGTTCCGCGCGCAGCATCGCCGCATCGAACGTCGGCGCGCGGCCGATCAGATCGAGCGCGGCCGCGCGAAACGCGTCCGGCGTATCGGCCACGTAGCGATCGGCGCCGCCGATCAAGCGCCGATGCTTGCCACCCATCGTGCGCCAGATCAGCGCGCGATCCTTCGAGTCGAATTCCTCGACGCCGCGATTGGTCTCGATCACTTCGGGACCCGACACGCTGATGCGCCCCTGCTCCGACACCGCGAGCGCCGAACAGCACGCGGCGAGCAATCCGCCGCCGCCGTAGCAGCCCGCGCGCCCGCCGATCAGCCCGATCACCGGCACGCCGGCGGCCCGCGCGTCGACGAGCGCGCGCATGATCTCGGCGATCGCGAGCTCGCCCGCATTCGCTTCCTGCAGCCGCACGCCGCCCGTATCGAACAGGATCAGCACCGGCTTGCCGACTTCGCGCGCGGCGCGCAGCAACCCGGTGAGTTTCGCGCCGTGCACTTCGCCGAACGCGCCGCCCATGAAACGGCCCTCCTGCGCGGCGACGAACACGGGCCGGCCGTCGAGCCGGCCGTGCCCGACCACCATCCCGTCGTCGAACTGCTGCGGCAGCGCGAACAGCGGCAGGTGCGGGCTCGTCACGCGCTCGGCCGGCCCGAGGAATTCCGTGAAACTGCCTGCGTCGAGCAGCCCGTCGATGCGCTGTCGCGCGGACGCTTCGTACCAGCTCGCCGCGTTCGCGACGAACGCCGGTGCGTCGTGGATCACGTCGCTCATCGTGCGTCCCCCTCGATCGCGCGCACGGCCTGCGCGAGCCGCAGCGACACCATGTCGGGCCGCGCGCCGCCGTCGTTGATCGACAGCTTCAGGCCGCCCGGCGTACGCCGTTCGACGAAATCCGATACGACCGCCTGCCAGACCGCGCCGAAACCGACGGCCGCGGTGCGGATGTCGATCTCGCATTCGTTGCCCGGCAGCACGCGCTCGACGAGCACCTCGAGATTGCCGGACGCGACCACGCCGACGAGCGCCGCGGCCTGCTCGCCCTTCGCGCGTTCGCGCGCGGTGAAGCGATAGTTCAACTGTTCCATGCCCTCTTCCTCACCAGTTGCGGAACCGGGCCGGCGGCGCATAGAGCCCGCCCGACCAGTGCACCAGATCCTTGATCGACCGCGCGGCGAGCCAGCGGCGGTCGGCGTCGAGCGGATCGATGCCGAGATCCTCCGGGCGGCGGATCACGCCGCGCTCGCGCAGCCGCTCGACCATCTTCCGGTCGCGGCCGCGGCCGACGTCGGTATAGCCGGCGACGCCGCGGATCGCGTGCTCGCGTTCGTCCTTGTCGCGGCACATCAGCAGGTTCGCGATCCCTTCCTCGGTGACGATGTGCGTGACGTCGTCGCCATAGACCATGATCGGCGCGAGGTCGAGCTGCAGCTTGTCCGCGAGCTTCAGCGCGTCGAGCTTCTCGACGAACATCGGCACGTTCTTGTCGCCGAACGTCTCGCCGATCTGCACGACCAGCTTGCGGCCGCGCCGCAGCGCCGCCGGCGTGTCGGGGTCGGCTTCCGCGCCGGCCTTCAGCCACGGCTCGCTCGGATGGCGCCGGCCGCGCGCGTCGCTGCCCATGTTCGGCGCGCCGCCGAAGCCGGCGATCCGCTCGGCCGTGACCGTCGACGAGTGGCCGGACAGGTCGATCTGCAGCGTCGAGCCGATGAACATGTCGCACGCATAGAGGCCGGCCGTCTGGCAGAACGCGCGGTTCGAGCGCAGCGACCCGTCGGGGCCCGTGAACCACACGTCGGAGCGCGCGCGGATGTAGTCGTCCATCCCGACCTCGGAACCGAAGCAGTGGATCTGCTCGACCCAGCCCGATTCGATCGCGGGAATCAGCGTCGGATGCGGGTTGAGCGCCCAGTGCGTGCAGACCTTGCCCTTCAGCCCGAGCTTTTCGCCGTAGGTCGGCAGCAGCAGCTCGATCGCGGCCGTGTTGAAGCCGATCCCGTGGTTCAGGCGCCTGATCCCGTACGGCTCGTAGATGCCCTTGATCGCGAGCATCGCGGTGAGGATCTGCGTTTCGGTGATCGCGGCCGGATCGCGCGTGAACAGCGGCTCGACGTAGAACGGCCGGCCGGCCTCGACGACGAAATGCACGCGATCGCCGGGGATGTCGACGCGCGGCACCTTGTCGACGATGCGGTCGACCTGCGCGATCACGATGCCGTCCTTGAAGGCGGTGGCCTCGACGACGGTCGGCGTGTCCTCGGTGTTCGGGCCCGTGTACAGGTTGCCGTCGGCGTCGGCGCTCACGGCCGCGATCAGCGCGACTTGCGGCGTGAGGTCGATGAAGTAGCGGGCGAACAGTTCGAGATAGGTATGCACCGCGCCGAGCGCGATCTTGCCGCCGAACAGCAGCTTCGCGATGCGTTGCGACTGCGGGCCCGAATACGCGAAGTCGAGCCGCTTCGCGATGCCGCGCTCGAACACGTCGAGATGCTCGGGCAGCACGACGCCCGACTGCACCATGTGCAGGTCGTGGATCTTCGCGCTGTCGACGTCGGCGAGCGCCGTCGCGAGCAGGTCGGCCTGCTTCTGGTTGTCGCCTTCGAGGCACACGCGGTCGCCGGGCCGCAGCACCGCTTCGAGCAGCGCGACGGTGTCGCGCGCATCGACCCGCTTGCCTTGCGCGTAAGCCGCGCCGGCCGCGAGGCGTGCATCGCGCGCCTGCCGCGCGTGATTCCATCCCGTCATGAACAGTTCTCCGCTTCGAGGGTTCAGCGGCATTCTAAGCCTGGCGCCGCTGTCGATTGATGAAGTTGCAGAATGCGACTCAGAGGACGCCGCGATGGATGGGCGGCCCGCACGCGGACCGCGTCGCATCGCCCTACCCGCCGACCAGCGCGCGCGTCGTGAAGAACAGCAGCGACGGCCCGAGCAGGCAGCCGATGCCGGTATGGAACGTGGCGACCAGCGCGCCGTACGGGACGAGCCGGCGATCCGTCGCGGCAAGGCCCGCGCTCACGCCGCTGACGGTGCCGGCCAGCCCGCCGAAGATCATCGCGGAGCGCGGCGTCTTCAGGCCCATGAAGTTGGCCGCGACCGGCGTGCCGACCATCACGATGATCGCCTTCACGAGCCCGGTCGCGATGCTGAGCGCGATCACGTCGGAACTCGCGCCGATCGCCGCGCCGGTGACGGGCCCGACGATGTAGGTGACGGCGCCCGCGCCGATCGTCGTCATGCTGACCGCGTCGGTGTAGCCGAATGCGCGCGCGATGCAGGCGCCGACGATGAACGGCAGCACGGTGCCGAGCAGCAGCGACACGACGCCGACGAGCCCGGCCTTGCGCGCCTCGGTCGGCTGCACTTCGAACGCGGTCGCGACGATCGCGAAATCGCGCAGCATCGCGCCGCCCATCAGGCCGATGCCGGCGAACAGCTTGACGTCGGCCAGCCCCTTCTCGCCGCCGGTGAATCCGCCGCCGACGTAGGCGAGCACGAGACCGATGACGATCGCGATCGCCGAGCCGTGCACGCGGCCGAACGTGAGCTTGCGCGACGCGATCGACGACAGCCACATGATCAGGCCGACCAGCGCGAACGACGCGACGAGCCCGTTGTGGGCGACGGTTTTTTCGAGCATCTGCAGCATGGCGGCCTCCGTTATTGTTCTTCGAATTGCGGCACGCCCGCGAAGGCCGTGTCGTCGCGCCCCGTGCGCGCGAGTACCGCGATGCAGCAGGCGCAGATCGCGACCGCGCCGACGGCGGCCAGCAGCGCGACCGGGCCGCCCTTCAGCGCGGCGACGACGTTCTGGTTCGCGGCCATCGCGACGACGACCGGGATGTACATCGCGCCCCAGAAACCGACGCCGGCCTCGGTCTCCTTCGGCAGCCAGCCGCGCCGGTGCAGCCACAAGCGCAGGCAGATCAGCAGCAGCATCGCGATGCCGACGCCGCCGACGTTGGTCTTCACGCCGATCGCGCTGCCGAGCAGGTCGCCGAGGAACAGTCCGGCCAGGTGGCAGAACGCCAGCAGCGCGGTTCCGTAGATGATCATGAGTCGTCTCCAGTCTCTTCGTGACGGGCGCCTGACGCGTGCGGGAGTCAGGCCCGCACGCCGATCCCGGGCGGACTGTCTGTCTCCTGCGGCGGGGCGCCGCGGCCCGGCGGCTCGTCGTGCGAGCACGTTCTCGGGGTCGATGGGATGATGCGGTTTCGGGCCGGACGCCGGATGGCTTAGACTGACCGAAGCAGCCGGCGGCGCGACACGGGCTACGCGCCCGGCGCCCTCGTTCGCGGAGGCCGCACTGGCGCGTGATCCGATACTAGCGCCGCAAAATCCGGCCATTTATGAAGTTGTCGAAACCGATTCAGTGGATTTAGCAATGCGTCCGTTACCGCCCGAGCTGCTGCGCAGTTTCGTCGCCGTCGCCCAGTCCGGCAGCTTCACCGCCGCGTCCGAGCGCGTGAACCTGTCGCAATCGACCGTCAGCCAGCATATCCGCCGCCTCGAGGAGCTGCTCGACCGGCCGCTGTTCGAGCGCGACACGCGCAACGTGCACCTGTCGCAGCACGGCGACGCGCTGTTCCGCTACGCGGTGCGCATCCTCGAACTGATGGACGAGGCCGTCACGTCGGTATGCGGGCCGCCGCTGTCGGGCAAGGTGCGGCTCGCGATGTCGGAGGATTTCGCGTCGGCGCACCTGACGGCCGCGCTCGCGAGCTTCGTGCAGCGCAACCCGGACGTCGAGCTCGCGATCTCGACCGGGCTGTCGGGCGACCTGTTCGACGCGCTCGACGAAGGCCGGCACGATCTCGTGTTCGCGAAACGCATCGCCGGCAGCCGGCGCGGCCGCGTGATCCGCAGCGAACCGCTGTACTGGTGCACCGGCCCCGATTCGCGGATCACCGGCCACGAGGCCGTGCTGCCGCTCGCGATGCATCCGGAGCCGAGCGTGTCGCGCCGCCGCGTGCTCGAATCGCTCGAGGCCGTCGGGCGACCGTACCGGATCGCCGTCGTGAGCAGCAGCATCGCGGTATTGCGGGCGGCCGCGAGCGCGGGGCTCGGCGTCAGCGCGTTCGCCGGCTACGTGATCCCGGCCGGGCTCGCGCGGCTCGAGGCGGGGCTGCCGGAACTCGGCGAACTCGAATACGTGATCGACCGCCCGGCGGCCGCGTCGCGTTCGACGCTCGCGCTCGAAGCCACGCTGATCACCGCGGCGGCCGAGTTGTAGCGCCGCCGCGCGCACCGCACGGGTGCGCCCGCCGCACCTGACAGCTTTGCCCGGAACGCGTCATCGTCCGCGCAGCACCCGCTCGCGACAATGGGCCCCATCGGAACGCACGGTATCGCGCCGCGCGCCACCGGTACCCGTCCCCTTGATCGGAGCCCGCCATGAAGAACGTCCTGCGATTCGCCGTCGCGACTGCTGCAGCCGCGCTGCTGTCCCCCGCCTTTGCCCAGACCGATGCGGCGGCCCCCGCACCGGGCCTGACGCGCGCGGAAGTCATCGACCAGCTCAAGCAGGCCTATCTCGACGGCGAACTGCCGACGAACGACGGCAACTACCCGCCGAACGCCGCGACCCGCGCGCGCAACCGTGAACTCGTGCAGGCCACGAACCCCGGCTGGCTGGCGCAGACGCCGTCCGCTCCGCAATCGACGTCGCAGCAATAGCCGGCGCGCCGGATCAGGGCAGGAAGCTGCGGCGCCGCGCGTCGATCAGTTCGACGAGCAACCGGTCGCGCTCCGCCGCCAGTTCCTGCATCGAGCGCTCGCCCTGGATCGCGCGCAGCTCGTCGTTCAGCTTGCGATCGACTTCCGGATCGAACGAAGGCGCGCCGAGGTCGTCCCACCAGCTCGTGATCGGCCCCGACAGGTGTTCGAGGAAGTGCGCGATCCCGCCCGCGCCGCCGCCGAGGTGATAGGTCAGGCACTGCCCCATCAGCCCCCAGCGCAGGCCGGGGCCCCACGCGACGGCCTTGTCCGCATCGGCGACGCTCACGACGCCTTCGCCGACGAGGTGATACACCTCGCGGAACAGCGCGGCCGCGAGCCGGTTCGCGACGTGGCCCGTCATTTCCTTGTTGAGGACGATGGTCTGCTTGCCGAGCGCATCGTAGAACTGCTTCACGCGCGCGATCACGTCCTGGCCGGTCGCATCGCCGCCGACCAGCTCGACGAGCGGGATCAGATGCGGCGGATTGAACGGATGTGCGATCAGGCAGCGTTCCGGATGCTTCGCGCACGCGGTCTGGATGTCGGACATCTTCAGGCCCGACGAGCTCGACGCGATCGGCACGTGCGCGGGCAGCACGTCGTCCATCTGGCGATAGAGCGCACGCTTCAGGTCGAGTCGCTCGGGGCCGTTCTCCTGCACGAAGTCGACGCCGTCGAGCGCCCGCAGGAGATCGGCGTCGAACGACAGCCGCGCGGCAAGTTCGGCGGCCCGCTCGCCGAGGAACGCGGCCAGCGCGTCGCGCAGCCGCGCGTCGGCTTGCGGCGCCGGGTCGGTCACGACGACGTCGAAACCCTGCGTCAGGTAGAAAGCGGTCCAGCTCGCGCCGATCACGCCGGCGCCGACGATCGCGATACGTCGAATGTCCATGGTTGTCCCGTGTCGTTGGTCTGCAGATATGCCGCAGCGATTGTCGCATCGAATCCCGCTCACCTGCGTCGACGCCGATTGCGGATGCCCTCTTGAAATGCGCGACGGCGGCCACTAATTAAGCGTCGTCGGGCAGTGCCGATTACCACGCACCGCCCCCGTATCGACCCAGTGGAGCCACCCGTCGCGCCCGCCGCAGGCGTCGCGCCGTCACGTCTCCCGCGTTCCCTGTTCAGGAGGACCAACATGAGCGGTATCCATTTCGGCCACGATCTGTTCGACGAATTCGCCCGCGTGCAGCGGCAGATGGCGAGCCTGCTCGGCGAACGCCCGTCCGGCATCCGCGCGGTGCGTCCCGGCGCGTTTCCCGCGCTCAACGTCGGCGCCACCGACGACGCGATCGAGATCGTCGCGTTCGCGCCCGGCATGGCCGCGGCCGACTTCGACGTGTCGATCGACAAGGATCTGCTGACGATCAGCGGCGAACGCAAGCCGGCGCCGCGCGAAGGCGACGACGTGCGCACGTATGCGCAGGAGCGCTTTCACGGCGCGTTCCGCCGTGTGGTCGAACTGCCGCGCGACGCGGACCCCGACCAGGTCAGCGCCCGCTATGAAAACGGCTGCCTGCTGATTCGCGTCGGCCGGCGCGAAGCGGCGAAGCCGCGCGCGATCACCATTCAGTAATCTTCAGGATATCGACATGAACACGAACCCGACCCTGGCCGAACGCCAAACCGACACCGTTCACCCCGCGGCTGCCGAAGCCGCGCGCCGGCCCGCGATCATCCCGTCCGTCGACATCGTCGAGGATCAACGCGGCGTCACGCTGCGCGCCGACCTGCCGGGCGTGCCGCGCGAGAATCTCGACGTGAAGGTGCACGACACGACGCTGACGATCGAAGCCACGACGCACATCGACACACCGGCCGACCTGCGCGTGCGACATGCGGAAGTGCGCGCGACGCGCTATGCGCGATCCTTCGTGCTGAGCGCCGACCTCGACACGTCGCGGATCGACGCGAACCTGCGCGACGGCGTGCTGACGCTGACGATCCCGCGCCGCGAGCAAACGCGTCCGCGCCGCATCGACGTGACGGCCGGCAACGCGTAAGTGCCGATGCGTGTCCTGACGCGACGCGCATGAAAAAGCCCCGTCCGGCGCGCTGCCGGCGGGGCTTTCTTGCATCGGGCCGCGCGCGTTCACGCGCGCGGACGCCCGCTTCAATCGAAATCGAACAGGTCGAACACCGACTTCTTGCGACGCCGGCCGTCATGCCGGTCACGCTCGTCGTACGAGCGACCATCGCGCCCCCAGCCATCGTCACGGCCGCGCTGCGCATGCGTATCGTGTTGTGCGGGCGCGGCGTCGCGACGTACCGGCGCGTCGCCGGTTTCCCGGGCGATCAGCTTGTCGAGTTCGCCGCGATCGAGCCACACGCCGCGGCAGGTCGGACAGTAGTCGATCTCGATCGACTGGCGCTCGGCCATCAGCAGGTCGGGCGTCTTGCAGACAGGACATTTCATCGCGCTTCTCCTTTCCGTGCGAATTTCATTCGGATTCCGTATGATGCGCGCGAACCGGCCGCCGCAGCGGCCGGCGTCACGCGCGCCGGCTCAGTCGCGTGCCGCGCGCGCCGCCCGCTTCGCCTTCGCGCGCCGCGCCAGCATGTTCATGCCCTCGACGAACGCCGAGAACGCCATCGCCGCATAGATGTAGCCCTTCGGCACGTGCGACCCGAACCCTTCGGCGATCAGCGTCATGCCGATCACGACCAGGAACGACAGCGCGAGCATCACGATCGTCGGGTTGCGGTCGATGAAGCGCGCGAGCGGCTGCGCGGCGAACAGCATCACGGTCACGGCGACGATCACGGCGACGAACATGATCGGAACGTGCTCGGTCATGCCGATCGCGGTCACGATGCTGTCGATCGAGAACACGATGTCGAGCATCACGATCTGGCCGATCGCGGCCCACACCGTCAGGCCGGCCGCGCCGGCCGCCCCGCCCGCGGCGTCGCCGTCGTGCGACACGTGGTGATGGATTTCGGTGGTCGCCTTCCACACGAGGAACAGGCCCCCCGACAGCAGGATCATGTCGCGCCACGAGAACGCATGGTCGAACAGCGTGAACACGGGTTCGGTCAGGCTCGCGATCCACGCGACGCTGCCCAGCAGCGCCAGGCGCATCACCAGCGCGAGCCCGATGCCGAGGCGCTGCGTGCGTGCGCGCTGCGCTTCGGGCAGCTTGTTGCTGAGGATCGAGATGAAGATCAGGTTGTCGATCCCGAGCACGACTTCCATCACGACGAGCGTCAGGAGCGCGGCCCAGACGGCGGGGTCGGTGGCAAGCGTCAGCAGGTAGTCCATGGGAGGGCCGATACGAAAGTGGAAAGCCTGATGATATGCCGCCCCACACTTCGAAAAAACCAGAGAAAATCTGATTTCAGGTTCGGTTTTTACGATATATCCCCACTGCGATGCTGAATTTTCGACATCTGTACTATTTCTGGGTCGTCGTGAAGGAAGGCGGCTTCGCACGCGCCGCCGCCCGGCTGGACATGGCCGTGCAGACGATCAGCGCGCAGGTGCGCGAGCTGGAGAAATCGCTCGGGCACCAGTTGTTGCGCCCGGCCGGGCGCGGCGTGGCGATGACCGACGCCGGGCAGGCCGCGTTCGCGCGCGCGGAAGTCATCTTCGAGATGGGCCGGCTGATTCCCGACGACGTGCGCGCGGCAGCCAGCCAGCCGACCGTGCGGCTCGCGGTCGGCCTCGCGGACGGCATCTCCAAGCTCGCCGCGCACGCGCTCCTGGCCCCGGTGCTCGACACGCCGACGCTGCGGCTGCTGTGCCACGAGGGCGAGCACGACGCGCTGCTCGCGGAGCTCGCGCTGCATCATCTGGATCTCGTGCTGGCCGGCCAGGGCGCGCCGTCCGGGTCGAACCTGCGCGTGACGAGCGAGCGGCTCGTGGCGTCGCCAGTCGACTGGTACGGGCCCGCGGCACTCGTCACGCCGGCCGCGCGGCAGCGCTTTCCGCAGTGCCTCGCCGAGCTGCCCGTGCTGCTGCCGACCGCGCATTCCGCGTTGCGCGCGCGCCTCGACGGGTGGTTGGAAAGCGAGCGGATCGTGCCGCGCGTGGCCGGCGAGTTCGAGGACAGCGCGCTGATGGCCGTGTTCGCGGCGCGCGGCCTCGGCGTGTTTGCGCTGAGCGAACTCGGTGCGAACGATGCGTCGCTGCTGCGCGGGCTCAGGCGGCTCGGGCGCGCGGGCGACGTGACCGAGGAGATCCACGCGATCCGCTCCCGGCGCGGCGAACACCATCCGCTGACGGCGCAATTGCTGGCCGCGGCGCGCGGCGCGCCGGCCGGCTGAAGCGAGCGCGACATCAAACGAAACTATAATGTCGCCCCGGCCATACGAGATGTGCACGCGCGCGCCATCCAGGCACCGCCCTTGCGCCGCCTCTCGCCGAGCCTTCTGAAAGACGCCATGCACAACCGATTTCGCCTGTTTTCCGTTTCGTGCGCGCTCGCGGCCGCGACCGTGCTGGCGGCATGCTCGTCGCCGCCCAAGCCGATCTACCAGCAGGAACAGTTCGACGCGACGAGCAGCCCGTATGCGCATACGTTCCACTCGAAATCCGACGCGGCCTGCGAGGCCGCGCGGCGCGCGCTGCTGAGCCAGGGCTACGTGGTGTCGTCGTCGCGCAACGACGCGGTCGACGGCAGCAAGAATTTCCAGCCGAGCAACGACATGCACGTCGTGATCGAGTTTCACGTCGTGTGCGCGGACGCGAACGCGGACGGCTCGTCGAGCATCGCGTACGTGAACGCGGTGCAGGACCGCTACACGCTGAAGAAGTCGAATACGTCGGCCAGCGTCGGCCTCAGCGTGTTCGGCTCGCTGTCGCTGCCGATCGGCTCGAGCGACGATGCGCTCGTCAAGACCGCCAGCGAGACGATTCCCGCCGGCGTGTTCTACGAGCGGTTCTTCAATCTCGTCGAGCATTTCCTGAAGATCGACCCGGCGCGGCGCGACCGCGCGACCGTGAAGGCCGCCGAGAAGGAGCCCGTCGCGCCGCTGCCCGAACCCGCGCCGACGCCGCAAGGCGAACCGATGAAAATGACGACGCCGGTCGTGCCGACGCCGCCCGCGGCGCCGGTGCCGCTTTCGGTGCCGGGTGTCACGCCCGGGTCGGGCGCGAATGCCGTGCCGGCCGCGGCATCGGCCGTCGCGGTGCCGGCGGCGATGCGCGCTGCCGCGCCGGCGGCGTCCGGGCCGGTGCCGGCCTCGGGTGTGGCGCCTGCGGCGGCTTCCGCACCTGCGCCGGCTTCGGCTACGGGCTCGGCACCTGTATCGGCTCCGGCTCCCGCGTCGGCTGCGGCACCGGCTTCGGCGCCCGTGCCGCCTCCGGGTCCGGCCACCGCGCCGGCACCCTCCTCGTCGACCTCCGGCTCGACGGCCGCGCCGGTTTCCGCGCCCGCGTCTGCCGCGGGTCCGGCCGCACGGCCAGCCACCGCCACTCCGTCATCCACTGCGTCCGCGCCTTCGTCGGCGGCATCGGCACCCGCCTCCGCGTCCGCACCGGCACCATCGAGCGCATCGCCTGCGCCGGCTGCCGCCAACCCGGTCGCATCGTCCACACCGTCCGGCGCGAGCGCACCCGCCGCGAACTGACTACGCGCCCCAACCGTCGCGCCTGCCCATAGGCGGCGGAGCGCGCCGGTACGTCCCCCGCCGCATCCTTCCCGGGAGTCGTTTCCGCCTATCCAGCCGTGCGCAGGCCGACACGTGGCCGCGCGAGATTGACGGGCACGCAACGTCGACGCGTCGCGGTTGACCACGCACGCCCAAACCCGCCGCCACCAAACGCGAAATCTCGGGCGACCCGCCGTCTCGCGACTGCATTGCTTGCCGGCGCCCTCACCTACCGCAACGTCGCGCGCAGCGTCTGCAGATGCTCGACGGTCGCGGTCACGCCGCCGCAGACGATCACGGCGAGGTCGGACGCCGACGCAAGCACCGGCACCGGCCGCTCCAGCGCGGCCAACGCCGCGCCGCACGCGGGCTCGACGACGATCCGGTGTTCATCGACAAACCGCAGCGACGCGGCCACCGCGTCGGCATCGGACACGACGACCGGATGGATCGCGTGACGCGTCGCCCATTCGACCGCCGCGTCACACGGCCGCTTCGCGCCCAACGACGTCGCGATGCTCGCGATGGCCGGCAATTCGACTGGACGCCCCTGCGCGACCGAGCGCGCATAGCAGTCGGCGCCTGCCGTTTCAGCCGCGACGACGGGCACGTCGTGCCAGCCGTTGCGCACCAGCCCTTCCAGCACGCCGCACAGCAGACCGCCGCCGCCGACCGCGAGCACGATCGCGTCGGGCTTCGGGCCGACGGCCGCCATCTCGTCGATCATCGTCGCGTGCCCCTGCCACAGCACGCGGTCGTCGAACGGATGCACGAACACGTCGTGCTCGTCGAGCGTCGACTGCGCGAACGCATTCGCCTCGGCCCAGCTTGCCCCGTGCACGACGAGTTCCGCGCCTTCGACGCGGATCAGTTCGCGCGCCCGGGCCGACGCGCTTTCCGGTACGACGACGCGCACCGGCACGCCGAGCTCGCGGCCGCAATACGCGACCGCGATGCCCGCGTTCCCGCCCGACGACGACACGAACCGCCGGGCGCCGTCTGCATGACGCGCCTCGCAGACGGCGCCGATGCCGCGCAGCTTGAACGAGCCCGACGGCTGCAACGCATCGAGCTTCAGCCGGATGGTTTTGCCGAGCCGGCGGGACGCGATGTGCGAACGGATATAGGGGGTCGGGATATGAAGCGGCATGGGACGGAACGCAGTGGGAAAGAAGGAAACGCATGCGGCGCACGACGAAGCGCGGGAGCAACGAAGGTCATCGTACGGCAGGCCGGTCATGCTTTCCAATACCATCGAATGGTGTCTGCTATGCTTCACAGGCATATCTACCCGACCGCATCGACACCACATGCGCCAGATCGAACTGCGTCACCTGCGCTACTTCGTCGCCGTCGCCCAGGCCGGCAGCGTGATGGCCGGCGCCCGCGCGGCCGGCATCGTGCAGCCCGCGCTGTCGCGGCAGATCCGCGAGCTCGAGGATGCGATCGGCACGCCGCTGCTGATCCGTCGCGCGACCGGCGTCACGCTCACGGCGGCCGGCACGAGCTTCCTGCAGGATGCGACCGGCCTGCTCGCCATGCTGCAGGACAGCCGCGAACGCGCGTTGCGCAGCGCGGCCGGCCAGCTCGGCGAACTGCGGCTCGGCGCGCTGCCGAACTGCCTGCCGTTGCCGATCGTCGCGAACGTCCTCAAGACGTTTCGCGATGCGTGCCCGGACGTGAAACTGTCGATCGCGCCGATGCTGTCGGCCGAACAGGCGAGCGCGCTGATGCGCGGTCAGCTCGACGCCGGGATCATGGCGTGGCGTCGCGAGGAAGCGCCGCACCTGACGGGTGTGCGGCTGCTGAGCGACCGCTTCGTGCTCGCGATGCCCGCGCCGCCGGGCGGCCGCTTCGTCGCGCCGCGCACGCTGGCCGATGTCGCCGACGCCCCGTTCGTGTGGTTCGATGCGCAGCGCTCCGCCGCGCACCACCGGTTCCTGATGACGCAGTGCCAGCAGGCCGGTTTCACGCCGCGCATCGCGCAGGTCGGCAGCGACATCCCGACGCTGATCGGCCTCGTCGCGGCCGGCATGGGCTGCGCGTTCGTGCCGGAAAGCGCGTCGCCGACCTGCCCGCGCACGGTCCGGCTCGTCGCGCTCGACGAGCTTGCGAGCCGCTTCGACATCGAGTTCGTGTTCGACGGCGCGGCGGCGGCGCCGTCGCCCGTCGTCGCGCGGTTTCTCGCGGCGGTCCGCGATGCGGCCGGCGAACCGGGCTGAACGCGGGCCAGACGCAGCGGCGCAGAATCGGTCGATGCGACTGGCGCCGCCAAACGCGACGTACGGAAAATCCGCTCCGCGATCTCGTCGGTTTCGATGCTTTTGCACACGGAATGACACCGCCGTGTCATCGAAGAATCTTTCAGAACACCGACAGCCGACGCGACGACATCGCAATCTTCAAATTGACACCAAAAACGGCCGTTTAACACCGGTTCGAATCGTCATGGCCCGAAATATACTGCGCGCGCATCCAACCCTCGTGCCAAAGAGAGGATGCGTTTCCGCCCCGGCCATGGTCCCCCTGTGGTCGGGGCTTTTTTGTCGATGCGCGTTGTAGCGAAGCGTTTCCGGCCATTTCGCGACGCGGGCTGCACGCCATCCTCTATCTCGAAGCCATGCGTGCCGACCACGCAGCCGCATGTCGCCGCCCCAGCCGCCGGACGCCTTCCCGAGCGTCGCGCAGGCCAACTCGCCCGGCGACGACGAAGCGCCCGAGCCACCGCTGCCTGTCCGGAAATCGCGGTCTCATGCTTGACGAAGATCTTTCGAAAAATCCCCGCCGTTCGCCTGTCCCGCCGAAGCCCCGCTCACGCGTCACGCCACGCGCATCGCGCCGCCGCTGCATTGTTGACATGAAATCAAGATAATTTCGTCCGGATGCGGCTTTTTCCGCAAAAGTAATGCAGGCACACTTCGCGCTGTCCTCAATGGCTTCGTGCCGTTGTTCCCCGCTTACAAGGAGCCCACTGCGTGAACACCACGACTTCCTCTCCGTCCCGCCCCGGCGGCAGCGCCACGCTGCCGCTGCTGGCGCTCGCCGCCGGCGCGTTCGGCATCGGCACGACCGAGTTCTCGCCGATGGGCCTGCTGCCCGTGATCGCCGACGGCGTGCACGTATCGATTCCGCAAGCCGGCATGCTGATCAGCGCGTATGCGATCGGCGTGATGGTCGGCGCGCCGCTGATGACGCTGCTGCTCGCGCGCTGGTCGCGCCGCTCCGCGCTGATCGCGCTGATGTCGATCTTCACGATCGGCAACCTGCTGTCGGCCGTCGCACCGGACTACACGACGCTGCTGCTCGCCCGCCTCGTGACGAGCCTCAACCACGGCGCGTTCTTCGGGCTCGGCTCGGTGGTCGCGGCAAGCCTCGTGCCGCGCGAAAAGCAGGCCAGCGCGGTCGCGACGATGTTCATGGGCCTGACGATCGCGAACGTCGGCGGCGTGCCGGCCGCGACCTGGCTCGGCCAGATCATCGGCTGGCGCATGTCGTTCGCGGCGACTGCCGGCCTTGGCCTGATCGCGATCGCCGGCCTGTTCGCCGCGCTGCCGAAGGGTGAAGCCGGCAAGATGCCCGACCTGCGTGCCGAGCTGTCCGTGCTGACGCGCCCGGTCGTGCTCGGCGCGCTCGGGACGACGGTGCTCGGCGCCGGCGCGATGTTCACGCTCTATACGTACGTCGCACCGACGCTCGAACACTTGACGGGCGCGACGCCCGGCTTCGTGACCGCGATGCTGGTGCTGATCGGCGTCGGCTTCTCGATCGGCAACATCGCGGGCGGCCGTCTGGCCGACCGCTCGCTCGACGGCACGCTGATCGGCTTCCTGTTGCTGCTGATCGCGACGATGGCCGCGTTCCCGCTGCTCGCCACCACCCATGCGGGCGCCGGCGTCACGCTGCTGGTCTGGGGGATCGCGACGTTCGCGGTCGTGCCGCCGCTGCAGATGCGCGTGATGCGCGCGGCCCACGAAGCGCCGGGCCTCGCGTCGGCCGTCAACATCGGCGCGTTCAACCTCGGCAACGCGGTCGGCGCCGCCGCCGGCGGGGCAGCGATCTCGGCCGGGTTCGGCTACGCGGCGGTGCCGCTCGTCGGCGCGCTGATCGCCGCCGCCGGGCTCGCACTCGTGATGCTGCAGGTCACGCAGCGCCGCCGCTCGCCGGCCGCCGCGAATTCATAAGGGCACGCAACGCCCGGACTGCCCGGGCTCGTTCCGCATGCATTTTTACGGCCGCGCAATGCGGCCGTTGTCATTTTCAGCGTGCAATCCGGTTCCGACGGTTCAGTCAGCGCCCCGCGGCAAACCCGCCGAAAAACGCGCGCGCGTTCGCGTCGAGACTCGCGAGGTGATAACCGCCCTCCTGCACGATCACCGTCGGCAACCCGAGCGCGCCGATCGCACCGCCGAGCCGTCCGAACCCGTCGGTCGTGACCGCTACCTGCGACTGCGGGTCGTCCTTGTAGATGTCGAAGCCGAGCGCGAGCACGAGCGCATCGGGCTGGAACCGGTCGAGCGCGCGCAGCGCGTCGTCGAGCCGCTCGAAGAACGCCGACTCGGGCGCGCCGTGCGGCATCGGCAGGTTGAGGTTGAAGCCGTCGCCGGCGCCCGCCCCCGTCTCTTCCTCGTAACCGGCGACGACCGGGTAGAAGTTGGTCGGGTCGCCGTGGATCGACACGTACAGCACATCGTCGCGGCCGTAGAAAATCTCCTGCACGCCCTGCCCGTGATGCATGTCGGTATCGAGGATCGCGACGCGGCGATGGCGGCCGAGCAGCGCCTGCGCGGCAATCGCCGCGTTGTTCAGGTAGCAGAAGCCGCCCGCCGCGTCGCGGCGCGCATGATGGCCGGGCGGCCGGCACAGCGCATAGGCTTCGCGGGCGCCGTCGTTGACGTCGGCCGCGGCCGCCAGCGCGCCCTGCGCGGACCAGTACGCCGCGCGCCACGTGTTCGCGCCCACCGGGCAACTGCCGTCGGCGAGATAACGCGCGGCTTTCGCGAGCACGCCGCGCAGCGGGTTCGGATCGCGCACGAACACGTTCGACATCACTTCGTCGCCCCAGTCGTCGGGCATCTGCTTCCAGTCGCGGTGCGCGTCCTCGAGAAAGCGCAGGTAGTTCATGTCGTGCACGGCCGCGATCGGCGCGGTGCCGCGGTCGGCCGGCTCGCGCACGTCGAAGTCGAGCGACCGGACGGCCGCGACGAGCCGCGCCGCGCGCTCGGGCACTTCCTGCGGTTCGCGCATCTGGCCGCGCGACAGGTAGCTGCGCGGATGGTGCAGCAGTTGTTCGGGATGGAAATAGGTTTTCATGGGGTCCTCGTCGATTCGCCGGATCAGGCGCCGTGCGCGGCAGCCGCCGCGTCGACGCGCGCCGCGATGCCGGCCCGCGCCAGCACCGCATGGAGCAGCACGTTCGTGCCGCGCGTCACGTCGTCGGGCAACGCATCCTCGGCTTCGTTGTGCGACAGGCCGTCGACGCACGGAATGAACACCATCGCGGTCGGGAAGCGGCGTGCGAGCAGGATCGCGTCGTGGCCGGCGCCGCTCACGATCCGTTCGTGCGTGTAGCCGAATGCGGCCGCCGCCTGCGCGACCAGCCCGACGCAAGCGCGGTCGAACGGCGTCGCCGGGCTGCGCCAGCAGGTTTCGACCGCCACCTGCACGCCGCGCGCGGCGGCGACGCGTGCGCAGGCGTCGCGCAGGTCGCGCTCCATCGCATCGACTTCCGCATCGTCGTGATGACGCAGGTCGACCGTGAACGTCAGGTCGCCGGCAATCGTGTTGCGCGACGCATTGCGGATGCCGACCTGGCCGATCGTCGCGAGCCCGCGCGGCGCATAAGCGGCGACGATCCGTTCGAGTTCGAGCGCGATCTGCGCGCTCGCGAAATACGCGTCCTTGCGATACGGCATCGGCGTCGTGCCCGCGTGCGCGGCCACGCCCGTCACCGTCACGTCGAGCCAGCGGATCGCCTGGCCGCCCGTGACGATGCCGATCGTCGTGCCGTTCGCCTCGAGCACGGGGCCCTGTTCGATATGCGCCTCGAAATACGCGTCGACCGCACCGCCCGTCGCACGCGTGCCGCGATAGCCGCACGCGTCGAGCGCCGCGCCGAGCGTGACGCCGTCGGCGTCCTGCTTCGCGAGCGCGTCGTCGAGCGGCAACGCGCCCGTGAACACCGCCGAACCGAGCATCGCGGGCGCGAAGCGCGCCCCTTCCTCGTTGGTCCACGACACGATCTCGAGCGGCTTGTCGGTCCCGATGCCGGCGTCGTTCAGCGTGCGCACGAGTTCGAGCGCGGCGAGCACGCCATAGACGCCGTCGAAGCGGCCGCCTTCGGGCTGCGTGTCGAGATGGCTGCCGATCAGCACCGGCGCGGCGTGCGCATCGGCGCCGTCACGCCGGGCGAACAGGTTGCCGACCGTGTCGACGCTCACCGTCATCCCCGCGTCGCGGCACCATTGCGCGAACAGGTCGCGCCCGCGCCGGTCGTCATCGGTGAGGGCGAGACGCCGCACGCCGCCGCGCGGCGTCGCGCCGACGCGCGCCATGTCGGCCAGGCTCTGCCACAGGCGGGCGCCGTCGATTTCCAGCAGATCGTTCATATGCATTCCGGATCAATTCGTTCGTTGAGGGTCAATGCGAGCCGAGCGCTTCGGCGGCAGCCGGCTGCGCGGCGCGGCGCGCATCGAGCGCGACGATGCAGAGCAGCGAAATGCCGGCGAGACACGTGTAGAACACCGCGAGCGGCCACCACTGGCCCGCGAAGCGATGCGCGAGCCACGTGCCGACGAGCGGCGTCAGGCCACCCGCGATCGCGCCGCAAATCTGATAGGCGAGCGAGATCGCCGAATAACGCACGTGCGCGGGAAACACGTCGCTGACGAAGCCCGCGATCACCGAATAGAAGCCCGCCATGCACACCACGGCGAGCGCGATGCCGGCGACCAGCGACGCGGACGTGCCGCCCTGCACGAGCATGAACATCGGATACGGCGACAGCATCGCGAGCAGCGCCGCGAGCTTGAGGAAGCGCGCGCCGCCGATACGCTCGGCGATCCAGGCCGCGAGCGGCTGCGCGAAGAACTGGATGATCGCGACCGCGAACAGGCTGTCGAGGATCAGCGAACGCGAGACGCCGACGTACTGCGTCGTGTACGCGATCATGAACGTGTTCGTGAAATAGACGCCCGCGATGCCGATCGTGTTCGCGCCGATGCAGAGCAGCACGAGCCCCGACGCGGAACGGAACACTTCCGCGACCGGCAGCTTCACCGTGCGGTTGGCTTCCTTCACCCGCGCGAATTCCGGCGACTCGTTCACGCCGAGCCGGATCAGGATGCCGACCACGAGCAGCACCGAACTCGCGAGAAACGGCAGGCGCCAGCCCCATGCGAGGAAATCGGCCTTGTCCATCGACGTGACCGCGCGGAACGCGATCAACGACAAGATCAACCCGGCCGGACTGCCGAGCTGCGCGAACGACGCGAAAAACGTGCGGCGCCCCTGCGGCGCATGCTCGCCCGCCATCAGCACCGCGCCGCCCCATTCGCCGCCGACCGCGATCCCCTGCACGACGCGCAGCGCGACGAGCAACACCGGCGCGAGGATGCCGACCTTCGAATAATCGGGCAGCAGCCCGACGCACACGGTCGCGACGCCCATCATCATCAGCGTCGTCATCAGCGCCTTCTTGCGGCCGATGCGGTCGCCGAGATGGCCGAAGATCACGCCGCCGAGCGGACGCGCGAAGAAACCGACCGCGAACGTCGCGAACGACGCCATCGTGCTGACGAAGCGGTCATGCGACGGGAAATACAGTTCGCCGAACACGAGCGCGGCGGCGGTCGCGTAGATGTAGAAGTCGTACCACTCGATCATCGTGCCGATGAACGCGGCCGTCGCGGCGCGTCCCGGCTGGCGGGCGGAAGGAAGGGACTGGGTCATGCGGGCTCCTGACGCGCGCCGCGGCGGGGCGGCGCGCAATATCGTGATGACGGCCGTCTGTCGCGGCCTCGCGCCGCACGCTGCGGCGCCCCTCCTTTATCGGTGACCGCAAATCATTAGTCAAATTTCAAGTTATTATTCGCCGTATAAATTCAACTAATGCCCTACCCGCCGCCCGTCCGGAGACCCGATGCGCCCCGACCTCGCCCCGTTCCTGAACGACCGTCTCGACTGGAACCTGCTGCGCACTTACCTGGTGATCATGCAGGAGCGCAGCGTGAGCCGCGCGGCCGCCCGCCTGCACGTCACGCAGCCGGCCGTGAGCCAGGCGTTGCGGCGGCTCGAGGAGACGCTCGAGCGCCGGCTGATCGAGCGGCGCGGCGCGCACTTCGCGCCGACGCCGGCGGGCGAGGCCGTGTACCGGATCGCGAGCGACATCTACGGCGGCATCTCGCGCCTCGAAACCGAAATCGACGACAGCACGGCCGATCTGACCGGTTCGATCCGGCTGCTGACGGTGAGCCGCATCGAATCGCCCGTCTACGACGAGTTCCTCGCGGATTTCCATCGCGCGTATCCGCGTATCGACCTGCAGATCGAGGTGATGCGTTCGTCGGACATCCTGTCGTCGCTGCTGCAGAAGACGGCCACGGCCGGGCTCGGCCTGTGCCGCACGCCGCACGACAAGCTGGAAATGCGCTGCTTCCTGCGCCAGCGCTATGCGATCTACTGCGGCCGCCATCACCGGTTGTTCGGGCAGACGCAGTTACGGATGGACGACCTGCTCGCGGAGAATTTCGTGTCGTTCACGAGCGACCAGATCGGCGACAGCCTGTCGCCACTCACCGTGTTCCGCGACCAGAAGGGTTTCACGGGGCGCATCGTCGCGTCGTCGCCGAGCCTGGAGGAAGTGCGGCGGCTGATCTTCGCGGGCTACGGGATCGGCTGCCTGCCCGAGCACATCGTGCGCGACGACATCGCGCAGCAACGGCTGTGGCGGCTGCCGCCCGACGACGGGCTCGTCGACGTCGACGTGTTCCTGCTGTGGCATCGCGACCGCAAGATGAATGCGGCCGAGCACGCGTTTCTCGACGCGATGGAGCGCTGCATGCAGCGCTACTCGCTCGCGGAGCGGCTCGGCAAATGACGGCGCGGGCGCGCCCGGTGCACGCGCCGGGCACACGCGGCCCGGCGCGTTGCGTGCGTCAGAAGCGATGCACGATGCCGAGTTGCACGCCGCGCGCATTCGCGCCCGGGTACGCGAGCGGCAGGCCGGGATTCGCCGCACCGGCGAGCGTGTAGCCGGCCTGGTTGCGGTTGCGCAGGTACGACAGCGCGCCGTAGAAGCTCGTGCGCTTCGACAGGTCGTATTCGTACATCAGCCCGAGCTGGTCCGCATGATTGCCTTGCGACGACTGGTCGTGCAGGTATGCATAACCGAGCGCGATGATGTTGGCAGGATTGAACTGGTATTTGACCGACACTCCGTATACGCGCGAATCGATCCCGAGGTCGGCCCGCTTCACCGCGGAAAAACCGCCATACACGGTGGCCTTGCCGATCGCGTACGACGCGCCGGCCATGATCGTGCGATCGGTCGTGGTGGCCGCGGCGTTCTTCAACCACTGCCCCGCGACGAATGCGCCGAACGGGCCGTGTTCGTAGGTCAGGTCGAACTGCCGGCTGGAGCCGGCCGAGCGCACGCCGCCCGCGTCGCCGAACCCGACGTACAGCCCGCCCTGGAAACCGGCGATCTCCGGGCTCTGGTACGACAGCGTATTGCTCGTGCGGAAGGCGAACACGGTCAGGTTGTCCATGCCGGACGCCTGCGTGACGCCGCCGAACGCATCCTGCCCGCCTTGGTCGTTGAACAGCGGCGAGTTCTGCCGGCCCGCGCGCACCTTGCCCCACTGCCCCGCGATGCCGACCCACGCCTGCCGGTTGAACATCGTGCCGGCACTCGCGAGCGAGCCGTCGTTCGGGTTGAAGCCGTTTTCCAGCGCGAACTCGATCTTCTGCCCGCCGCCGATATCCTCGCCGCCCTTCAAGCCAAACCGGCTGCCCCACTGCCCGCCCGAGTCGATCGCCGCCGTATAGCCGTTGCCCGTATTCACGACCTGCGCGAACTCGTCGATCACGCCATACAGCGTGACGCCATCCTGCGCGAGCGAAGCACCCGAAGCCGCGAGGCAGGCGACCGCCACCGTGAAACGAAGACCGGCGTGCGCCGGCCGCGCACGGCAACCGCTGCCGTGCGCTTCATTTTTCTTAGTCATACTATTCAATAGGTCGAGATTGAAGCGATGCCGGACGCGGCGTGATGCCGCTCCGGTATCGCGGGATACGGAATCGTGTTGACGGAGCCGGCGCAGGCCGCGCCCGGCTCGGCGCTCACGCCGGCGGCTTGCCGGCCCGATGCGCGAGACGTGTGGTCAGTGGTGAACTTCGCCGCGTTCGAGCGGCAGGATCAGGCGTTCCGGAATGCTGCGTCGCGACGCGCGGGCACCGACGTAATACAGCACGGCCGGCACGACGAGGCCGAGAATCCACGAGATGTCGGTGCCGCCGAGCGCATCGACGAGCGGCCCGGTGTAGATGTGCGTCGACATGAACGGCAGTTGCACCAGGATGCCGACCACGTAGATCGTGATGGCCATCACGTTCCAGCGGCCATAGCGGCCGTCCGGATCGGACAGCGCCGGCACGTCGTAGCGCGAACGCGTGAAGCAGTAGTAATCGACCAGGTTGATCGCGCTCCACGGCGTGAAGAACGCGAGCAGGAACAGGATGAACGCGGTGAATTCCTTCAGGAACGAATGACGGCCCGCGAGCGCGATCAGCGTCGACACGCAGATCATCCCGAAAATGTACACGAGGCGGCTCTTCGACGATACCGCGCCCTTGCCGCGAAAGCCGCTGACGATCGTCGCCATCGACATGAAGCTGCCGTACGCGTTGAGCGCCGTCACCGTCACCTTGCCGAACGCGATGCTGAAATACAGGAGCGCGGCCACGGCGCCCGTCGAACCCAGGCCGACGATGTACGACACCTCATGGTGCGCGAACTGGCTGCCGGCCAACGCGGCCGCGAACACGCCGAACACCATCGCCGCCTGTGCGCCGATCACCGAGCCGAGGCCGACCGCGACAAACGTCGCGACCGACGACGTCGAGCGCGGCAGGTAGCGCGAATAGTCGGCCACGTACGGGCCGAACGCGATCTGCCACGACGCGGACAGCGACATCGCGAGCAGGAAGCTCGCCAGCGAGAAATGCCGGTTCGCGAGCAGCGCGCCGATGTCGTGGTTCGCGAACAACTGCGCGAACATGTAGACGAACGCGACGATGCCGATCACGCTCGCGATCCGGCCGACGAAATGGATCGCGCGATAGCCGAACACGGTCAGCACGACGATCACGGCAGCGAACAGCAGGATGCCGGCCGCGTCGTCGACGTGCAGCAGTTGCGCGACGGCCTGCCCGGCCAGCACCGAGCCGCTGGAGGAAAAGCCGATGTACATCAGGCACACCAGCACGATCGGGATCATCGCGCCGTACACGCCGAACTGCACGCGGCTCGAGATCATCTGCGGCAACCCGAGCTGCGGCCCCTGCGCGCCGTGCAGCGCCATCACCGCGCCGCCGACGAACTGGCCGAGCAGCAGCGCGACCAGCGACCAGAACACGTCGCCGCCGAGCACGACCGCGAGCGCGCCCGTGACGATGGCGGTGATCTGCATGTTGGCCGACAGCCACAGCGTGAACTGGCTCAGCAGGCCGCCGTGGCGCTCGGCGTCGGGAATGAAGTCGATCGAGCGTACCTCGATCAGTCCGCCGGCTTTTCCACTGGAATTCGTTGACACGGGTCAATCTCCAAAATACTCAGGACCACACATGGTTTGAACGGGACAGGAAGCTGCGAGCCGCCCTTTCGGCTCTGCGGGTGCGGGGCGCCGTGGATCGCCGGCATGCGCCACGCACGCACGGTCTGCACGCTGGCGCGCAACCGGCACGACGCGTGCCGACATTGCCAGCGGATGATCTTGTATATACAACTTGCGAGATATCGGTGATTACCCGGTATCGATCGACTTTCGAAATTGTCCGAGCAATCGCGGTACACCCGCGCAGTATTGCCGCAAGCCGGATGTCGGAAAAATGAAAGCCCGATCGGCGAAAGTCGCCGATCGGGCGTAGACGTCATGGCGTCGGCGGAGGGAGCCCGGCCGGTATGCGCGGCCTCGATGTCGACACGCAGCGTCACGACGTCGCGTCGTCGGCGCGTATGCTGCAATGCCGCGCGTGCGTGGTCTGGCCAGGCAGTCGTCCGGACCGGGCAGACGCCGAGATCCGAACCACACATGCGATCAACCGCGCTGCCCGACCTGAAACGTGAGAATCTCGTCCCCCGCGTCGTCCAGTTCCCCGGTCGGTATCCAGCCGAGATGGCGATAAAACCCGTACGAACGCGATGCGGGATCGGTCGAGCAGCCGAGAAACAGCGACGTGAAGCCGTTCGCCGCGAAATCGTCGATCACGCGCCGCAGCAGCCGCTTGCCGATCCCCGCTCCTTCATACTCGGGCAGCATCGCGAGCACGACGATCTCGCCGGAACCGGTGTCGCCGAAGCAGTAGCCGACCATGCGTCCACGCACCCGGCAGACATGGCCCGAGAACAGGCCGTCGCGGATACCGTCGTCCCAGCTTTCGACGGTGATGCCGAGCGCGCGCAACTGCGCTTCGGTGAACGCGTTCTCGCGCGTGCGCGCCCGCAGCGCGATGCATTCGGCCGCGTCGCCGGGAACGGCCTTGCGCCAGGTGAGGTCATCCATCGATCGACGCTTCCTTTTTCTGCCGCCGGCGCGACGCATACAGGCAGATCAGTTCCAGCGCGATCGTCGCACCGGCCAGCGACGTGATTTCCGCATGATCGTACGGCGGCGACACTTCGACCACGTCCATGCCGACCAGGTTGATGCCGTCGAGGTGGCGCAGGATCTCGAACGCCTGATGGCTCGACAGGCCGCCCGAGACCGGCGTCCCGGTGCCCGGCGCGAACGCCGGATCGAGACAGTCGATATCGAACGTCAGGTACACCGGGTGATCGCCGACGCGCTCGCGAATGCGCGCGGCGACCGCGGCGGGCGTCGACCCATGCACGTGGCGCGCATCCTGGATGTCGAAGCCCATCGGATCGTCGTTGGTCGTGCGAATGCCGATCTGGGCGGATCGTTCGGGCACGACCCACCCTTCCCGCGCCGCGTGATAGAACATCGTCCCGTGATCGATGCGCTTCACGTCGCGGTCGGGCCACGTATCGGTGTGCGCGTCGAAATGCACGAGCGACAGCGGCCCGTGCACCTTCGCATGCGCCTTGAGCAGCGGATACGTGATGAAGTGATCGCCGCCGAGCGTCAGCATCGCGCAGCCGCGCGCGAGGATCGCATCGGCATGCCGCTCGATCGCGCCCGGCACCGCTTCGGGCTGCCCGAGATCGAACGCGCAATCGCCGTAGTCGACCGCGGCCAGCACGTCGAACGGATCGAACGACCACGGCCACGGGCGCTCCCACGCGATGCCCGTCGACGCGATCCGCAACCCGCGCGGGCCGAACCGCGTGCCGGGCCGGTGCGAGGCGGCGGAATCGAACGGCACGCCGGTGATCGCGAGATCGACGCCGTCGAGATCACGGCTGAAACGCCGGCGCATGAAGCTCGTCGCGCCCGCGAAACTGGGTTCGGCCTGGGTGCCGTAGAGGCTGTCGCGCGTGAACGCGAAATCGTTCTGGCTCATCGTCGGATTCCTGTCTGAAGGGGACACGGTCGCACGGCCGGCGACCTCGTGCCCGATTCTGCCGTCGCCGCACGCAACGAAAAATATGAACTAACATAAGCCAACTTCACAAACTGCGATATATCGCCATGCTGACCCGACTCAGAGACATGGATGTGCAGTTGCTGCGGCTCTTTCTGACGATCGTCGAAAGCGGCGGCTTCAGCGCCGCGCAGGGCACGCTCGGCATGGCGCCGTCGACGATCAGCACGCACATGGCCAAGCTCGAGACGCGGCTCGGATTCCGGCTGTGCGATCGCGGCAAAAGCGGCTTCCGGTTGACGCCGAAGGGGGAACGCGTGCTGCAGTCGACGCGCCGCCTCCTGCACGCGATGGACGTGTTCACGCGCGACACGCAGCACGTATCGGGCACGTTGCTTGGCGAATTGCGCATCGGCCTGTCCGAGCGGCTCTCGCCGGACGTCGTCGAGTCGATCGCGGTGGCCGTCGGCCGCTTTCGCGAGCGCGCGCCGGACGTGCTGATCGAAATGATCGCGGTGCCGCCCGACGAGCTGGAGCGCCGGCTGCTGAAAGGCGAACTGCAACTCGCGATCGGCTATTTCTCCGGCCATCAGGCCGGCCTGCACTACGCGCCGCTGTTCGTCGAGCACCAGTCGCTGCATTGCGGCGCCCGCCATCCGTTGTTCGCGAAGAAAACCGTGTCGGTCAACGACATCGCACGCGCGAGCAACGTCGCGCGGCTCTACAAGACGAATACGTCGGGGGCGGCGCTGCGCAATGCGCAGCCGACCGCGTTTTCGGAAAACGTCGATGCCGACGTGATCTTCATCCTGTCGGGCGCGCATGTCGGCTTCCTGCCCGACCACGTCGCGGCGCCGTGGGTCGCTGCCGGGAAGATGCGTCGGCTGCTGGCGAGCAAGCTGAGCCACACGGTCGAGTTCCAGCTCGCGACGCCGCGGAATTCCGACGGGAGCGAAGCGCTGGAGGCGTTCACGGCGGCGCTCGCCGAGCAGTTCGGCGCGCTCGACGCGAACGCGGACGAATAGCCTGGCGGGCGCGCCGCCCGCGCGGCGTCAGACGAGCTGGTCGGACGCGACGACCTGCACACCCGGCCGTGCGTCGATCGCCGCGTCGAGCATCGCACGCGCAATCCGCGACGCGGGATTCACGCGCCATTTCGCCGGCAGCACCGGCCCGACGGCGCTCAGCGCGAACACGAACAGCCGCTCGCCGAACCGGAACTCGTCGCGGCTGCCGCCGATCAGGCCCGGTCGCACGTACGTGAGCGAATCGAAGCCGACACCGGCGAGCGCCTGTTCGACCTCGCCCTTCACACGGTTGTAGAAGATGCGCGACGCAGCGTCCGCGCCGAGGGCGGAATTCAGCACGTAGGTCGGCGTGCCGTGCCGGTGCGCGCGCCGCGCGACCGCGAGCGGATAGTCGTGATCGACGCGCCGAAAGGCCGCCTGCGAGCCGGCCGCCCGCATCGTGGTGCCGAGCGTGCAGATCACGGCGTCCGCGCGCCACCAGTCGGCCGCATCGGGCAACTGGTCGAAGTCGACTTCCAGCGCACGCATCTTCGGATGCGGCGACAACGGCCGGCGCGCGAGGACGATCACCTGATCGACCCGCGCATCGGCCAGCGCGACGTCGAGGACGTGGCGCCCGACGAGCCCGGTCGCGCCGACGAGCAGCAGTTTCATGTCCGGTTCTTCCGTATGGAGCCTGCGTTGGCGGGCCCGAGGCGGCCCGGTTTCCGGCTATCGACATGATCGCCGGCCAACGCGGTGCCGACAACCCTCCGCTCGTCTCGAAAAATTACGGCCTTGTCAGGTGGGGTTCCGGGCGATTCGATGCACGGCCCGGCCGCGCCATGCCGTCGCGCCCGTTCCGCACGAGCATGCGGAACGCCGGCATTGCATCATTCCGGATCGAATGAAACGACATGACGTACCTCCGCCGCCGCAAGCGCCGCCGATGCGCGCATCCCGCACCGGCGGCGCCCTGTCGGGCTCGCACGTCAGACATGCAGCGCGTGTCCGAGCGCGCGCAACGCCGCTTCCTGAAGCGCTTCGCCGAGCGTCGGATGCGCGTGGATCGTGCCGCCGATGTCTTCCAGCCGCGCGCCCATCTCCAGCGACTGCGAGAACGCCGCGGCCAGCTCCGACACGCCGCGCCCGACCGCCTGCCAGCCGACGATCAGGTGATTGTCGCGCCGCGCGACGACGCGCACGAATCCGTCGGTCGCCTGCAACGTCATCGCGCGACCGTTCGCCGCGAACGGGAACGATGCGCTCAGACAATCGACGCCGGCCGCGTGTGCATCGTCCGGCGACCAGCCGGCCGTCACGATCTCGGGATCGGTGAAGCACACGGCCGGAATCGCCGCGGGCATGAACTGGCGGCGCCGGCCGGCGATCAGCTCGGCCACCATCTCGCCCTGCGCCATCGCGCGATGCGCGAGCATCGGCTCGCCCGCGACGTCGCCGATCGCCCAGACGTTGCGCATCGAGGTCCGGCATGTGTCGTCGATCCGCAGCGCGCGGCCGTTGCGATCGAGCATCAGCGTCTCGAGCCCGAAGCCGTCGACGCGCGGCCGGCGGCCGACGGCAACCAGCACGCGATCGGCCGGCAGCGTCTGCTCGGCGCCGTCGGCCGCCTGCACGCGCACCGCGCCATGCTTGTCGAGCCCGAGCACCTTGTGGCCGAGCCACAGCCGCACGCCGAGCCGCGCCAGCGAATCGGCAACCGGCCGCACGAGTTCGGCATCGTACGCAGGCAACACGCGCTCGGCCGCTTCGACGACGCTGACGTCGACGCCGAGCTTGCGATAGACGATCCCGAGTTCGAGCCCGATATACCCGGCCCCGACGACGACCAGCCGCTTCGGCAGCGTCGCGGGCGACAGCGCGTCGGTGGACGACACGACGTGCCCGCCGAACGGCATCGACGGCAATTCGACCGGTTCGGAACCGGTCGCGAGCAACAGGTGTTCGCAACCGATCCGCACCGCGTGGCCGGCGCTGACGACTTCGACGGTCTTGCCGTCGATCACGCGCGCTTCGCCGTGCAGCACGCGCACGCCGTTCTTCTTGAGCAGTGCGCCGACGCCGCGCGTCAGCCGGTCGACGATGCCGTCCTTCCACGCGACGCTTTTCGCGATGTCGATCTCGGGCGCGCGCACGCGGATCCCGAGCGCGCCTTCGCCGGCATGGCCGCACGCCTGTTCGAATGCGTCGGCCACATGGATCAACGCCTTCGAAGGAATGCAGCCGATGTTCAGGCAGGTGCCGCCGAGCCGGTCGCGTTCGACGAGCACGGTCGGAATGCCGAGCTGGCCGGCGCGGATCGCGGCGACGTAGCCGCCCGGGCCGCCGCCGATGACGAGCAGTGTGGTGTGTTCGTTCTTCATCGGCTCACTCCACGAACAGCAGTGCCGGGCGTTCGAGCACCGCGCGCACGGCCTGGATGAATTCGGCCGCATCCGCGCCGTCGACGACGCGATGATCGAACGACGACGACAGGTTCATCATCTTGCGCGCGACGATCGCGCCGTCGCGAATCATCGGCCGCTCGACGATCCGGTTGACGCCGACGATGCCCACCTCCGGATGATTGATCACCGGCGTCGACACGATGCCGCCGAGCGCGCCGAGGCTCGAGATCGTGATCGTCGACCCGCTCAGCTCGTCGCGCTGCGCCCGGTTCGCGCGCACCGCGTCGGCAAGCCGCGCGATTTCCGCCGAGATCGACCACACGTCACGCGCCTCCGCATGACGCAGCACGGGCACCGTGAGGCCGCCGTCCGTCTGCGTCGCGACGCCCATGTGCACCGCGCCGTAGCGCGTGACGATGCCCGCTTCGTCGTCGAACCGCGCGTTGATCTGCGGGAAGTCGCGCAGCGCGATCACCATCGCGCGGATCAGCAGCGGCAGCGGCGTGAGCTTGCCGCGCGTGTCGCCGTGGCGGCGGTTCAGCTCCGTGCGCAACGATTCGAGCTCGGTGACGTCGATTTCCTCGACGTAGCTGAAGTGCGGGATGCGGCGCTTCGCTTCCTGCATCTTGCGCGCGATCGCGCGCCGCAAGCCGATCACCGGCACTTCGGTTTCGTCGTGGCGTTCGTCGTAGCCGCGCGGTTGTGCCCCGTGCGCCGAGCCGCCGCCGGTGCGCGCATATGCATCGAGATCCGCATGCAGGATCCGCCCGGCTTCACCGGTGCCGCGCACGTAGCGCAGCTCGATACCCATGTCCCACGCACGCTGACGCACGGCCGGCGACGCGAGCGGCCGTTCGCCCGGTGCCAGCGCCGCGCGCGGCTGCGCGACCGGTTCCTCGCGGCGCGGTTTCGCCGGTGCACGAGGCGCCGCGGGCTGCGCAGACGACCCGGCCGATGCGTCGGCTACCGGTTTCGACGGTGCCGCCACCGCGACCGGTGCGGTTTCTACCTTTGTTTCCCGCACCGGCGCCCCGGCCTTCAGGTTGCCGTCGCCTTCGACTTCCAGCCGAATCAGCTCGCTGCCGACCGCCATCATCTCGCCGATCCGGCCGCCCAGCTCGATCACCTTGCCCGTCACCGGCGACGGAATCTCGACCGCCGCCTTGTCGGTCATCACGTCGGCGAGCGGCTGGTCTTCCTTGATCGTCTGCCCGACTTCCACATGCCAGGCCACCAGCTCGACCTCGGCGATCCCTTCGCCGATATCCGGCATCTTGATGACATGAATCCCCATCTCACGCCTCCATCACGCGTCGCAACGCTTCACCGACCCGGGTCGGCCCCGGAAAATACGCCCATTCCTGCGCATGCGGATACGGCGTGTCCCAGCCCGTCGTGCGCTCGACCGGCGCCTCGAGGTGGTAGAAGCAGTGTTCCTGGACCAGCGACACGAGCTCCGCGCCATAGCCGCAGGTGCGCGTCGCCTCGTGCACCACGACGCAGCGCCCGGTCTTGCGCACCGACGCGACAATCGTGTCGAGGTCGAGCGGCCACAGCGTGCGCAGGTCGATCACTTCCGCGTCGATGCCGGTCTCCTCGGCGGCGGCGAGCGATACGTGCACCGTCGTGCCGTACGTGAGCACCGTCACGTCGTTGCCGGGCCGCACGACGGCGGCCGTATCGAGCGGCACCGTGTAGTAGCCTTCGGGCACCGCGCTCGCCGGATGCTTGAGCCACGACGTGACGGGCCGTTCGTGATGGCCGTCGAACGGGCCGTTGTACAGCCGTTTCGGTTCGAGGAAGATCACCGGATCGTCGTTCTCGATCGACGCGATCAGCAGCCCTTTCGCGTCGTACGGATTCGACGGCATCACGGTGCGCAGCCCGCACACCTGCGTGAACATCGCCTCCGGGCTCTGGCTGTGCGTCTGCCCGCCGTAGATCCCGCCGCCGCACGGCATCCGGATCGTCATCGGCGCGGTGAACTGGCCGGCCGAGCGGTAGCGCAGCCGCGCGCCTTCCGACACGATCTGGTCGGATGCCGGATAGAAATAGTCGGCGAACTGGATTTCGCAGACGGGGCGCAAGCCGTACGCGCCCATCCCGACCGCCGCGCCGACGATCCCGCCTTCCGAGATCGGCGCATCGAACACGCGCGACTTGCCGTACTTGTTCTGCAGTCCTTCGGTACAGCGGAACACGCCGCCGAAATAGCCGACGTCCTGCCCGAACACGACCACGTCGCTGTCGCGCCCGAGCATCACGTCCATCGCGGAGCGCAGCGCCTGGATCATCGTCATCGGCTGCGTCGCCGTCCCTGTCTCGTGTTGCGCCATGATCACGCTCCCAGTTCCTGGCGCTGACGGCGCAGGTGCGCGGGCAGCTCCTTGTACACGTCGTCGAACATCGAGGCCGGCGACGGAATCCGGTCGTCGGCGAGCGTCCCGTACTTCTCCGCTTCCTTCTGCGCGGCGATCACCTCGGCCTCGAGCTCGGCCGTCAACGCGTCGTGCGCGCTGTCCGACCAGATGCCCTTCACGATCAGGTGGCGCTTGAAACGCTCGATCGGATCGCCGAGCGGGAAATGCGACCAGTCGTCGCTCGGCCGGTACTTGGTCGGATCGTCCGACGTCGAATGCGCGCCCGCGCGGTAGGTCACCCACTCGATCAGCGTCGGGCCGAGATTGCGGCGTGCGCGTTCGGCCGCCCAGCTCGACGCCGCGTAGATCGCGAGGAAGTCGTTGCCGTCGACGCGCAGCGATGCGATCCCGCAGCCGACGCCGCGCCCGGCGAAGGTCGTCCCCTCGCCGCCCGCGATCGCCTGGAACGTCGAGATCGCCCACTGGTTGTTGACGACGTTCAGCACGACCGGCGCGCGGTACACGTGCGCGAACGTGAGCGCGGTGTGGAAATCGGCTTCGGCCGTCGCGCCGTCGCCGATCCACGCGGACGCGATCTTCGTGTCGCCCTTGATCGCCGACGCCATCGCCCAGCCGACCGCCTGGATGAACTGCGTCGCGAGGTTGCCGGAAATCGAGAAGAAGCCGGCTTCGCGGTCCGAGTACATCACCGGGAGCTGGCGGCCCTTCAGCGGATCGCCTTCGTTCGACATCAGCTGGCAGATCATCCGCTCGAGCGGCACGTCGCGCGCGATCAGGATGCTCTGCTGCCGGTAGGTCGGAAAGCACATGTCGCCGTCGCGCAGCGCCATCGCGTGCGCGGTGCCGATCGCCTCTTCGCCGAGGCTCAACATGTAGAAGGAGATTTTCTTCTGGCGCTGCGCGATCATCATGCGCGCGTCGAAAATGCGGGTCTTGAGCATCGCGCGCAGCCCGGCGATGAGTCGCGCATCGTCGAGATCGGGCGCCCACGGGCCAACGGCCTTGCCGTTGTCGTCGAGCACGCGCACGAGGCTGCGGGCGAGATCGGCGGTATCCGCCGCGGCAACGTCGATCGGCGGGCGGCGAACGGCGCCGGCCGGCGATAGATGCAGATAGGAAAAGTCCGTCTTGCAGCCCGGGCGCCCGGTGGGCTCCGGCACATGCAGACGCAATGGCTCTGACAGGCTCATCGTGTCGTCTCCACGCTCGATTGTGTCTCACGCTGTTTGGGAACGCGCGGGCCGGTTGCCGGCCTGCGCGCGAGCTGACGCGCGGATAAGCACGTCAACCTTGGAAATTTATGCCTGGCGGCGGCGGGCGTCGATGCCCAAGCCGCTCGTTCGTGGTGAGCAGATTTGCCATGGCGGAGGGAGGCGGCGTGTGAGTGCGGCGCACGGTGGCGGCGCGGGAGAGGTCTGCTGCGGTGCGGGGTCGCCGAGCCAGCGGCGATCGGGCATCGGGGGACGGACGAACGGCGCGCCCGCTTCCTCTGAGGGTACGAAGCAAAAGACCCCGCGAAATCCTCGATCTCCGCGGGGTCTTTTCGGATTCGGGCGCTTCCGCGCCGATTGCCGGCCTACTGCGGCGCGCGATCGATCATGCGTCGGGCCGGAAGATGTCGAAGCGGCTGTCGGGCGTCACGTGCGCATAGGCCGACGGCCCACCCGCACGAAGAATGATGCCCGCGCCGAACGTGTCGAACACGCCGTCCTTCAGCAGGTCATGGCGGATATGGACCGCGACGACCTCGCCCAGCACCAGCGTAGCCGGCGTCTCGACGCCGCGATGATCGCGCAGCCGGATCACGTCGGTCACCTTGCATTCGAAGTTGACGCCGCTTTCCGCGACGCGCGGCACGTCGACGAGGCGCGACGGCACGGCGGTCAAGCCGCCGAGTTCGAATTCGTTCACGTCGTACGGCACGGCGGCGCAGGTCTGGTTCATCCGCTCGGCAAGATCGCGCGTCGCGAGGTTCCACACGAACTCGCCGGTTTCCTGCACGTTGCGCAGGCTGTCCTTCGCGGCGGTGCTCGAAAAGCCGATGATCGGCGGGCGATAGTTGAACGCGTTGAAGAAGCTGTACGGCGCGAGATTCAGCGTGCCGTCGCTGCCGCGGGATGAAATCCAGCCGATCGGGCGCGGGCCGATGATCGCGTTCAACGGATCGTGCGGCAGGCCGTGGCCTTGCGACGGTTCGTAATAGTGGTGGGTCGAGTCGGTCATGACGGATGGTCTTGCGAGAGGCGAACGATGACGGAAGCGGTCGGCGGCACGCGTTTGCCGGGGGCGACGAAGGTGTCCGCTGCGACGTGCGTGCCAGTATCACATGGCGCCGTTTTCGGCGCAGTGAAGCGCAGAGACGGTGCAGCGCTTCAGGCCTCCAGTTCGCCCGGACGCGTCAGATGGTCGATCAGCCACTGCGTCGCGGGCCCGCTCGCGCGATCGGCCCGCCGGATCAACGACATGCCGTATCGAAACACATCGCGATCCGACAAGCGCACGACGGCCAGTCGGCCTTGCCGCAGATCGTCCTCGATCAAATGCATCGGCATCGATCCCCAGCCGAGCCCTTCGAGCAACAGTCGATGCTTCGCGCCGAGGTCCGCGGTCCTCCATGTGCGCGTCGCATACACGCCGAACGACTGCCCTTCGGTCAGTTTGCTTCGGTCGGTCAGCACGAGCTGCGTATATTCGCGCGCGTCGGACAGCGGCACACGCCCGCGGCGCTGCGCGAGCGGATGTGTGGGCGCGGCGACGGTGACCAGTTCGATCGCGCCCATGGACGTCGCATCGATCACGTCCGGCCAGTTTTGCACGGGCCCGCTGATGCCGAGCGCGCAGCCGCCATCGACCACCAGCTTCATCACCCCGCCGAGCGCTTCGATGGTCAGGTTGAGCGCGACCGTGGGAAATTCGTCGGCGAACGCACGCAGCCCCTCGACGAGTCTGGCCAGCGGAAACATCACGTCCACCGCCAGCGACAGCTCGGCTTCCACCCCGCCGCGCAGCCCGGCGGTTTTCGCCAGCAACTGGCCCGTCAGCATGTCGAGCCGCCGTGCGTCGGCCAGGACGATTTCGCCGGCCGCCGTCAGCGTCGGCCGCCGTTTGCCCCGTTCGAAAAGCGGCACGCCCAGCAAGGACTCCAGATTGGCGATCGCGTAGCTGACGACGGATTGCGCGCGCTCGAGCCGCCGTGCCGCGCCGGAAAAGCTGCCGGCTTCGACCACCGCGATGAACGCGCGCAGTTGCTCCAGATTGGGGCTTCGCTCCATGATCCATCAAGAAAATCGATTTTAACGATCCATTTTAGACGATTGTTTCGATCACGGCATTCTCCTAAATTCGTGTTCAGCAGCGTTCGACGCGTGCACGCCGGGCATCCCGGCTCGCGCGTCGACGACCCATGAACACGACAGAAAAATGGAATCATGACGATCGACCACGCTTCACCCGACCGGGCGGCATCGACCCGCGCCACGTTGTTCGACCCGCTCGAATTCGGCGGGATCACACTCGGCAACCGCATCGTGATGGCGCCGATGACGCGCAGCCGGGCCGGCGCCGGCGATGCACCGGGCGCGATCAACGCCGCCTACTACGCCCAACGCGCGTCGGCTGGCCTGATCGTCACGGAGGGCACGCAGATCTCGCCGCTCGGCAAGGGCTATCCGTTCACGCCGGGGATCTACAGCGATGCGCAAATCGACGGCTGGAAACGCGTGACCGATGCCGTGCATCGCGCAGGCGGCCGGATTTTCGTCCAACTCGCGCACGTCGGCCGCATCGGCCATCCCGATCTGCAGCCTGACGGCGCGCTGCCCGTCGCGCCGTCGGCCATTCAGCCTGACGGGCAGGCATTCACGCCGGACGGGCCGAAGCCGCACCCCGTGCCAAGCGCACTCGACACCGATGAAATCCCCGGCATCGTCGAGCAATACGCACATGCGGCGCAGGCCGCGTTGCAGGCCGGTTTCGACGGTGTCGAGATTCACGCGGGGAACGGCTATCTGCTCGATCAGTTCCTGCGCGACGGTACCAACCGGCGCACCGACCCGTACGGCGGGGAGATCGACAACCGGATCCGGCTGCCGCTCGACGTCGTGCGGGCGGTCGGACGCGTCGTGAGTCCCGCGCGCGTGGGCGTCCGCATTTCGCCGGTCACGCCGCATTTCGGCGGCATCGCGGACAGCCAGCCGCAGGCGCTGTTCGAGCGGTTCGCCGACCGGCTGACCGGGCTCGCCACCTATCTTCACGTCGTCGAAGGCATTCCGCAGGTCGCGGCCGATCAGGCGCCGCCGTTCGACTACCGCGCATTGCGCCGTGCCTTCGGCGGGTTCTACATCGCGAACGGCGGCTACACGAAAGCACGCGCGCAACAGGCACTCGCCGACGGCCATGCCGACCTCGTGTCGTTTGGCTACCCGTTCATCGCGAACCCCGATTTCGTCACGCGCATTCGACACGATCGCCCGCTCGCGCACGCGGACATGTCCACCGCTTACGGCGGCGGTGAAGCCGGCTACACCGACTACCCGACGCTCGACGCGTAAGCAGGCCGTTACCCGGCCGGCTCGACGGCCCGCCCACTCATTCATTATGGATTCCAAATGATCAATTCGATCAACCGCGCACTGTACAAGACGACCGTGCGGACGCCCGTCGTCAACCTCGTGCTGTCCGTCCTCGTGCGCCTCCTCATCGCCGGCGTGTATCTCGGCGCCGGGATCAGCAAGATCTTCAACTATGCGGGTACCCAGCAGTACATGGAACACATGGGCGTATCGGGCGCGCTGCTTCCGCTCGTGATCGTCGTCGAGATCGCCGGCGGCCTGGCCTTGATCACCGGCTTCATGACGCGGCTCGCGGCGCTCGGGCTCGCGATCTTCTCGATCATCGCCGCGGTGATCTTCCACGGCGGCGGCGACCAGACGCAGCAGACATTCTTCATGATGAACCTGTCGATGGCAGGCGGCCTGCTCGCGCTGTTCCTGCATGGCGCCGGCCGTCTCGCGCTCGACCGCGCGCAACCGGACTGATCCGTCACGTCTGCGGCAACACCCCCACTTGCGCGGCCGCATCGCGTCCGCGCTTCATTCATCCCCCCGGGGCGAACGCCCCCTTTTCAAGCGAGATGTTTCCATGAGCAGCATGCATGCCATCCAGATCGAGCGGGTCGGCGATCCTTCCGTCCTGCGTCCCGTCGTGATCGAGCGTCCGACGCCTGCCGCGGACGAGGTCCTCGTCCGCGTCACGCGCGTCGGGCTGAATTTCGCGGAAACGCTGCAACGCGCCGGCACCTATCCGGGCCCGGCGCTGACGCTGCCCGCGGTGCCCGGCTCGGAAGTCGTCGGCACCGTCGCCGCGGTGGGCGCGAACGTCCGCGACATCCGGATCGGCGCACGCGTCGCGGCGCCGCTGTTCGGCGCGATGCGCGCGACCGGCGGCTACGCCGAATACGTGACGCTCGGCGCCGCGCTGATTACCGCGATTCCCGACGAAGTCTCCGACGACGATGCGGTCGCCGTGATGCTGCAGGGGCTGGTGGCCCGCGTGCTGCTGCGCGAGACGCCGGTGGCCGCACGCACGGTCGCGATCACCGCCGCGGCCGGCGGTGTCGGGTCGATGCTGATCCAGCTGGCGAGACTCGACGGAGCACGCTCGATCACGGGCCTCGCCGGCGCGCCGGCCAAACTGCATGCGGTGCGAACGCTGGGCGCCGATCGGGCCATCAGCTATCGCGACGCGCACTGGGCCGATCAATTGAGCGACGCCACCGGCCGGGAGGGCCCGGACGTCGTGTTCGATTCGATCGGCGGGACGGTCGCGCGCACATTGGTATCGGGCCTTGCGATATACGGCCGGTTCGTCAGCTACGGTGCCGCGAGCGGTCAACTCCTGACGGTCGACGACGCGCTGATGAATGCGTTGATCTTCGGCTGCCGATCGGTGTCCGGCTTCGCGCTGCACGCGTTCCTCAACGACGACGTCGTGCGCCGGACACTCGTCGAACTGTTCGGACTGCTCGCGACTGGCAAGCTGAAGCCGCTGATCGGCGGCAGCTACGGATTCGACGCGATTGCCGACGCGCATCACGCGCTCGAAACCGGCCAGACGACCGGCAAGCTGATCCTGCGCGTCGAATGAACGCGATGTACCGGCGCGTGACGGCACCGTCGTCGCGCGCCGACGATCTCGCCGGCCGTACGGCGATCATCCACTTTCGCGCGGACGGCACGGAACGCGACGCGCGATTTCGCTCACGGAGCATCTGTTGAAAGACGACGATAACGAAGCAGGCATGCGCGTGTCGCGCCGACAGGTCATCGGCAATCTTGGCGCACTGGCCGCGATGTCCGCACTCGGCCCGTCCACCGCGCATGCCGTCGACGCGCCGCCCGCCGCGCAGGGCCTGACGAATCCGGTCGATCTGTACCCGAAGCCGCCGTTCCCGCATCAGGTCCAGGCGCCGCCGGGACTCGCGAGCCGGATGCAGCCGCGCCCTGACCACGGCGAGCAAAGCTATCGCGGCCGTGGCCGGCTCGTCGGCCGCAAGGCGCTCGTCACCGGCGGCGACTCCGGCATCGGCCGGGCAGCGGCCATCGCGTTCGCACGCGAAGGGGCGGATGTCGCGATCGGCTACCTGCCTGTGGAGGAATCCGACGCGCGGGAAGTCGTTGCGCTGATCCGGGCAGCGGGACGCCAAGCCGTCGCGCTGCCGGGCGACATCCGCGACGAAACGTTCTGCCAGCGACTGGTCGCACGCGCGGCGGAAGCACTCGGCGGCCTCGACATTCTCGTCAACAACGCCGCCCGACAACAGGCGCTCGATTCGATCGGCGAGATAACGACCGAGCACTTCGATGCGACGGTCAAGACCAATCTTTACGGGATGTTCTGGATCACGAAGGCGGCGATCCCGCATCTTCCGCCCGGCGCGTCGATCATCAACACCACGTCGGTCCAGGCGGTCAGGGCGAGCGCCAACCTGCTCGACTATGCGACGACGAAAGCCGGCATCATCGCGTTCACGCGATCGCTCGCGAAACAGCTCGGGCCGCGCGGCATTCGCGTCAATGCGGTCGCGCCCGGCCCTTACTGGACGCCGCTGCAATCGAGCGGCGGTCAGCCACCGGAGACGGTCGTCAACTATGCGGCGGGCTCGCCGTACGGCAGGCCCGGGCAACCGGCGGAAATCGCCCCGCTGTATGTCGCGCTCGCGGCGTCGGAAACGAGCTATGCGAACGGGCAGGTCTGGGGCGCGGACGGCGGGCTGGGGATTTTCTGACACGCGACAAGCAGCGACATTCTTCACGTCCCGGCCAGCGGCGCAGCCCTGCGTCGATGGCGACGCCGGACCAATAAAAAACCCGCGAGCGCTGTATTTCTCGCGGGTTTTTCACACCTTCATCGAATCGCATCAACGCAATCGATGGTGCCGGGGACCGGACTCGAACCGGCAAGCCAGTTAAGGCGGCGGATTTTCGTCACACTGCTTCTTTCAAAGCCGGCGTCGCGTGCGCGAACCGTTCGTGCGCTGGACTATGCCTTCACCGTCGCGCGCGGGCGTGACCGCTGCCCGTGCGCCTTAGGCGCCCCCCGTCTAGTCTCTACACCTTCCTCGCGGATGCCGCGAGGCTTGGCTCGGCGTTGCCTCGATGCGCACATCAGGGGTTTCGCCGAATTTGAAGGGTTCTGCACCGACCGTTTCCGACCGGGCACTCAATCGTTTAAGTCCGCTATGTTTACCAATTTCATCACCCCGGCAAGAGGGCGGACGCGATTCTACCATTGCTTGCGCATGCGTTCCCTCATTCCGCCGCGCCGCATCGCGACACCCTCATCGTCGCATTGCGTCTACCCGCGCATTCGACACCGATACGACACGGCCGACGATTTCGTCCCGCGCCGCAACATCCCCCGATACAATCGACCGCACGTCGTCCGACGGCCCCAACCGTCTGACGTTTGTGTCGTGCTTGTCGCGAAACAAGCGTCGCGTGCGTCATCGCGAAGTCACAAACGTTTTCGATAATTCCCCGGCCGAAAACGTTTACATCGCGTTATTTCATGACCTCGACCATCAAGGACGTCGCTGCCCTCGCGGGCTTCTCGATCGCCACCGTCTCGCGTGCGATCAACGCGCCGCATACCGTCAGCCCCGCCACGCTGCAGACGATCCGCACCGCGATCGATACGCTGCAGTTCCGCCCGAGCCCGCTCGGCCGGCAACTGCGCGGCGAGCGCACGCGGCTCGTCGGCGTCGTCGTGCCGACGCTGTCGAACCCGGTGTTCGCCGACTGCCTGCAAGGCATCGACGCGCTCGCGACCGCGGCCGGTTTCAAGCTGATCCTGATGACGACCGAATACGACGCGGCGCGCGAGCGTCATGCGATCGAGACGCTGCGCGAGCAGCGCGTCGAAGGGCTGATCCTCACCGTCGCCGATGCGGACACGCACCCGCTGCTCGACATGCTCGACCGCGACGGCTCGCACTACGTGCTGATGCACAACGACACGCAGCGCCGTCCGTCGGTGTCGGTCGACAACCGCCGCGCCGCGTACGACGGCGTGCAGTTGCTGACCGCGCGCGGCCATCGCCGCGTGCTGATGCTGGCCGGTTCGCTCGCCGCGTCGGATCGCGCCCGCCATCGCCATCTCGGTTATGCGCAGGCACTCGAGGAAAGCGGCGTGGCCACGCTGCCGCCCGTCGAAGTCGACTTCAACGCGCCCGAGTTGCCCGATGCGGTGCTCGCGCATCTCACCGCGCACGCCACGCGGCCGACCGCCCTGTTCTGCAGCAACGACCTGCTCGCGATGGTCGTGATGCGCGGCCTGCGCCGCGCGGGCTTCTCGATCCCCGACGACCTGTCGGTGCTCGGCTTCGACGGCATCGCGATCGGCGAGTTGCTCGCGCCGCCGCTCGCGAGCGTCGCGACGCCGAACCGCGACATCGGCCGCCACGCATGGCAGCGTCTCGTCGAATCCATCGGCGGCGCGGCGATCGAGCGCACGTCGATGATCCTGCCGCACGCGGTGCGCGACGGTGCGACGATCGCACCGCCGGCCACCGAGCTGCAACTGCGCAAGGCGTGATCGCAGAACGCACGCGTCACGCCCGCCGATCACCCCGCTACCCCAGCGCTACCCCACTCGTCCGGAGACCCACCGTGTCCTTTCGCCTGACCTCGCTGCTGCGCGCGCTCGCCGCGCCGCTCGCCGTTGCCGCGCTCGTCGCCGGCGCCCCCGCGGCCCACGCCGACGAAACGGCGATCTGCTACAACTGCCCGCCCGAATGGGCCGACTGGGCCGCGCAGATCGCGGCGATCAAGCAGAAGACCGGCATCCGCGTGCCGTTCGACAACAAGAACTCCGGCCAGTCGATCGCGCAGCTGATCGCCGAGCAGAAAAGCCCGGTGGCCGACGTCGTCTACCTCGGCGTGTCGTCGGCGTTCCAGGCGAAGGACAAGGGCGTGATCGCGCCGTACAAGCCCGCGCACTGGAACGACATTCCCGCGAACTTGAAGGACCCGCAAGGCTACTGGTTCGCGATCCACTCGGGCACGCTCGGCTTCTTCGTGAACAAGGACGCACTCGACGGCAAGCCCGTGCCGCGCTCGTGGGCCGATCTGCTGAAGCCCGAATACAAGGGCATGGTCGGCTATCTCGATCCGTCGAGCGCGTTCGTCGGCTACGCGGGCGCGGTCGCCGTCAACCAGGCGCTCGGCGGCAGTCTCGACAACTTCAAGCCGGCGCTCGACTGGTTCCGCAAGCTGAAGGCGAACGCGCCGATCGTGCCGAAGCAGACGGCCTATGCGCGCGTGCTGTCCGGCGAGATTCCGATCCTGCTCGACTACGACTTCGACGCGTATCGCGCGAAATACAAGGACAACGCGAACGTCGAGTTCGTGATTCCGAAGGAAGGCACGATCGCGGTGCCGTACGTGATGAGCCTCGTGAAGGGTGCGCCGCACGATGCGAACGGCAAGAAGGTGCTCGATTTCGTGCTGTCCGACGAAGGCCAGAAGCTGTGGGCCAACGCGTACCTGCGTCCGGTGCGCGCACAGACGCTCGGCGCCGACGTCGCCGCGAAGTTCCTGCCGGCGAGCGAATACGCGCGGGCGAAGTCGGTCGACTTCGGCAAGATGGCGGCCGGGCAGCAGGCGTTCGGCCAGCAATACCTGCAGGTGATGCAGTAAGCGGCCGGCCCCACGTCATGCTCGACCTGACTTTTCCGCTGCGCTGGCGCGTCGCGCTCGTCGCGCCGGCGCTGGCGGTATTCGCCGCGTTCTGGCTGTTGCCGATGGCGTCGCTCGTGCAGGTGTCCGCCGACGGCGCGTTCTTCTCGCACTATGCGGCGCTGCTCGGCAATGCGCGCTACATGAAGAGCCTCGGCGAGACGGTCGCGCTGTCCGCGGGCGTCACGCTCGCGACGCTCGCGCTGTCGACGATCTCGGGCCTGCTGCTCGCGCGCCGCGAATTCGCCGGCAAGCGCGTGCTGCTCGCGCTGCTCACGTTTCCGCTCGCGTTCCCGGGCGTCGTCGTCGGCTTCATGGTGATCATGCTCGCCGGGCGCCAGGGGCTGATCGGCATGCTGTCGGCGAAGCTCACGGGCGACAAGTGGGTCTTCGCATACTCGGTGGCGGGCCTGTTCATCGGCTACCTGTACTTCTCGATCCCGCGCGTGATCGTCACCGTGATCGCGGCCGCGTCGAAGCTCGACGCGTCGCTCGAGGAAGCCGCGCGTTCGCTCGGCGCGTCGCCGTGGCGCATCTTCGTCGACATCGTGCTGCCGGCGCTCGCGCCGGGCCTGATCGCGGCCGGCGCGATCTGCTTCGCGACCGCGATGGGCGCGTTCGGCACGGCGTTTACGCTCGCCACCGACCTGAACGTGTTGCCGATGACGATCTATACCGAATTCACGCTGAACGCGAACATCGCGACGGCGGCCGGGCTGTCGATCGTGCTCGGCATCGTCACCTGGGCCGTGCTCGCGCTCGCGCGGCGCTTCACCGGCCATACCGCCGCCGCCGCGGCCTGAGGATTTCCGCATGCCATCGCTTTCCGGCTCGTCCGCGCCCGCCCCGGCCCCTGTTCCGGCTTCCTTGCCCGCGAAGCCTGCCGCCCGCCACGCACCGCGCGTCGCGGGAGCACGCGCGATCGCCGCGCTGCAATGGGGCGTCACGCTGCTGCTGTGCGCGTTCCTGATCGTGCCCGTCGTGATGTCGGTGCTCGCGGGGCTGACCGTCAACTATTTCCGCGGCCTGTCGAGCGGCCTCACGCTGCGCTGGCTCGAGCAGGTGTGGCAGCAGTATCACGGCTCGGTCGCGCTGTCGCTCTACGTCGCGTTCGCGACGCTCGCGATCGTGCTCGCGGTCGGCGTGCCGGCCGGCTATGCGCTCGCGCGCAGCAAGCACCGCATCGCGCGTGCGATCGAGGAAGCGCTGGTGCTGCCGGTCGCGCTGCCGGGGCTGGCTTCGGCGCTCGCGCTGCTGGTCGTGTACGGCGGCTTCACCGCGTTCCGGATGAGCCTGTGGTTCATCGTCGTCGGCCACGTCGTGTTCACGCTGCCGTTCATGGTGCGCGCGGTCGCGGCCGTCGCGGCCGGCGCCGACCTGCGCACGCTCGAGGAAGGCGCGGCGAGCCTCGGCGCGTCGTTCGTCACGCGCTTCGTCACGATCGTGCTGCCGAACCTGCGGCCCGGCATCGTCGCGGGCGCGCTCGCGGTGCTCACGCTGTCGATCGGCGAATTCAACCTCACGTGGATGCTGCACACGCCCGACACCAAGACGCTGCCGGTCGGGCTCGCCGATACGTATGCGTCGCTGCGGCTCGAAGTCGGCAGCGCGTACACGATCCTGTTCCTGCTGATGACGCTGCCGCTGCTCGTCGCGATGCAGTGGCTCGGCGTCGATCCGTCCGGTACGCGCGCGCCGAAGCAGCGCCCGCGCTGATTTTTTCGCAGACATGAAACTCGATTCCACTCCCATCACCCTGACCGGCTGCGCGAAGACCTTCTGCGGCACACGCGTGCTCGAACCGCTCGACCTGTCGATCGGCGCCGGCGAAACGCTCGTGCTGCTCGGGCCGTCGGGCTGCGGCAAGACGACCACGCTGCGCCTGATCGCGGGCCTCGACACACCCGATGCCGGCGGCACCATCGCGTTCGGCGACGACGACGTCACCCTGCTTCCGATCGAGCGCCGGCAGGTCGGCATGGTGTTCCAGAACTACGCGCTGTTTCCGAACCTGACGGTGCGCGGCAACGTCGGCTACGGGCTGAAGATCCGCAAGACCGAGCCGCGTGCGTTGCGCGAACGCGTCGACGAACTGCTCGCGATGATGCGGCTCGACGCGCACGCGGACAAACCGGTCGATCAACTGTCGGGCGGCCAGCGTCAGCGCGTCGCGCTGGCGCGCGCGCTCGCGGTGCGGCCGCGCGTGCTGCTGCTCGACGAACCGCTGACCGCGCTCGACGCGAAGCTGCGCGACGTGCTGCGCCGCGACATGAACACGCTGCTGCGCACGCTCGGCGTGACGACCGTCTACGTCACGCACGACCAGGCCGAAGCGATGGAACTCGGCGACCGGATCGTCGTGATGGGTGCGGGCCGCATCGAGCAGATCGGCACGCCGCGCGAGATCTACTACCACCCCGCGAACCGCACGGTCGCGCAGTTCATCGGCACGCTGAACCGGCTGGCGGGCCAGTGGCGCGACGGCGCGCTCGAAACGACCGGCGGCGCGATCGTCACGCCGCATGCGGCCGACGAATGGTTCTTCCGTCCCGAGGACGCGCAGCTCGCCGATCCCGCGCATGCGCCGCTGCGCGGCGCGGTCGGCGCGTGCGCGTTCCTCGGCGAGCGCACGCGCCTCACGATCGAGCATGCGGCACCCGACGCGCTCGTGATCGATGTGCCGGGCCGCATCGCGCTCGCACGCGGCACGGCGGTCGGCCTCACGATCGCGCCGGAAGGTCTGATCGCGCTCGGCGCGTAAGGCGTCGATCGGGCATCATTCATGCAGCACCCCACGGCGGCGCACACCGCCGCGACAACAACCAGACGATTCCGAGGAACGACGATGCTGCTTGCTCAAATCAGCGATCTCCACATCAAGCGTCCGGGCCAGCTCGCGTACCGGCGCGTCGACACGGCGGCCGCGCTCGCGCGCTGCATCGCGAAGCTGAATGCGCTCGTGCCGCGGCCCGACGCCGTGCTCGTCACCGGCGACCTGACCGACTTCGGCCATGACGACGAATACGGCAACCTGCGCGGGCTGCTCGCGGCGCTCAAGATCCCGTACTACCTGATGATCGGCAATCACGACGACCGCGCCGGATTGCGCCGCGCGTTCGCCGATCGCGCCGAGTTGCAGGACGGCGAATTCGTGCAATACGCGCTCGACGTCGGCGCGGTGCGCGTGCTCGCGCTCGATTCGCAGGTGCCGGGCGCGAGCCATGGCGACCTGTGCGACGCACGGCTCGCGTGGCTTGCCGCACAGCTCGACGCCGCACGCGAGCGGCCGGTGATCGTCGCGCTGCATCACCCGCCGTTCGTGTCGGGCATCGGCCACATGGACAAGCTGCGTCTCGCGCCCGCCGCCGCCGCGAAACTCGACGCGCTGCTGCGCGGTCATCCGAACGTCGAGCGCGTACTGTGCGGTCACGTGCACCGCACGATGTTCACGCGCTTCGGCGGCACGCTCGCGTCCGCGGTGCCGTCGCCCGCGCACCAGGTCGCCTTCGACCTGCGGGCCGATGGGCCATCCGCGTTCCGGCTCGAACCGCCGGCGTTCGCGGTCCACCACCATGCACCCGATACGGGAATGACGTCGCATCACGTCTATGTGGACGAAGGCGCGGGGCCGTATCCGTTCTACGAGCCGACGGGCGAGCTGGTCGACTGACCACGGGACGCGCGGCGCGTGCCGTGACGGGCGGTAGCTGGCCCGTCGCGCCGGCTGCCGCCGGCAGGATTCACGTCGCTCCGGTATGATCGGCAGCCTCGACCGGCGCCCGGCTCGCCGGCGCACCTGATGCGTGCGCCGCCTGCCGGGCCGCCCAACTCCGTGCCTGCCGCCATGTCCACTTCCTCCACCGACCGTCCGACCGACGCCGCCTCGCCCCACTACTCGCGCAGCCTGCTGTTGCTGCTCGCGACGATCGCGGGCGTGTCGGTCGCGAACATCTACTACAACCAGCCGCTGCTCGACAGCTTCCGTTCGGCCTTTCCGGACGGCGCATCGTGGATCGGCGCGGTACCGACCGCGACGCAGCTGGGTTACGCGGCCGGCATGTTCCTGCTCGCGCCGCTCGGCGACCGTTTCGATCGCCGCGGGCTGATCCTGCTGCAGATCGCCGGGCTCTCGATCGCGCTGATCGTGGCGGCCGCCGCGCCGTCGCTGGCCGTGCTCGCGGTCGCCAGCCTCGCGATCGGCATCCTCGCGACCATCGCGCAGCAGGCCGTGCCGTTCGCCGCCGAAATCGCGCCGCCGGCCGAACGCGGCCACGCGGTCGGCACCGTGATGAGCGGCCTGCTGCTCGGCATCCTGCTCGCGCGTACCGCCGCCGGCTTCGTCGCCGAGTATTTCGGCTGGCGCGCGGTGTTCGCCGCGTCGGTCGCGGCGCTCGTCGCACTCGCCGTCGTGATCGTGCTGCGGCTGCCGCGCAGTTCGCCGACGTCGACGCTGTCGTACGGCAAGCTGCTCGGCTCGATGTGGCATCTGGCCGTCGAACTGCGCGGGCTGCGCGAGGCGTCGCTGACGGGCGCCGCGCTGTTCGCGGCGTTCAGCGCGTTCTGGCCGGTGCTCACGCTGCTGCTCGCCGGCGCGCCGTTCCATCTCGGCCCGCAGGCGGCCGGCCTGTTCGGGATCGTCGGCGCCGCGGGCGCGCTCGCCGCGCCGTATGCGGGCCGCTTCGCGGACCGGCGCGGCCCGCGCGCGATCATCTCGCTCGCGATCGCGCTGCTCGCGCTGTCGTTCGTGATCTTCGCGCTGTCGGGATCGAGCCTCGTCGGGCTCGTGATCGGCGTGATCGTGCTGGACGTGGGCGTACAGGCCGCGCAGATCTCGAACCAGTCGCGCATCTATGCGCTGAAGCCCGAGGCGCGCAGCCGCGTCAACACGGTGTACATGGTGTGCTATTTCATCGGCGGCGCGCTCGGCTCGTCGGCCGGCGTCGCCGCATGGCGCGCGTTCGGCTGGACCGGCATGTGCGCGGCCGGCCTGCTGTTTACGGCGCTCGCCGGCTGGTTCCACCATCGCGGCGGCCGGCGCGGCTGAGCGCGACCGGCCACGGCGGCGTCACGCGTCGGTGCGCGACGCGGCCGGCTCGACGGCGGCGGGCGGCGGCGCGAACGCCGGGGCCGGATCGATCACCGCGGCGGGATCCATCACCGCTGCGGGCGTCGGCACCGCGAGCGGAACAGCGGAAGGCGCGAGGATCGGCGCCGCCTCCGGCGCGGCGATCGGCTCGACGACGGGCGAAGCGTCCGCCGTCGGCGCCTGCTCGGCCGCCACGGCCGGCGAACTGGTCGCCGCCGCCGCGGGCCGGCGCGCCGGATCGAACACGAACGACAACCCGACGCTGCCGAGGATCGCGACGGTCGCGACCACGGTCGCCATCGTCACCGGCTCGCCCAGCAGCAGCGCGCCGAGCGCGACCGCGACGATCGGGTTCACGTACATGCAGCTGCTCGCGATGATCGGGCTCGTGTGGCGGATCAGGTAGCCGTACGCGACGTACGCGGCCATCGTGCAGAACACCATCAGGTACGCGAACGCGAACACGGGCCCGACGGCCAGTTGCTCGACGCGTTCGCCGAGCAGCCACGCGACGATCGTCGACATCAGCCCGCCGAGGCCGATCTGCAGCGACGTCGACAGGAACAGGTCGGACGGCAGCTTGAGGCGCGTCGCGAGATGCGCGCCGCCCGCCCAGAACAGTGCGCCGGCCAGCACGCAGATCGTGCCGAGCGCCGAATTCGCGGCGGCCGCGCCGCCCGAATTCAGCACGACGATGCCGACCATCCCGAGCGCGACGGCCGCCCATTCGCCCTTCGTCACCGGCCGCCCCGCCACCGCCGCGATCACGGTCGCGAACAGCGGCACCGTGGCCACCATCACCGCGGCCGAACCGCTGCTGACCGTGCGCATGCCGAGCGCGATCGTGCCGGACGACAGCGCGACGAGCATCGTGCCGACGATCGCCGAGTTGCGGATTTCCAGCAGCGTCGGCCATTCGGGCTTGCGCCGCAGCGCGAAGATGAACAGGCCGATCCCGCCGAGCAGGTTGCGCAGCCCCGACAGCAGCAGCGGCGGGAACGACTGCAGCGCGAAATGCAGCCCGCTGTAGGTCGAGCCCCAGACGAAATAGATGAAGACGAGCGCGAGCGCCACGCGGCCGCCGCGGCTTTGCGGCAGGCGGATCCGGAACGAAAAGCGGGCAAGGAAATCGAGGAGGCGGTCGAGCGGCGTCATCGAGCCACCTGCCCGCACGTCACGCCGCGTGCTCCGCTGAAAGACGCCGGCGATGCCGGCAAACGGTCCACGCGGGACCGGGAAGGCAGAGCGAACGTGCGGAACGACATGGCAGTGCGAACGGCGACGAAAGAGAACCGGCAAGCGGCGGCAAAGGGACAAAAACGGGCAAAAAAAACGTGCGCACCCGCGTCGGCTGCACACGCTCGGCATTATGGCATCAAGGATTCGAAAGCATCGTCGGACCTGTCTGAAAGCCTATCGACTGATGTTTCGGCGCGACATTTTTCGCGCGGCGGTGCGGCGAAATCCGGGGCCGGATACGCAAGGCGCGGAGCGCCGGCGCCGCCATTCGCCCCCCTTGATCCAGCATCGGCCTGACGACCAGTTTGTGCGTCGGCGCGTCGTGACGCGCCTATCGTGACGGACGGCGCGCGCCCCTGGTGGCGCCCGCGGCTTCTTTCCGACACCTGCACAGACCATACAAAACTTTGTATAGTCCAGACATTCTTCCGCCGAAGCCCGTCGTTTTCGTCGGCAGCGCGCTGGCCGATCTCCGCGGCTTTCCGTTGCCTGCGCGACGCGAAGCCGGCCACCCGATCGATCAGGTGCAGCGCGGCCTCGCACCCGACGACTGGAAACCGATGCGCACGATCGGCGTCGGCGTGCGGGAAATTCGCCTGCGCGATGCAAGCGGCGCATTCCGGATCGTCTACGTCGCGACTTTCACCGAGGCCGTCTACGTCCTGCACTGCTTGCGCAAGCAATCGACGCGCACGAACAAGACCGATATCGACCTCGCCGCCCGCCGCTATCGGACGCTGATGATGGAGTTGAAACGATGACCGATGAACGTTACGCGAACGTCTGGGACGCAATCGAGCGCGAGCCGGCGGAAGCCGCGAACATGAAGCTGCGCTCCGAACTGATGATCGCGCTCAAGCAGCGCATCGCGCGGCTCGAACTGAGTCAGGCCGAGGCCGCGAAGCAGCTGGGCGTTACGCAGCCGCGCGTCTCCGACCTGATGCGCGGCAAGATCAACCTGTTCGGGCTCGACGCGCTCGTGAACATGGCCTCGGCAGTCGGCCTGCGCGTCGATCTGCAGGTGCGCGATTCCGCGTGACGCATACGCACGCGGTGCACGCCGCGCGCACCGCTCACGATCCGCCGAACCAGTTGTAGCCCTGATCGACCCAGTAGCCGCCCGGGAACGTATCGGTCACGAAGATTTCCATGATGTGCTTCGGGTTCTTGTAGCCGAGCTTGGTCGGCATCCGCAGCTTCATCGGAAACCCGTATTCCGGCGGCAGCCGACGGCCGTCGTAATCGAACGCGAGCAGCGTCTGCGGATGCAGCGCGGTCGGCATGTCGATGCTTTCGTAGTAGTCGTCCGCGCACTTGAAGCCGACGTATTTCGCCCGCGTGTCGGCGCCGGCGCGCGCGAGGAATGCGCCGAACGGCGTGCCGCCCCAGCGGCCGATCGCACTCCACCCTTCCACGCAGATGTGCCGCGTGATCTGTTCCGCGTGCGGCAGCGCGCGAAGCTCGTCGAGCGTCCACACGCGCTTGCCCGTTACACGGCCGGACAGCACAAGCCGATACGTCGATTCGTCGACGTGCGGCACGTCGTCGATCCCGTAGTACGCGTTGAACGGAAACGGTCGTGTGATATCGGCTTCGGCATAGGTCGGCGCGAGCCGGTCGGGATTGAACAGCCACGCCTGCACGCGATCGTTCATGCGCGACACTTTCTCGAGGAACGTGTTGACCGACGCGTCGTCCTGCAGCGTGCAGCCGGTCAGCATCGCGAGGCCGCCGAGCGTCAGCACGCGCCGGTTGAAGAGGCGTCGCGACGGCATCTCGAGCGTGCGGCGCACGTCGATTTCGAGCGATTGCCGATCGAGCGTCCAGCGCGGCGCGCTCCGGTTTTTTTCGGATTCCGACATGATGATTTCCTTCGCCCGCGACGCGCGGGTCAGCGGCCGCGCAGCATCGCGAGCAGCGAGCGCGGCACCAGCAACGCCATCGCGACGTGGACGACCACGAATGCGACCAGCAGCGCCATCGCCCAGAAGTGCACGATGCGCGCGTTGTCGTAACCGCCGAACAATTCGCGCAACAGCGGGAACTGCACGGACTTCCAGATCGTGAGCCCCGACAGCACCAGCACGACGAGATCGACGATCGCGGTCAGGTATGCGGCACGCTGCACTGCGTTGTAGACGCTCAGGTCGTCGTGCGACAGCCGTCCGCCGAGCGCGGCGCGTACGTCGCGCCACACCGACGCGGGCGTCACGGGCAGCAACTTGCGCGCGAAGCGCCCGGTCGCGATCGACATCGCGAGATAGAACAGCCCGTTGCCGACCAGCAGCCACATCGCCGCGAAATGCCATTGCAGCGCGCCGCCGAGCCAGCCGCCCAGCGTGATGCCGTGCGCGAACGTGAACGACGGATAGATCGGCGACGCGTCGTAGATCCGCCAGCCGGACAACGCCATCAGGACCGCCGCGAGCGCGTTGAGCCAATGGCTCGCGCGCACCCAGCGCGGATGGATCGTCGGTGCGGGCGGCGGCGCGCCCGCGCGATCCGTGACAGGAACCGTTTGCATGATGAAGACTCCCGGGATGATGCAGCGGGACGCGACGCGCGCCGGTAACCGGGCGGCCGCGCCCCGCCCGCATTCGTCAGTTCGACGGGCTCATCGCGTCCTTCTTCATCGCGTCGCCCTTCTTCATCGCGTCGTGGCCCATCGCATCCTTCTTCATCGCATGCTTCTTCATGCCGTCCTTCTTCATCGCGCCGTCCTTCGCCATCGCGTCGTGGCCCATCGCGTCCTTCGACATCGACATGCCGTCCTTCGACATCGCATCGTTCTGCGCGTAGGCCCCCGTGGCAATCGTGGCGAGTGCGGCGACACAGGCGGCGACGAATACGTTTTTCATGACATCTCTCCGATACATGGGTTTAGGAGTCGAATAGACGGAGCACGCGGCCGGAAATGACAGCGCTTGCGAAAATTTTTTCGAAGCCGGGAATAAGGGAAGGAAATGCTGCACTGCGCGCCGCTTGTGTCCGGGGCCGCGTGGCGGGTCGACGGCAACGCTTGCTGCGGCGCACCGTGCGCACGGCGGCGGCCACGAGCGGGCCATCGCCCGGCGGCATCCGCGCCGCACCCGGTTGAAACCGCCGCCAAGCCGGTGTATCGTGTGCCCTTGCTAACGCGGGGGTCCTGCAATGCGTTCGGTCAAACAACCGGCATTGCGGGTGAGAAATACCCTTTGAACCTGATCTGGATAATGCCAGCGCAGGGAAGCGTACGGATTTCGCCGCCATCCCTCTGACGAAACCCGCCGCCTCACGAATCTCGTCTCCTGCTTAGCTAGCGCCCCACATCAGGAGATTGCATGAACGCCAATCCGAAGTTTCTGTCCGCCGACGCCCACGTCGATGCCGCTGCTGTCGCGCCGCTGCCCAATTCGCGCAAGGTGTATGTGACCGGTTCGCAACCCGACATCCGCGTGCCGATGCGCGAAATCACGCAGGCCGACACGCCGACCGGCTTCGGCGGCGAGAAGAATCCGCCGATCTACGTGTACGACACGTCGGGCCCGTACACCGATCCGGACGCGAAGATCGACATCCGCGCGGGCCTGCCGGCGCTGCGCCAGCGCTGGATCGAAGCGCGCGGCGACACCGAAGTGCTCCCCGGCCTGTCGAGCCAGTACGGCCTCGAGCGCGCGGCCGATCCGGCCACGGCCGAGCTGCGTTTCCCGGGCCTGCACCGCAACCCGCGCCGCGCGCAGGCCGGCAAGAACGTCACGCAGATGCACTATGCGCGCCAGGGCATCATCACGCCGGAAATGGAATACATCGCGATCCGCGAGAACCAGCGCCGCGCCGAGTACATCGAGAGCCTGAAGTCGAGCGGCCCGAACGGCGCGAAGCTCGCCGCGATGATGGGCCGCCAGCATCCGGGCCAGGCGTTCGGCGCCGCGGCCTTCGGCGCGAACGCGCTGGCCGAGATCACGCCGGAATTCGTGCGCGACGAAGTCGCGCGCGGCCGCGCGATCATCCCGGCGAACATCAACCACCCGGAATCCGAGCCGATGATCATCGGCCGCAACTTCCTCGTGAAGATCAACGCGAACATCGGCAACTCGGCCGTCACGTCGTCGATCGGCGAGGAAGTCGACAAGATGACGTGGGCGATCCGCTGGGGCGGCGACACGGTGATGGACCTGTCGACCGGCAAGCACATCCATGAAACGCGCGAGTGGATCATCCGCAACAGCCCGGTGCCGATCGGCACGGTGCCGATCTACCAGGCGCTCGAAAAGGTCAACGGCAAGGCCGAAGATCTCACCTGGGAAATCTTCCGCGACACGCTGATCGAGCAGGCCGAGCAAGGCGTCGACTACTTCACGATCCATGCGGGCGTGCGCCTGCAGTACGTGCCGCTCACCGCGAACCGGATGACGGGCATCGTGTCGCGCGGCGGCTCGATCATGGCGAAGTGGTGTCTCGCGCATCACAAGGAAAGCTTCCTGTACGAACACTTCGAAGAGATCTGCGAGATCATGAAGGCGTACGACGTGAGCTTCTCGCTCGGCGACGGCCTGCGTCCCGGCTCGATCTACGACGCGAACGACGAAGCGCAGCTCGGCGAACTGAAGACGCTCGGCGAACTCACGCAGATCGCGTGGAAGCACGACGTGCAGGTGATGATCGAAGGCCCCGGCCATGTGCCGATGCAGTTGATCAAGGAGAACATGGATCTCCAGCTCGACTGGTGCAAGGAAGCGCCGTTCTACACGCTCGGGCCGCTCACCACCGACATCGCGCCGGGTTACGACCACATCACGTCCGGCATCGGCGCCGCGATGATCGGCTGGTTCGGCACCGCGATGCTGTGCTACGTGACGCCGAAGGAACACCTCGGCCTGCCGAACAAGGACGACGTGAAGGAAGGCATCATCACGTACAAGCTCGCCGCGCACGCCGCCGACCTCGCGAAGGGTCACCCGGGCGCGCAGGTGCGCGACAACGCGCTGTCGAAGGCGCGCTTCGAGTTCCGCTGGGAAGACCAGTTCAACATCGGTCTCGACCCGGACAAGGCGCGCGAATTCCACGACGAGACGCTGCCGAAGGACTCGGCCAAGGTCGCGCACTTCTGCTCGATGTGCGGCCCGCATTTCTGCTCGATGAAGATCACGCAGGACGTGCGCGAATTCGCGGCGCAGCAAGGCGTGTCGGAAACCGAAGCGCTGAAGAAGGGGATGGAGGTCAAGGCGGTCGAGTTCGTGAAGACCGGCGCCGAGATCTACCACCGTCAGTAAGCGCGCGCGGCGAGCCGCACCGGCTTGCATCGCGATGCACGGAGCCCGCTTTCGAGCGGGCTTTTTTGCGCATGTCGTTTGCGCATGCCGTGTGCCTGCGGGGCCGTGCGAAACAATTGATTACGAAACCGCGCGAGCCTTAACAAGTCCTTACAGCAGCGTCATGGGACGGCGCGTAGATTGGGGACATGCGCGGCCGCCAGCCGGTCGTGCGCCTTCCGTTCACTACCACAAGGACAACGATCATGAACTCGATTCGGCGTTTTGGGGTATGCGCGCTGCTCGTCGCGACCGTGGCCAGCCTGTCGGCTTGCGATTCGATGTCGCGACGCCAGCGCGATACGGCAATCGGTGCGGGTGTCGGCGGCGTCGCCGGCGCGGCGATCGGCGGCAACGCGCTGTCGACGCTGGGCGGCGCGGCGGCCGGCGGCATCATCGGTAACCAGGTCGGCAAGTAACGAGCGCGACACCGGCCGGTTGGGCGTCGCCCACCTGCAGGCCGGTCGGTTCAACGGCGTTTCCGCGGTGCGGAAGCGCCGTTTTCGTATGTGTGCCGCAACAGGCGCTGCCGCTCTGCCCGGAAATGATCGGTTACCGTTTTTCATACCGTGTCATCGGGACTCGGCCTAAGCTTGAAGCATCTGCCGATGGCCGGCTTCCGCCGGAGACACATCATGACAGGACCTTCGTCGCCGCGGCGCTTGCCTGCACGACGCTTGCCGGCTGCTACTACCCCTACGGCTACTATCCGGGCGGCTATTACACGGCGGCGCCGGTGCCGGTCCAGCCCGCGCCCGTGTATGTCGATCCGGCCCCCGCCTATTACTATCCGGCGCCAGCGTATGCGCCTGCATGGGGCGGTTATTGGGGGCCGGCGCTGTCGCTCAATTTCGGTTTCGGCGGACGCGGCGGCTGGCGTCATCACTGATCTGATCGGCCGCGCCACGCGCGGCCGGCTATCCGGCCCCCCCGGGAAGCGGCGACATTCCCGTTTCTTGTTGTTTCATCCGATCGTGAAACGACGATGCGGTAACGCGGTGTAAGATTCCTCGCATCCCGTCCCCGCCCCCGCCGATCGATGTCGCCCAAGAACGCTTTCCTGCTGACCGTGCTCGCCGCCCTGTGGGGCGCCTCCTTCCTGTTCATCCGGATCGGCGTGGTCGATTTCGGCGTCGCGCCACTGATGGCACTGCGCGTGGGTATCGGCGCGCTGTTTCTCGCGGGCTCCGCGCTGACGCGCTTCAAACCGGCCGATCTCGGCGCCCGGTTGCGCCGCCATGCGTGGCCGCTGTTTGTCGTCGGCGCGCTGAATTCCGGCATCCCGTTCTGCCTGTTTGCGTTCGCCGAGCTGACGCTGTCGGCTGGCGTCACGTCGGTGATCAATGCGACCACGCCGCTGTGGGGCGCGCTCGTCGCCTACCTGTGGCTGAAGGACAAGCTGTCGCTGCCGCGCGCGCTCGGTCTCGTCATCGGGTTTGCGGGCGTGCTCACGCTCGTGTGGAACCAGATCGCGAATGCGCACGGCGACACGGGCGCCGGCGCGACCGCGCTCGCCGCCGCGGCCGCCCTCGGCGCGACGCTGCTGTACGGCATCGCGGCCAACTATACGAAACGCAAGCTCAGCGGCGTCGATCCGCTCGTCAACGCGGCCGGCAGCATGATCGGCTCGACCATCCTGCTGCTGCCGTTCGCGATCGCGACGTGGCCGGCCGCGCCGGTCGGCGTGCACGCATGGGGCGCGGTGCTCGCCCTCGGCGTCGCGTGCACGGGCATCGCGTATTTCATCTTCTTCTACCTGATCGCGCATATCGGGCCGGCCCGCGCGATTACCGTGACGTTCGTGATCCCCGTGTTCGGGCTGCTGTGGGGGGCGCTGTTCCTCGGCGAACACGTGTCGGCCGTGATGATCGAAGGCTGTGCGATCGTGCTCGTCGGCACCGCGCTCGCAACCGGCGTGATCAAGCGGATCCCCGGCGTGCGCCCGCGCGGCGGCGAAGCGGCCTGACGATCGGCGCGCCGGGCGCACGAACTGCCGCCGGCCGCCCGTCACGCGGTAATGCCGGCGGCGAAGCGACGCGGGTGTGCCGACGGGCTGCGAATCGCATCGTGACGCGCGGACATTCGCCCCATTCGTCTGACGGCGGCGGCCACCGCCGGGATTTCCCGCATCAGCCTGCGCGTCGCGCCGCGGCGACGCACGGTCATGCCGACGCCCTGTCGCGCGATTGTCATCTGCCGCGGCGGCGCGCTTCGTTTCGCGACGGTCATGCACCGCGCGCATGCACGCGGCGCCCCTCGCTGCACCGCCGGGCACGTGCCGGAATCGCGGTGTACCGTTTGCGTCTGGAGTTACCCTGATACGCGCGCCGCGGCAATCCCGTTACACTCGGAAAACTCATCCGCAGAAGGCGGTCTCGATGCCCCACGTTCTTTTGCGTCCGCCTGCGCATGCGGCTGCATCGGCGTGGCGATGCGCCGCCGCCCCGCCGCCCGCTCCCGGGCACCGTTGACATGAAGTCCACCCGCGACCTGTCGCTCGACGCCCTGCTCGAACGCCTCACGCCGACACCCCAGGGCTGGCTCGCCACCTATCGCACCACGACCTTGCGCAGCGTGTTCCAGCCCGTGCTCTCGATCACGCACAAGCGCGTCGTCGGCTACGAGGCGCTGCTGCGCGTCGTCGACGGGAACGGCACGCTGGTGTCGCCCACCGCGCTGTTCGACAAGACGCGCGGCGACGCCGACGCGCTGCTGCTCGACCGGCTCGCGCGCTGCCTGCACACGGCCAACTTCGTCGCGCAAGGCATCGGCGACGGCTGGCTGTTCCTGAACGTGACGCCGCGCGTGCTCGATACGGGCCTCGTGCAGCGCGAGTTCGTCGAAGCGCTATGCCGGCATTTCGCGCTGCCGCCGAATCGCATCGTACTGGAAGTGGTCGAGCAGCCGGCGCGCGACGAAGCCGCGCTCGCCCGCACGATCGACATGATCCAGCATCGCGATTTCCTGATCGCGATCGACGACTTCGGCACCGGCTTCTCGAACTTCGACCGCGTGTGGCGCGCACGGCCCGACATCGTGAAGCTCGACCGCTCGCTGGTCGAGCGTTCGACCGGCTCGGCCGACGATCGCCGCATCATGCATCACCTCGTGTCGATGCTGCACCAGGCCGGCGCGATGGTGCTGGCCGAAGGCGTCGAAAGCGACGACGCACTGCAGGCGCTGATGGAAGCCGACATCGATTTCGTGCAGGGTTTCCAGTTCGGCCAGCCCGATGCGTCGATCGCGCACGCGAGCGCGGCGGCGCCCGCGATGCTCGACGCCGCGTGGCGACGCTTCATCGCGCGCCGGCACACGCCGGCGGTCGCCGAACAGCCCGGCTTCGACGCGATCGAACGGCTGGTGCTCGGCGGCGCAGCCGCGTTTTCGGCAAGCGGCAACCTGCACGACGCCGCGCAACGCGTGTTCGCGGTGCCGGCCGCGCGCCGCGTGTTCGTCACGGACGAGACCGGCGAACAGTTCCTGCCGTCGATCGGCGCCCCGCTCGACGACAGCCAGGCGAGCGTCACCCGTCTCGCGCCGCTGTTCCCGGAAACCCACAGCAACTGGTCGCGGCGCCCGTATTTCCAGCGTGCGATCGCCGCGCCGGGACGCGTCGCGCTGATGGGCCCGCACTTCTCGCTGACGGAAGGCCGCGACTGCTATACGGCCGCCGTCGCGATCCGCGCGCAGAGCCGGCTCGTCGTGTTCTGCGTCGATTTCGTGCTCGACAGCGCGGGAACCGTGATGCGCTAGCCGGCGCACTTAGCGCGCGCGTCGCAGGGTCGCCGGCGACTGGCACTGGCCCCTCGCTCGTCAGTCGATCACCTTCCCGCGTCCCGACTTCACCACGCTGCGGCGTGACTTGTGCTCGAGCCGCCGCTCCTTCGACGCGCGCGTCGGCCGCGTGGCGACCCGGGCGCGCGGCGTGTACGCGACGCTGCCGATCAGCGTATCGAGCCGGGCCAGCGCGGCCTCGCGGTTTTTCTCCTGGGTCCGGTATTCCTGCGACTTGATCACGACGATGCCATCGCGCGTGATGCGCTGGTCCGACAGCGCGAGCAACCGCTCCTTGAGGACCGGCGGCAGCGACGACGCGCGAATGTCGAAGCGCAGGTGAATCGCGCTCGATACCTTGTTCACGTTCTGGCCGCCCGCGCCCTGCGCGCGCACGGCCGTCCATTCGACCTCGGCCGGATCGAGCGTGTAGCGGATCATCATCGCGAAGCCTCCGTGCGGCGCCGGGCGAGCGCCTCGTCGACGCGGGCCGCGAGCCCCGAATCGCGCTGCGTGCGCGTCGCGACCGCCTGCGCCAGCACGCGCCGCGGCCCGATTACCTGCACGCGCGTGCGGGCGCGCGTGACGGCCGTATAGACCAGCTCGCGCGTGAGCACCCGGCCGAACGACGCGGGCAACACGAGCGCCGCTTCGTCGAATTCCGAGCCCTGCGACTTGTGCACCGTCAGCGCGAACGCCGTTTCGTGCGGCGGCAGCGCGGCCGGCGACACCGCGCGCGCGGTGCCGTCCGCGCGCCGGAACCACACGCGCAGCACACCGTGTGCGTCGGGCAATGCAATGCCGATGTCGCCGTTGAACAGCCCGAGCGCATAGTCGTTGCGCGTGACCATGATCGGCCGCCCGGTGAACCAGTGCGCACCGACCGCGAGCGGCACGCGCGCCGCATGCCTGACGTGCGCGGCCACCAGCGCATTGACGTGCTCCGCGCCGCGTGAACCGCTGCGGGTCGCGCACAGGATCCGGAACCGGTTGAGCGCGTCGAACAGCGGCAACGGATCGGGCACCGGTGCGGCCAGCGCGTCGCGCAATGCGTCGAGGTATGCGCCGAAGCGCCGGGCGAGCCGCTCGACCGTCGACGACGCCAGCGTGTCGCCCGCATCGTCGTGAAACGATGCGGCCGCCGAATCGTCGGCGGGCAGCGCATCGAGCGCCGCCTGCACGTCGCCGCGGCGGATCGCGAGCGACAGCCGTCCGATCGGCGAATCGAGCCCGAAGCGGTAATTGCGTTCGAGCCACACGACGCAGTCCGCGAGCGGCGCCGCAGCGGGCGTGATGGCGGACGCGGCAGCCGCGGCGGCTTCGCCTGCCGACGGCGATGCAGCAGTCACCGATGCGAGCGCCGCGTCGCCCGCATCGAACGGCGGCAGCTCGACGGCGTCGAGCCACGCGAGTTCGTCGGCCTCGATCCAGGCGGGCGTATCGTCCGATGCGCCGGCATCGAGGAGCGGTGCCGACTCGGTGGGTGGCGGCGGCGCGATGTCGGTCGACGACACTTCATCGTCCTGCGGTTCGTCGTCGAACAGCGATGCCTGCCGCGTATCGATTTTCGACCGAGATGCCGATCTGCGCGAAACAGGAGCGGATGCCGATGGCGGCGCCGGTGCCCGTGCGGCAGCGGGCACCGGATTCGCAACGGGAGCCGCTGCCGGCGCCGCTTCGTCCGGCACCGGCAACGCGGCGACGAACGCCGCCTCGTCGACGCCCAGCGCCTGCGCGATGCGCGTGCGCGCCGTGGCGGTGAACGCCGGCCGCGCGCTCAGCTCCGCGAATACGGCGCCGGCCTCGACCGCGGCCAGTTGGTCCTTGTCGCCCAGCAATACGAGCCGCGCACCCGGCGCGAGCGCGTCGAGCAGATGCGCGGCGAGCGCGACGTCGATCATCGACGCCTCGTCGACGACGATCAGGTCGTACGGCAACGGATTGTCGCGATGATGCCGGAAGCCGGCCGCCCCGCCGCCACCCAGCAACCGATGCAGCGTGTACGACGTGTCGGGCAGGCGCGCCGCGAGCTCGGGCGGTAGATCGCCCGCACGCGCGTGCAGCGCCTCCTGCATCCGCTGCGCGGCCTTGCCGGTCGGTGCGGCCAGCGCGATGCGCAGCCCCGGATGCGCGTCGAGCAGACAGGCGAGCACGCCGACGACGGTCGTCGTCTTGCCCGTGCCCGGCCCGCCGCTGACGATCGTCACGCGGCCGGTCAGCGCGACGATCGCCGCGACGCGCTGCCAGTCGACTTCGCCGGTAGCCGGCCCGAAGTAACGGGCGAGACTGTCGCGCAACCGGTCGGGCGACAGGCCTTCGTCCGGCGCGGCGACGCCCGCCTGCGCGACGAGCGCATCGGCGAGCCGCCGTTCGTAATCGAAATAGCGCGACAGGTACAGATGATCGTGCCGGTCGACGATCAGCGGCCGTTCGTCGCCGCGTGCCAGTGTGCCGAACGCGACCACGCCGCTCGCGGCAAGCGCCGCGCGGACCTCGTCGAGCGGCGCTTCGTAACGCTGCGCGAGCGCAGCAAGCGCGACGCACACGTGGCCACCGGCGGTCGCGCGGCTCGTCGCGAACGCGGCGCGCGCCGCCCAGCGTGCCGATGCGGACGGCGCACCGGCACGCCGCGCGAGATCGCCGATGCGGCGCGCGAAGCCTTCCGCGAGCGCGATGCCGAAATCGGCCGGCTCGGGCAACCGCGCGACGAGGCCGCCGGTAAATTCGAGCATGTCGTCGGATGCGGTCATGCGCGGCCCCCTTCCATCATCCGGTCGAGTGCGTCGACCAGCCCGCGGGCGGGCCGCCGCGCATGCACGCCCGCCGGTTCGCCGCCGCTGCGCCAGCCGGGCCGCACGCCGCGCACGAACAGGTACAGGTAACCCGCGATGTGCGTGTCGTAGTCGTAATCGGGCAGCCGGCCGCGCAGGTAGCGATGCAGCGCGACCGTATAGAGCAGCGCCTGCAGGTGATACGCGTGATCGGCCATCGCAATGTCGAGCGCGCGGGGGCCATAGGCGTCCGGCGTCGTGCCGAGGTGGTTCGACTTCCAGTCGACGATCCAGAAACGGCCGTCGTGTTCGACGATCATGTCGATGAAACCCTTGATGAAACCGGCGAGCGTGCCCGCCTCCAGTGCAACGTCCGGATAGCCGTGCGCGACCAGCAGCCGGCGCAGCGCCATCAGGTCGAGCGACGGCGCCGGAAACAGGAAACCCATTTCGTCGAGCCGCTTCGCCGGATCGAGATCGACGAGCCGCATGCCCGGCACCAGCTCGGTATGCACGACGTCGTCGACGAGCCGCGCCATCATCGCCGGCAGGCGCGCGGCAAGCGCCGGCTCGGCCTCGACCGGCCGGTCGTGCAGCGCGCCGAGCGCGGCCTTGTGCCACGACTCGGGCTCCGTGAACCGGCTGAGCTCGAACAGGCGGTGCAGGCATTCGCCGGCCGCCGCGCCGCGCGGGAACACGAGGATGTCGTCATCCGGCGGCTCGGCCGCGACCGTATCGGCCAATATCAGTTCGCCGTCCGGCGTCACCGCGGCCAGCGCATCGTGATCGGGCCGCAGTTCGTCGTCGGGCACGGCCGCGACGCCCGCCTCCTCGCGCGCCATCGATGCGGTCAACGAACTGAAGCTCGCCATCCGCCACGCATCGCGCAGCACGCGCGTCGCATGACGCGCGGCGAGCGTCTGCGATGCGTCGTGCCCGGCCGCGACACGCTCGCGGCGCGCCGGCACGGGAAGCGGCGCGACGCACACGGAGCCGCCGGCGAGCGCGCGCCATGCCGCCTCGAGCGCGGCTTCGTCGGGCGGCTCGTCGAGCCACGCGTCGAACGCATGGCCGGCACCGGCGACGAGCCAGTTGAGCACGCTGCGCCGCGCTTCGCGCGTCGAGCGCGACGACAGGTACGGCCCGGCGACGACATAGCAGCGATACACGGCGCGCGTGAGCGCGACGTAGACGAGCCGTGCGCGTTCCGCGGCCTGCTCGCGCAATGCCTGCCGCGCCGCGTGCGCGGCCGCTTCGTCATCGCACCCATAATGCAGCACCGCATCGCCCGCCTCGTCGTGATACTCGCGCGCATCGGGCAACGCGGACGACGGCGGCTCACGCAGCGCACCGTCGTTCAGGAACGGACAGAATACGATCGCGTACTCGAGCCCCTTCGACTTGTGCACCGTGACGATCTGCACGAGATTGCGATCGGATTCGAGCCGCAATTGCGCTTCCTCGCCGCCGCCGTCGAGCCGTTGCGCGGCGAGCCAGCGCAGCGTCGGTGCGATGCCGGGCTGCGCGGACGCACGCGCCTGCGTCAACTCGGCCAGATGGTTGATGTCGGTCACGCGGCGCTCGCCGTCCGCGCCGGCCATCAGCCGTTCGGCGATCCGCAGCTCGCGCGTGAACGTGCGCCACATCACCGCGAAGCCGCGTTCGCGCCACAGCAACCGATACCGCGAGAAGCGCTCGACCCAGCTCATCGCATCGGCACTGTCGGCCGCCGACGCGCCGGGTGGCGCGCCGCCGTCGCCCTGCTCCATGCGCCACAGCGCGCCGGCATCGAGGCCGAACCAGTCGGAGGCGAGCGCCGCGCGCAGACGCCGCAGGTCGCCCGGCGCATCGATCGCCGCCAGCACGCGTTCGAGCTGCTCGGCGTCGCCGGTCGAGAACACCGACGCCTGCGCGAGCTCGACGCTGCCGATGCCCCACGTCGCCAGCACGCGCTTCACGAGGCTACCCTGCCGGTGCGTCTGCACGAGCACTGCGATATCGCCCGGCGACAACGGCGTGTCGCCCAACCGCACGCGCCCTTCGCGTGCGCCGCGCATCAGCCGCGCGATCTCGGCCGCGCAAGCCTGCGCGGCCTGCGCCTGCACTTCGCGCTTGAGCAGCGTGCCTTCGCCGCCCGGCAGCGCCCACACCCGGAAATCGCCGGCCGGGCCCGGATCGGTTTCGTCGACGAACGGCGCGCGCACGCGCGTGCCGGCGCGCACCGCGTAGTAGTCGAGCCCGTCGAGCACGAACGCGCGCGGATTCGACAGGAAGAAGCGGTTGCACGCGTCGACGATCGCAGGCGTCGAGCGCTGGTTGACCGCGAGCGTGTAGCACGCGCTCGCCCGTGCGCGCGCGGCGAGATAGGTATGCAGATCGGCCGCGCGGAAACTGTAGATCGCCTGCTTCGGATCGCCGACGAGGAACAGCGGGCCGCCCGGCGCGAAGATCCGGTCGAAGATCGCGAACTGCAGCGGATCGGTATCCTGGAACTCGTCGATCAGCGCGGCCGGATAGCGCGCGCGCAGCGTCTCGGCAAGCCACGGATGCGCGTGCAGTGCGTGATACAGGTTCGCGAGCAGATCGTCGAACGACACGACGCGTCGCGTGCGCTTGCGCTCGGCCAGCTCGGCCGGCGCCATGTCGAGCCATTCGGCGATCAGCGCGAGCCAGCGGGCGCGCTGCGCGGCCTCGGCCGCGGCCACGGCCGCTTCGAGCGCGTCGGCCACGTCGAAGAACGCGTGCGCGGGCGTCGTGCCGCCTTTCTTGGTCGCCTTCGTCAGCGCGGTTTGCGTGAGCTTCAGCGCGGCCTTCGGCAGCGCGGCCGTCGCGTCGCCCTGCTCGAAATGCACCGTCCACGCGGCGAGCGCGTCAGCGACCGCGTCCGGCTTGTGCGAGCGTTGATTCAGCACGGGCTGCGCGGCGCGCAGCAACGCATCGATCGCGTCACGCTCGGCCGCCCACATCCGCGCGGCCTCCGCGAAGCATTCGGCTGCGGCCGCTTCCGCCGCTTCGTCCGGCTCGGCCACGCCGTCCCAGCGCAGCGCGGCGAGCGGCTTCTTCAGCCGGCGTGCGAGCTGCGCATCGAGCGCGGCCGGGCCGGCCCCCGATTCGACGAGCCAGGTCGCGAAGCCCGGCCAGCGCGCGGCCGCCGGTTCGACACGCGTGCGCCAGAAATCCGCCGCGAGCTCGAAGCGCAGCGACGCATCGTCGGCCTCCATGTCGAACGCGAACGGCATCGCCGCCGCGAACGGCGCTTCCTGCAGCGCGCGCTGGCAGAACGCGTGGATCGTATGGATCGCGGCCTGGTCGAACGCGCGCAGCGCGCGCCGGATTCGCTTCGCGGCCGTCTCGGGATCGAGCGCGCCGCCGTCGCCGAGCGTGGTCTCGAGCAGGCGCGCGATGAACGGATCGCCGCCGTCGTCGCCCGTATCGAGCGCATGCGCGAGCTGCGCGAGCCGGCCGCGAATCCGCTCGTGCAGTTCGGCCGTCGCCGCTTTCGTGAAGGTCACGACAAGGATTTCGTCGGCACCGAGATCCTTTTCGAGCAGCAGGCGCACATACAGCGCGCAGATGTTCCAGGTCTTGCCGGTGCCGGCCGACGCCTCGATCTGATTGACGCCGTCGAGCGGACACGCGAACACGTCGAGTTCGAGCGCCTGCGGCTGCGACACGGCGCTCATGCGACCTCCTTCAGATGCTCGACGAGCGGCTCGAACACGAGCCGCGCGAGCGTGCCGAACGGTTCGTCGAGCGACGGATGCGCGCCACGCCACGCGATCGCGATGGCCGGATCGTCGGCTTCGCTCACGACCCGCTCGTTGATCCACACGCTCGCGGCCTTCGCCTCGCCGTCGGACACCCGCGCCCATGCACTGCGCGGGAAAAACCGCAGCGGCATGCGCCGCCCCGCGCGAAACAGCGCGGCAAGCGGCGCGAGCCGCTCGAGCGGCGCCGCGACGGGCGTCAGCTCGAACGCACCGCCGCTGCCGAACCACAGCGTGCGGCGCGGGCCGCCCGGCTCGATCGCACAGTAGACGAGATGCGCGAGCCACGCGGACAGGTAGTCGCGCGCACTCGGCCGCGCATAGCGATAGATGACCTGCCCGGCCGGCGTCAGCCGGTTCAGCGTGCCGTGCAGTTCAAGCGGCGCACTCACCGCGTCGGCCGCCAGCATCGCGTCGTCGGCGCCGAACAGCGCCTGTTCGGCGTCGGGCCACTTCGGCACGACGGTGAGCGAGAACGGCCGCCGCTCGATGCCGTCGGCCAGCGCACGACGCACGTTCGACGCAAGCTGCGTCATCGAACCGAGCGCCTGGTCGCGCCACACCGCGCCCGTCGCGCCGCCGGGCAGTTCGGGGCTCGCGTCCGCGATGCGCAGCGCGTGATCGTACACGCCGCCGTCGCCCGCTTCGATCAGCAGCGGCAGCACACGCTCGGCCAGCGCGTCGCTGCCGGCAAAATCCAGCGCGAACGGCTCGGTATCGAGCAGTTCGGCCTGCGCGTCGGCCAGCACGATGCCGAGCCGGCCGCGCAGCAATGCGCGTGCCGGATGCCGCCAGAAACGTTCGAATTCGCTGAACGCAACGGGCTCGACCGGTTCGGCCGGCAGCGGCTGCGCGAAGAACGGCTGCTCGCGTGGCCCATCGCGCGATGCTTCGGCGGCCAGCAGCGACGCGAGCGTGGCCCGCTCGGCGTCGTACGAAACGAGTTCGCTGCCCGGCTGGAAATACGCGGCCGCGAACGGTTGCAGCGGATGCTCGACGATGAACGCGCGCCGCGCGGCTTCGACCGCATCCGGTGCGGCGTCGGGCCCGGCCGTGACGAGCGCCAGATGATCGAGCAGCTCGTCGACGAGCGCCGCGGGCGGCAACGGCGCGTTGTCGCGGATGCTGCGGCCCGTATAGGCGATCAGCAACCGGTCGCGGGCAGCCAGCAGCAGGTCGAGGAACAGATTGCGCTCGTCGTCGCGGCGCTGCCGGTCGCCCAGCTTCGGCAGCACGGCCATCAGGTCGAATTCGTCCGCGCGCGCGAGACTCGGCAGCACGCCGTCGTCCATCCCGAGCAGGCAGACGACGCGATACGGCAGCCCGCGCAAGCTCGTCAGCGACGAGAACGTGACGCCGCCCCACGGCACCCCGCCGCGGGCCGGATCGTCGAGCGCCGCGGCGAGCCCCGCGCGGACGACGGCCGCCGGCAACGCCTCGTCGGGCGCGCCCTCCGTCATCGCGGCCAGCATCGCATCGAGCGCGTCGCGCACGCCGGCCAGCGCGTCGGCATACGCGGCGCCCGAATCGAAGAAGCGCGCGAGCGTGTCGGCAAACAGTTCGCTCCAGCCGCGCGGCGTGTGCGACTCCTCGAGCCGCCGCGCGAAGCCGTCGAGATCATCGGTGAACCGTGCAAGCCGGCCGAGCAGTTCGGCCTCGCTGCCCGTGGCCGCCTCGATCGGCAACCACGCACCGATCGGCGCCGCGCCTTCGGGCATCGCATAGCCGAGAAAGAGCCGCGCGAGCGCATCGGAGAACGTATGGCGCGGCGCGGGCACGGCCGCGTCGTCGCTCGCGCGCGGCGACAGCCCCCGCCGTGCGCCGGCGGCCGCGAGCCAGGTCTGCACCGTTTCGAGCGCGGCCGCATCGATGTCGTAGCGCGCGGCCACCGCATCCACGCGCAGCCATTCGACCAGCTCCGGCGCGCCGACCTGCCGCTCCGGCAATGCGAGCCAGTCGAGCAGCACGCGCGCGACCGGGTTCGCCTGCGACGGCGGCAGGCCGGTGATCCGGTAAGGCACCCGCGCGCCGCCGGCGCCGGCCGTGCCGAACACCGCGTCGATCAGCGGCCCGGCCGCGGCCAGATCGGCCACCGCGACGAGCACGTCGGACGGCTGCAGGCTCGCATCGGCGTCGAACCACGCGAGCAGCCGGTCGTGCAGCACCTCGAGCTGGCGCGCGAGGCTGTGGCACACATGCACCTCGATCCCGCGCTCGACCGGCGTGTCGCCGGTTTCGGCCTCCGGCTGCAATTCGAGGATCGCGTTCTGCACGCGCGCGAGCCAGGTGGGCGCGGGATTCTCGACGAACCGCGACGCATCGCCCGACGCCGCGCTTTCAGTCAGCTCGTGCAGCATGTGCAATTGCGCCTGTGTCTGCCTGCCCCATTCGGCGAGCAGCGGATGACCGACTTCCTGATAGTCGAGCCGCCCGGCCGCATCGAGCGCCTCGGCATGCGCGGCGGTCACGATGTCGAACCAGAATTCGCGGCACGGGTTCAGCGCATAGACGCGCACGTCGATCCAGCGCGACAGTTCGCGCAACAGCGCGACGTGCAGCGGCGGCATCGTCGGCAGCGCGAACACGCTGACCGATTCGGGCCAGTCGGCGCGCGCAACCGCATCGGCATCGAGATGGCGCGCTTCGACGAGGAAGCGGTGCGCCGGCGGCGTGCCGCTGTCGCTCAGCTCGGCGAGCAGCGCGCGCCACAGCGCGGCCTGCCAGCGCTCGTCGTCGCGCGCGGCATCGCTGATCCCGCGCGGCGCGCCGTCGCCCGCGAGCACCGACTCGCCGGCCTGCCACGCGGCCAGCCATTCGGGGCGATAGGTCAGGTAGTGATCGAGCACGGCCGCGACACGATGGGCCAGCTCGTAGCGCATCGCGTCGTCGGACGCCGACAGATAGGCGGCGAGCCGCGGCGATGCGAGCCACGGCGCACCATCGGCCGCCTGCGCGAACAGCCGGTAGCAGCGCCACACCAGCCGGTCGGGCGCGAACGGGGAGCGCGCGGGCACCGTCAGCACGCGGCCGATCTGCGCCCACAGCCACTGCGCGAGATAGGTGAACTCGACGTTCGCGCACACGCCATTGCGCGCGGCGATGTCGAGCTCGAGGCGGCGACGCAGCGCCGCGCTCGGCACGATGACCTGTTGCGGCGCCCACGGGCCGTTGCGGGCCGGGAACGCGGCCAGATCCTCGAGCAGCGCGTCGGCCAGCGTTTCGTGACGGTTCGAATAGAAGAGATGGAGCATGAGGCGGGCGTCGGAACCTCGCACCGACGGGGCCGGGCGAACACAATGACCAAGGATAGCAAAGGGCTGCAGCCGCGACCATCGTCCGGAAAGCCAGCTTTTGCGAGCCGCGAAATACGATAGACTCGTCGCCAGTCAATACGCCGCCCCCGGGCGTCTTCGTCTGCCATTCAGCCCATCGATGCGCTATTCGGTCGAAATCAGAAAGTTTTTCTACAGCCAGTACTTTTTCGGCGGCCTGCGGATCGCGGTCGGCGTGTCGCTGCCGGCCGTGTTGTGCCTGATCGTGTTTCACAACCGGGAGCTCGGCTTCACGATCTCGACGGGCGCGCTCGGCGCATGCGTCGTCGACATGCCGGGCCCGCTGAAGTACAAACACAACGAAATGCTCGCGTGCAGCGTGATCGGCTTCCTGGCCGCGCTCGCCACCGGCCTCGCGACACCGAACATCTTCGCGCTGTGGCTCACGATCGTGCCGCTTACGTTCGTGCTGTCGCTGATCGTCGTCTACGGCAACCGCTGGCCGCAGATCAGCTTCGCGACGCTGTTCATGATGGTGATGACGCTCGAGGAGAAGTTCACGCCGCTGCAGGCGTTCGTCAACGCCGGCTGGATTCTCGCGGGCGGCCTCTGGTACACGTACTGGGCCACGCTCGTGTCGCAATGGCAGGCGCGCCGGATCGAGCAGCAGGCGCTGGCCGAAAGCCTGTTCGCGTGCGCCGACTACCTGCTCGCCCGCGCGCAGTTCTACGATCTCGACGCCGATCTCGACGAGTGCTACCGCAATCTCGTCGCCCGGCAGATCACCGCGGTCGAAACGCAGGAAACCGCGCGCGACATCGTGCTGCGCAACCTGCCGAAGCTGCGGCGCGGCAAGCTCGATCCCGGCCGCACGACGATGTACAACCTGTTCATCAACAGCGTCGACCTGCACGAGCTGTTCGTCGGCGCGCACACCGATTACCCGCTGGTGCGCAACACGTTCGGCGGCACGGACCTGATCATTTTCTACCGCGACCTGATCCGCAAGGCCGCCGCCGATCTCGAGGAAATCGGCCTCGCGGTGCTCGAAAACCGCGCGCCGCATTCGCGCATCAGCGTGAAGGCCGAACTGCGCGCGATCGAGTACGAGATCGAGCTGATGCGCAAGAAGAACTTCGCGGCCACCAACGCGGAAGCGTATGCGGCCGTGCTCGCGACGTTCCGGCGCATCTGGAGCGCGACGCGCCTGATCGACCGGATGCGCCGCAACCTGTCGGGCCACGCCGATCCGCAGCAGACCGAACTGAAGATCGACAAGGCGCTCACGCGCTTCCTGCAGCGCCGCCGCATGTCGCCGCTGCTGATTTTCTCGAACCTGAACATGCGTTCGCCGAGCTTTCGCCATGCGCTGCGCGTGACGATCGCCGTCGCGGTCGGCTTCTGGATCGGCCGGCTGCTGCCGCTCACGAACGCCTACTGGATCGTGATGACCACCATCATCATCCTGAAGCCCGGCTACTCGCTGACCAAGCAGCGCAACGCGCAGCGGATCATCGGCACGCTGATCGGCTGCGCGGCGAGCATCGCGCTGATCTACACGGTGAAGGAGCCGCACCTGCTGATCGCGATCATGTTCGGATCGATGGTGATGAGCTACAGCCTGCTGCTGTTCAACTACGCGGCGAGCGTCGTGTTCACGTCGTCGTACGTGCTGCTGATGTTCCACCTGCTCGCGCCGGGCAGCATGCGGATCATCGGCGAGCGCGCGATCGACACGGTGGTCGGCTGCATGATCGCGATCGCCGCGAGCCGGCTGTTCCCGTACTGGGAATACCGGCTGATGGGCAAGCTCGTCACCGACATGCTGACGTCCACGCGCAAGTATTTCGAGGCCGTGTGGCGCGCGGGGCGCGGCATGTCGCCGCCGCCGGTGCCGGCCGCCGACGGCGCGGCCGTCGTCGCGGGCGTGGCCGCCGCGGTCGAGGCGCCCGTGACCAGCCTCGACGACGACTACCGCTACCGCCTCGCCCGCAAGGACGTGCACATCGCGTTCGCGAACCTCGGGCAGGCATTCCAGCGAATGATGATCGAGCCGAAGGCGCACCAGCGCTTCGTGCCCGAACTGAACGACCTGCTCGTGCAGACGCACGTGCTCGGCGCGCAGATCACGGCCGCCGCGCCGCTGATCCGCAGCGCATGCGCGGCCGATGGCGGCCTGGTGCACGACGACGCATTGCAGCGCGGCCTCGCCGCCGTGCTCGACAATCTCGAGAAGGCGGAAGCCGGCGAGCCGCCGCCGGCCGATCAGCTCGAAGCGTCGAAGCAGATCACGCGCGATCTCGATGCGATGGTCGTGTCCGCGGAGCAATCCGACGCGGTCGGCGCGGAGCTCACGCACGACCTGAAGGTGCTCGCGCACCAGTGCAAGCAGATGCTCGCGTCGTCGCTGCTGATCCGCAAGGATGCGAGCGTGATCCGCCTGCCCGCCTGACCCCGCATCCCCGCGCCGCCAGGCCGACCCGCGCGCCGCGGATCGGCCACCGGCGCACTCCGGTTCAACGATTCCCCGAAGCATGCCC
>NZ_JACCQB010000178.1:0-225 GCF_015712265.1 Burkholderia sp. 9777_1386 | reverse complement strand
TCTCCATCGGGGAGTTATCCCAACAATTTCCTCGACGGCTCATGCTCTGCTGTATCCGATAGCGCCAGAGGCGCTGACGGAATTTCCGGCTTGCATATTGGGTGGATTCAACCGGTCGTCGCAACACCTTAATCCAGGAGGTGTTTCATGGGTCGTCCATCGAAGTGGATGCAACAGTTGACGGGGCGAGGAGCAATGCGCTCGCCAGGTGCACCATCGCTTCGG
>NZ_JACCQB010000177.1:0-225 GCF_015712265.1 Burkholderia sp. 9777_1386 | reverse complement strand
TCTCCATGGCTGCGTTATCAAGGCAGTTGCCTCTGCGCGACATGCTCTGGGTGAGCGCATGCTGCTTCAACAGCCGACGGTAGGCGGGCATCTGATACTGGGTGGATTCAACCGGTCGTCGCAACACCTTAATCCAGGAGGTGTTTCATGGGTCGTCCATCGAAGTGGATGCAACAGTTGACGGGGCGAGGAGCAATGCGCTCGCCAGGTGCACCATCGCTTCGG
>NZ_JACCQB010000176.1:0-225 GCF_015712265.1 Burkholderia sp. 9777_1386 | reverse complement strand
TCTCCATGGCTGCGTTATCAAGGCAGTTGCCTCTGCGCGACATGCTCTGGGTGAGCGCATGCTGCTTCAACAGCCGACGGTAGGCGGGCATCTGATACTGGGTGGATTCAACCGGTCGTCGCAACACTAGATTGTTGAACGGACCTGAGATACTCGTCCAGAGCTTCAGCAGGCGTTTTCCAGCCGAGTGTTTTCCGGGGCCTGGTGTTCAACGTATTTGCAACG
>NZ_JACCQB010000175.1:0-227 GCF_015712265.1 Burkholderia sp. 9777_1386 | reverse complement strand
ACGCCCTGATGCCGATCTGGTCGTGCAGGCGTTGGAGATGGCCTATGAGCAACGTGGTCGACCGCAAGGCTTGCTGTTTCACTCGGATCAAGGCGGCCAAGGTGGATTCAACCGGTCGTCGCAACACCTTAATCCAGGAGGTGTTTCATGGGTCGTCCATCGAAGTGGATGCAACAGTTGACGGGGCGAGGAGCAATGCGCTCGCCAGGTGCACCATCGCTTCGGCA
>NZ_JACCQB010000174.1:0-227 GCF_015712265.1 Burkholderia sp. 9777_1386 | reverse complement strand
GCCGTTGCAAATACGTTGAACACCAGGCCCCGGAAAACACTCGGCTGGAAAACGCCTGCTGAAGCTCTGGACGAGTATCTCAGGTCCGTTCAACAATCTAGTGTTGCGACGACCGGTTGAATCCACCTTGGCCGCCTTGATCCGAGTGAAACAGCAAGCCTTGCGGTCGACCACGTTGCTCATAGGCCATCTCCAACGCCTGCACGACCAGATCGGCATCAGGGCGT
>NZ_JACCQB010000173.1:0-249 GCF_015712265.1 Burkholderia sp. 9777_1386 | reverse complement strand
CCGAAGCGATGGTGCGCCCGGCGAGTGCATCGCTCCTCGGCCTGTCAACTGATACACCCGCTTTGCGCTTCGCCCCATGCAACACCTCCTCGATTAAAGGTGTTGCGACGACCGGTTGAATTCGCCCAGTATCAGATGCCCGCCTACCGTCGGCTGTTGAAGCAGCATGCGCTCACCCAGAGCATGTCGCGCAGAGGCAACTGCCTTGATAACGCAGCCATGGAGAGCTTCTTCGGCACGCTGAAATCC
>NZ_JACCQB010000172.1:0-251 GCF_015712265.1 Burkholderia sp. 9777_1386 | reverse complement strand
AGATCGTCGCTTACCAAATGGACGAGCGCCCGAGCTTCGAGTTGGTCAGCAACATGTTGAAAAAGGCGTTGGTCAAGCTTGATGACGAGGAGCAACCGTTACTGCATTCGGATCAAGGCTGGCAGGGCGGATTCAACCGGTCGTCGCAACACTAAATTGTTGAACAGATTTCAGGTACTCGTCGAGAGCTTCGGCCGGCGTCTTCCAGCCGAGCGCTTTCCGGGGCCTGGTATTCAATGTATTTGCAACGG
>NZ_JACCQB010000171.1:0-252 GCF_015712265.1 Burkholderia sp. 9777_1386 | reverse complement strand
AGATCGTCGCTTACCAAATGGACGAGCGCCCGAGCTTCGAGTTGGTCAGCAACATGTTGAAAAAGGCGTTGGTCAAGCTTGATGACGAGGAGCAACCGTTACTGCATTCGGATCAAGGCTGGCAGGGTGGATTCAACCGGTCGTCGCAACACTAGATTGTTGAACGGACCTGAGATACTCGTCCAGAGCTTCAGCAGGCGTTTTCCAGCCGAGTGTTTTCCGGGGCCTGGTGTTCAACGTATTTGCAACGGC
>NZ_JACCQB010000170.1:0-252 GCF_015712265.1 Burkholderia sp. 9777_1386 | reverse complement strand
AGATCGTCGCTTACCAAATGGACGAGCGCCCGAGCTTCGAGTTGGTCAGCAACATGTTGAAAAAGGCGTTGGTCAAGCTTGATGACGAGGAGCAACCGTTACTGCATTCGGATCAAGGCTGGCAGGGTGGATTCAACCGGTCGTCGCAACACCTTAATCCAGGAGGTGTTTCATGGGTCGTCCATCGAAGTGGATGCAACAGTTGACGGGGCGAGGAGCAATGCGCTCGCCAGGTGCACCATCGCTTCGGCA
>NZ_JACCQB010000169.1:0-252 GCF_015712265.1 Burkholderia sp. 9777_1386 | reverse complement strand
AGATCGTCGCTTACCAAATGGACGAGCGCCCGAGCTTCGAGTTGGTCAGCAACATGTTGAAAAAGGCGTTGGTCAAGCTTGATGACGAGGAGCAACCGTTACTGCATTCGGATCAAGGCTGGCAGGGCGAATTCAACCGGTCGTCGCAACACCTTTAATCGAGGAGGTGTTGCATGGGGCGAAGCGCAAAGCGGGTGTATCAGTTGACAGGCCGAGGAGCGATGCACTCGCCGGGCGCACCATCGCTTCGGC
>NZ_JACCQB010000016.1:0-129473 GCF_015712265.1 Burkholderia sp. 9777_1386 | reverse complement strand
CAGCGCTGCGTTTTCAGCAGCAGAGAAGCGAGATTATGAACCGTGTTTCGCAGCTCGTCAACAACTTTCTGAACGACTTCGTTGCGACTGCGGGGCTCAACTTCCGTACCGCCGAGGCTCGCTACCTTCCGAACTCCAACGGCACTGCTTCCCTTCCTCCCGCGCCGCGTTTCCGTTAGCGCGAAAGAGGCGTGATTCTATGCAGCTCACGGCGATCGCGCAAGGGGTTTCGCAAAAAATATAAGGCGCCGCACGCTGCCGCGTGCGGCGCCTTATATAGAAGCAACCGAACCGTCAGGAAGCCACGCGCGCCTGGCGTGCGACGATCGCCATATAGTGATCCAGATCCGGCGTCGCCTTGCCTGGCTCCTTCGCCGTATCGTCCCAGCGGCGCAGGTGCAGCGCGTCCTCCGCGAACGGGCGCTGCAGGAACGCCGCCGCTTCCTCGTCACTGAAGATACCGCCCTGCAACGCCAGGCTGCGCACCGAGTCCGGCGACAGGCTCTCGAAATAGCCGGCGTCCGTGCGGCACAGACAGCGCTTCGCGTCGACGTGCAACCGGATCGGCTCCAGCACCGCGTCGGAAAACAGCGGCCGCAGGAACGGCAGCACGTAATACTGATGCAGATCGTCGATCCCGCGCGCGCTCGGCGTGTCGCCCTGGCGATTCAGCAAATGGCCGAGGTCGTGCAGGAACGCCGCCGCGACCAGCGCTTCGTCCGCCCCGGACGCTTCCGCCAGCAACCCGCTCTGCAATGCATGCTCGAGCTGCGTGACGGGTTCGCCGCTATAGGCCAGATGGCCATGCTCGCGATACAGGCCGTGGATCTCTTCCACCGTCAGCGCCATTCGTTTACTCCCAAGGCAGCGAAAACGTCTTCAGGTTCGTGAAACTCTTCATCGCCTCCTGGACGCCTTCCTTGTAACCGAGCCCCGAATCCTTGATCCCGCCGAACGGCGACAGTTCGATCCGGTATCCGGGCACTTCCCATACGTTCACCGTGCCGACGTTCAACTCGTTCACGAACCGTACGACGGCGGCCGTGCTGTCCGTACAGACACCCGACGACAGCCCGAACGCCGTGCCGTTGCTGAGCCGGATCGCGTCGTCGATCGTATCGAATGCGATGACGGGCGACACGGGCCCGAAGGTCTCCTCGCGCACCAGCGTCATCGACGGATCGACGTTGTCGAGCACGGTCGGCGCGTACAACGCGCCGCGCCGTACATTGCCGGTCAGCAGGCGCGAGCCCTGCGCGACCGCCTCGTTCACGCGCGCCTCGAACAGCCGCGCCGCGGCTTCGTCGATCACCGTGCCCATTTCGTTCGAGGGATCGAATGGATCGCCGTATTTCCAGGCGCGCGTCTTCTCGACGAGCAATTCGGTGAACGCCGGCACGATGGAGCGCTGCACCAGCATCCGCTTGACGGCCGTGCAGCGCTGGCCCGAATTCCGGTACGAGCCCAACACCGCGAGCGACGCCGCGCGGTCGAGATCGGCATCGGCGAGGACGATCAGCGGGTCGTTGCCGCCCAGCTCCAGCACGATGCGCCGGTAGCCGGCCCGCGCCGCAATCGCCTTGCCGATCGCGACGCCGCCCGTGAACGTGATCAGCGACGCATGCGGATGCGTGACGAGCTCGTCCGCGATCTCGGCCGGGTCGCCGGTCAGCACCTGCAGCATCGGTTCCGGCAGCCCGGCTTCATACAGCAGGTCGGCCAGATAGAACGCCGACAGCGGTACCTTCTCCGACGGCTTCACGATCACGCGGTTGTTGGTCGCGATCGCCGGCGCGATCTTGTGCGCGACCTGGTTCATCGGATGATTGAACGGCGTAATCGCGACGATCACGCCGTCGAGCGGCTGGCGCTGCGAGAACACGCGCCGCGCCTTGCCGTGGGGCGTCAGGTCGCAAGAGAAACTCTGCGCGTCGTCACGCAGCGCCTCGACCGCCGCGAACTTCAGCACGTCGGCCACCCGACCGATCTCGTAGCGCGAATCCTGTTTCGACAACCCCGACTCGAGCGTGATCAGGTCGGACGCCTCCTCGGTGCGCTCGCGCAGCAGCGCGGCCGCACGTTCGAGGATCTGCGAGCGTTCGTAGCGCGTCAGCGTCGGCCGGTAGGCCATCGCGTAATCGAACGCCGCGCGCACGTCGTCGACGCTGGCGAGCGGCGCGGTGCCGACGCGCGTGCCCGTGTACGGGTCCGTGACGTCGAGCGTGCGCTCGCGCATCGCGCGCGTGCCGCACCAACGCAACGCTTCGGCACGAAACGACGGATGATCTTGCCGCGGATGAGCCATCATGTCGCGATCCGGTTCAACACGAAATCGAACACGTCGAAGTTGCGCGGGCGACGTGCGGGATCGTCCCGCTCGATACGGCGATTGAACAGCAGCGGCACCTCCTGCTCCGACACGCCACCATGCGAACGCAGCGGCACCGTGAGGCCCGACAGATCGTGGTCGCGTTCACGCGTACCGAGCGTCATGTCGCGGCGGCCGATCACGACGAGATCGCCGATCCGGTCGGCCGGCAGTTCGAAACGAGCGGCGGCTTCCGCGTTGTCGAGCACGAGCTCGACGCCATCGAGGCCACCGATGCGCCACATCGCTTCGGGCCGGTCGACACCCGGCGCCAGGTAGATCGTCGCGAACGAACCGAGCGCGCCGTGATGCACGACGTACGGATCGGTAATCGGCAGGATCACGCGCGCCGCCTGCGTGCCGTACCAGCCGTCGAAGGCGTCCTGCAGATAGATCACGTTCGGCCGGCCCGTCGCCGGATCGTGCTTCGCGTTCATCCCGTGATCGGCCGTGAGCCCGATCGCCCAGCCGAGCGCGTCGAGCTGCGCGAGGTAGCCGTCCATCATCGCGTAGAACGCGTTCGCGCCGGCACTGCCCGGCTCGCATTTGTGCTGCACGTAGTCGGTGGTCGACAGGTACATCAGGTCGACCTGCCGCGTCTGCGCGAGGCGTACGCCGGCCGCGAACACGAATTCGGACAATGCCGCGCTGTACACATCCGGCGACGGCAGGCCGACCCAGTCGAGCACGTCGACGATCCCGTTTTCCGCGAGATTGGCCTGCGCGGCCTTCTCGGCCGAAAAGCAGATGCCGTTCAGCTGCCAGCCGAGCAGCCGGCGCAGCTTGTCCTTCGCGGTCACGACGGCCACCCGCGCACCGGCGTCGGACGCCGCGGCGAGCAGCGTGCCGGCCCGCAGGTAGGCCGGGTCGTTCATCATGACTTCGGCGCCGCGCCCGCCGTCGGCGGCCGGATCCCAGAAGTAGTTGCCGCAGATGCCGTGAACCGACGGCGGCACGCCGCAGACGATCGACAGGTTGTTCGGGTTGGTGAAGGTCGGCACGACGCAATCGGCGCGCCACGCGGTGCCTTGCTCGATCATCCGGCCGATGAACGGCGCGACGCCCGCTGCCACCGCCCGTTCGAGATAGTCGTACTCGCAGCCGTCGACACAGATGACGACGGTCGGCTCGACCGGCAGCCGGTAGCGCCGGCCGTTGACGTCGATCGAGCGTCCCGCGAGATCCGGCGCACCCTTGCCGGCGGCCGGTTGCTCGCCGGGGAGCCGCAACGCGAACGCGGCGTTCATGATGCCGCCCGCTTGCCGCGCGGCACGCGCGCGGCGATCAGCAGCAACGCCGCGAGCGACGCGCCGAGCATCAGCAGCGACAGCGCCGACGCCGGCAGGTAGTAGCCGCGCTCCACCTGCCCGATCACGACGATCGGCACGGTCGCGAAGCCGGGCGGATATACCGTCAGCGTCGCGCCGAGCTCGCCGAGCGACAGCGCGAAGCCGAGCGCGAGGCTCGCGCGCAGCGCCGGCACGAGCTGCGGCAGCAGCACGCGGCGCAACACCATCGCGGGCGGCGCACCGAGGCTCGCGGCAGCTTCGCGCAGCACGGTCAATTCCGGGCGCAGCGCGGCGGCCGCGCAGCGATAGCAGAACGGCAGAATCAGCGCGAGCTGCACCAGCACGACGATCGCCGCCGAGCTGGACAGGTCGAGCGGCTTCCGGTGATACGCGATCAGCACCGCGAGCCCGAGCACGACGCTCGGTACGCCGTTCGGCACCATCACGAGCGCGTCGACGACCGCCCCGAGGCCGCGCCGGTCGCGCCCTTCGAGCGCGAGCGCCAGCCACAGCCCGAGGATCGTGCCGAGCGCCGATACGCCGAAGCCGATTTCGAGGCTCGTCGCCAGCGCGTCGTATTCCGGCGAGCCGAGCCGCTCGAACCAGCGCAGGCTGTAGCCGGCCGGCAAGATCGTGCCCGACCACTGCGTCGACACGCTCGACAGCGCGACGACGATCACCGGCAGCACGAACAGCCAGAAGCACGCGAACGCGGCCAATGCGAGCGCGGCGCGCGACGCATGCTTGAGCAACGCGTCGGTCCAGCCGATCTGGTGCCGCGGCACGGCCTGCCCGATACGGAATTCAGCGGACATCGTTCCCTCCCGTCGCACGCCGGTTCACCCGGCGATAAACCGCATACAACGCCAGCGACAGCGTCAACATCACGACCGCGCCGGCCGACGCGGTCGGCAGGTCGAGATCGACGGTCGCGCTGCTGTAGATCGCGACCGGCAACGTGACGAGCCGCGCGCTGCCGAGCACGAGCAGGATGCCGAACTCGTTCAGCGTCAGCAGGAAGCACAGCACGGTGCCGGCGGCGATGCCCGGCCACGCGATCGGCAGCACGACGCGGCGCGCGAGCATCCAGCCGGGCGCGCCGAGGCTGCGCGCGGCTTCGATCAGCCGCAGGTCCAGCGTCGCGAACGACGCGAGCGTCGGCCGCACGACGAACGGCGTGTAGAACACGGTCTGCGCGAGAATCACGCCGCCGATGCCGAACAGGAAATCGAGCGGCGGATGCTCGAGATGGAACAGGTGCTGCAGCGCGATGCTGATCGAGCCCTGCGAGCCGTACAGGAAGATCAGCGTGAACGCGACGAGGAACGACGGAAACGCGACGTACAGCTCCAGGAAGCGCGTGACGAGCGATGCACCCGGGAACGGCTTGAAGAACAGCAGCGCGGCCAGCAGCACGCCGAACACCGATGCAGTGCCGGCGCTCGCGAACAGCACGCCGAGCGTCGTCAGCAGCACGTTGCGCGTGTCGGGATTGCCGAAGAAGGTGCGGTACGCGGCGAAACTCAGCCCGTGATCGCCCGACACGCTCAGCAGCACGAGCCGCACCAGCGGATAGACGACGAGCGGGCCGAGCACGACGATCGCCAGCGCGGCGAGGTGCAAATCGCCCATGCGCCTGCGGCGCCGCGCGGCCGCGGCGTGTGCGGCGGCCGACGCGAGCACGTGCGGCGGCAAGCCGGCTTCAGGGCTCGATAAGGACGACATCGTCTGCCTCGCAATGCAGGGACACGCGCGCACCGCGCTCGGGAGCCGCGCCGCGGCCGCGTTGCATCGTGACGCGCACGGGCTCGTCGGGCGCCGCGTCGATCACGACGGCGATCGACAGGTCCGCGCCCTGCCATTCGACCGAAGACACCGTGCCGTGCAGGCCGCCCGCTGCGGGCGGCATCACGGTCAGCCGCTCGGGACGCACGCACGCGACCTTGCCGCGCACCTCGTGGCGCGGATCGCCGAGCGGGAAGATCACATGCGGCGGCAGCAGGTTCGCCGGGCCGAGATAGCGCGCGACGTAGCCGTCGCGCGGCGCGTCGTACAACTGCTGCGGCGTGCCGAGCTGCGCGATGTGACCATCGCGCATCAGCAGCGCGCGGTCGGACAGCACGAGCGCATCGTCGCGGTCGTGCGTCACGCAGACGACGGTCAAGTTCGGCAGGCGCTCGTGCAGCGCCTTCAGTTCGCTGCGCACCGACGCGCGCAGGTTGGCGTCGAGCGCCGACAGCGGCTCGTCGAGCAGCAGCACGTCGGGCTCGATCACCAGCGCGCGGGCCAGCGCGACGCGCTGCTGCATCCCGCCCGACAGTTGCGCGGGCAGATGGTGACCCGCGTCGCCGAGCTGCACGAGCTTCAGCGCATCGGCGACGCGGCGCGTCACTTCCGACGACGCCATGCCACGCGCGCGCAGCCCGAATGCGACGTTCTCGAACACCGACAGGTGCGGGAACAACGCGTAATTCTGGAACAGCAGACCGAGGTTGCGCTTGTGCGGCGGCGCATAGGTCAGGTCGCGTCCGGCAACGGTCAGCGTGCCGGTCAGGCCGTCGGCCTTCACGAACCCGGCGATGAAGCGCAGCAGCGTGGTCTTGCCGCAACCGCTCTTGCCGAGCACGGTCAGAAATTCACCGGCGCCGATCGACAGCGACAGATCCTCCAGCACCGTGCGCGCGCCGTAGCGCACGCTCAGATGCTCGATCTGCACGCCGCCCGGCGCGCCGGACCGCAGCGTCGCGTGCGGTTCGGCGGCGCCGAATGCGCCGGGATGGGTCAGGGTGGTTTCCACCGGGTTCATCCTCTTGCTCGCGAATACAGGCGGCGTGCGCCGATCACTTCGGCTTGACGACGTCGAGCTGCTTGCCCGAGCTGCCGATCACGTCCTTCTTCCAGCGCTCGATCCACACCGGCTTCTTCGCCATCACCTGGGTCCAGTCGACCGGAATCAGCTTCACACCCGCGATCGCCTTCTTGACCGCTTCGCCGTTCTTGCCGGCCAGCGGCACGTCGGTGCGGCCCGGGATGCCGTACATGTCCGGCACCTTCGACTGCACTTCCGTCGACATCAGGTAGTCGATCAGCTTCCGGCCGGCGTCCTGGTTCGGGCCGCTCTTGATCAGGCCGATGCCGTACGGGAGCTGGAACGTGGTCGGCTGGTCGCCGTCCTTCGCGGCCAGGAAGATCGGCTTGATGGACAGCGCGCCGTGTTCGGCGTCGTCGAGGTCCATCTGCAGGTCGCCGTTCGCGACGCTGATCTCGTTGCGCGACAGCAGCACGTTCAGGTAGCCCGTGCCCTTCGTGTGGAACTTCACGCTCTGCGACAGCTTCGCGAGATAGTCGAACGCCTTGTCCTCGCCCATCAGCGACGTCGTCAGGATCAGCACGGCCATCCCGTCGCCGGCCGTGGCCGGGTTCGAGTACGCGACCTTGCCGGCGTAGGCCGGCGCGAGCAGGTCGGCGAACGTCTTCGGCTGGTTCTTCACGACGTCCGGGTTGATCGCGAACGAGAAGTAGTTGTTCACGAACGTCGCCCAGGTGCCGTCCTCGGCCTTCGCGATGGCCGGCACGTTCTTGTAGTTCACGCTCTGGTACGGCTGCAGCAGGCCCATCTGGCCGGCTTGCTGGATGAACGGCGGCAGCGTGACGATCACGTCGGCCTTCGGGGAATTCTTCTCGATGTTCGCGCGGTTCACCACCTCGCCGCTGCCTGCCGTCACGATGTTGACCTTCACGCCTTCCTTCTTCTCGAAAGCCGGCAGCACGTCGCGATAGAGGTTCTCGAGGCCGTCCGCCGTGTACAGCACGACCGCGTTTGCCGCATGCGCCGGCATCGCGGCGCCTTGCAGCAGACCGGCGGCGCAGGCGGCCAGCGCGAGTTTGCGGAACGCGCCGGCGGCGGCGCGCGAGGGTTTCTGCAGTGTCATCTCACTTCTCCGTAGGCGGAACACCAAACGGCCGGGGCACGATCCGGCTCTCCTGTTGTCTTCGGGCGAGCCGCCTGGCGGCCCGCCTCGCTACCGCGCTCAGGCTGGGTGTCGCGCGGCAACCGAAGGATCACAGCGTTCGATGACAAAGCCGTGACGAATGCCACAATTTCCAAAAAATGACACATTTTGCCACTATCATGCAAGTCCATTCGGAAATGCCATCCGGTGTTTCGTTCGCCCTTTGCTGGAGACAAAAGCCATGTCCGACCCGATCCTGCTCACGCCCGGCCCGCTCACCACGTCCGCCACAACACGCCACGCAATGCAACATGACTGGGGGTCGTGGGATGCCGCTTTCAACCAGCTGACGGCCAGCGTCTGCGCGGATCTCGTCGCCATCGCGCATGGCGGAGACGAGTACGTATGCGTGCCGATGCAGGGTAGCGGCACGTTCTCGGTCGAAGCCGCGCTCGGCACGCTGGTGCCGCGCGACGGCGTCGTGCTGGTGCCCGAGAACGGCGCGTATTGCGCGCGCATCCTGAAAATTCTCGGCCGGCTCGGTATCGACGCGATCGCGCTGCCGTTCGGCGAAGACGCGGCCGTCGACGCGGCGGCCATTGAGGCTGCGTTCGCGCGCGAGCCGCGCATCACGCACGTCGCGCTCGTGCACCTGGAAACGAGCGCCGGGATCCTGAATCCGCTCGACGCGATCGCGGCCGCGTGCCGGCGGCACGGCAAGCGGCTGATCGTCGATGCGATGAGTTCGTTCGGCGCGCTGCCGATCGCGCTGGCGGACAGCGGCATCGACGCGCTGATCTCGGCCAGCGGCAAATGTCTCGAAGGCGTGCCGGGAATGGGATTCGCGATCGTGCGGCGCGACGCGCTCGACGCGAGCGAAGGCAACTCGCCCTCGCTCGCGCTCGATCTCCACGACCAGTACGCGTACCTGCGCAGGACGGGGCAATGGCGCTTCACGCCGCCGACGCACGTGATTGCCGCACTGCGCGCCGCGCTCGACCAGTACTTCGCCGAGGGCGGCCAGCCGGCGCGCGGCGCGCGCTATGCGGACAACTGCCGGACGCTGGTCGAATCGATGCGCGCGCTCGGTTTCGTGCCGTTCCTCGACGCGAGCGTGCAGGCGCCGGTGATCGTCACGTTTCACGCGCCCGACCATCCAGCCTACGATTTCCGCCGTTTCTACGACGCGGTGCGCGACGCGGGCTTCATCCTGTATCCGGGCAAACTGACGCGGCTCGAGACGTTCCGCGTCGGCTGCATCGGCGCGATCGATGCAGGCGATATCCGGCGGGCGGTCGCCGCGATCGCGCAGGCAATCGAATCGCTCGGCATCGCGATGCAGCCCGCATGAAGCGAGGTATGTGCCGACCGGTCGGCACGCGCAAACAAAAAACCCGGCGGCCAACCGGCCGCCGGGCGAACGCACCGAGTGTGCGTGGAGCCGGTGCTTACAGCTCGATCCGCTTGATGTCGCCGACGACGAAGATGTACGACAGCGCACCGACCAGCGCGATCACGCCGATGAACACGAGCGCGCCGACGAACGAGCCGGTCGACGCGACGATGAAGCCGACCACGAGCGGCGTGACGATGCCCGCCAGGTTCGCCGCGAAGTTGAAGATGCCGCCCGTCACGCCGAGCAGGCCGTCCGGCGCGATGTCCGACACGAGCGTCCAGCCGAGCGCGGCCATCCCCTGCGCGAAGAACGCGACCGACATGATCGCGATCACCGCCTCGTTGCTCTGCACGTAGTTCGCGAGAATGATCGTCGACGCGAGCAGCAGGCCCGCGATGATCGGCAGCTTGCGCGCGAGGTTCGCGGACTTGCCGCGGCGCAGCAGCCAGTCGGAGAAGATCCCGCCGAACATCACGCCGACCGACGCGGCGATGAACGGCATCACCGCGAAGAAGCCGATCTTCAGCCAGCCCATGTGGCGCTCGGTTGCCAGATAGGTCGGGAACCAGGTCAGGAAGAATACGAGCGTCGAGTTGCCGGCGAACTGGCCGAGGCAGATGCCCGCGAGCTGGCGCTTCTTCACCAGTTGGCCGACCATCGACCAGCTGAACTTGGCCTGCGCCGGCTTGCCGCTCTTGTCGCCGTCCTTGCGCGCACCGTGCACGAGACCGCCGCCCGCTTCGATATAGGCCAGTTCCGCCGAATTCGCGCCCGGGTGGTTGCGCGGCTCGTGGTAGAACTTCCACCAGACCAGGCCGAACACGATGCCGACCGCACCGACCACCCAGAACAGCGAGCGCCAGCCGAACGCGCCCATCAACGCGAACAGCACCGGGCTGAAGAACGCGAGGCCGATGTACTCGCCGACGGTGTAGGTGCCGGTCGCCATCGCGCGTTCGTTCTGCGGGAACCACGTCGCGACGACGCGGCTGTTGGTCGGGAAGCACGGCGCTTCCGTCACGCCGAGACCGAGCCGGCACGCGAGCAACGTCGCGACGCCCGGCACGAAGCCTTGCAGGAACGTGCACAGCGACCACAGCGTCATCGACCAGTAGTAGGTGATCTTGCTGCCGAAGCGGTCGAGGAACAGGCCGCCGGGCACCTGCATCGCCACGTACGTCCACGAAAACGCGGAGAACATGACGCCCATCACGGCCGCGTTGATGCCGAGCTCCTTGGTGAGCTGCGGCGCCGCCACGCCCAGCACGGTGCGGTCGAGATAGTTGATCATCGTGCCGATCGCGAGCAGCGCGAGGATCTTGTAGCGCGCCGACGTGCGCCGGACCGTGCCGGCCGCCTGCGCCGGCGCGGCGCTCGTGTGGGTGGTGTGTTGCATGGTCGTCTCCTGTCTCTCTTTCTGTGTCTGCAAGGGGGTCAGCGCGCGACGAGCGACTGAAAGTGATCGAACATCCGCTCGGCGTCGGGCGTGCGCCCGGTGAAGAGCTCGAACGCGTCGACGGCCTGGTACACGGCCATCCCGCCGCCCGGCAGCGTCGCGCAGCCGGCCGCGCGCGCGGCGTGGATCAGTTCGGTTTCGAGCGGGAAATACACGATGTCGGCCACCCACATGCCTGCGTGGAGCAGTTCGGCCGGCAGCGGCAGGCCCGGATGCTTGGCCATGCCGGTCGGCGTGCAGTGGATCAGGCCGGTCGTTGCGCGCATCGCGGCCGCGAGATCGCTGCCCGGCGTGACCCGGGCGGCAGGGAAGCGCTGCTGCAATTCGCCCGCCAGCGCGGTGGCGCGCGTGCCGTCGACGTCGAAAATCGTCAGTTCAGCCGCGCCCATCTGCAGCGCGGCGTGCGCGACGGCCGCGCCCGCGCCGCCCGCGCCGAGCTGGACGACGCGGTCGAGCTTCGCGTCCGGCAGCCCGCGGCGGAACGATTTCGCAAAGCCCGACCAGTCGGTGTTGTGGCCGATCCGCTTGCCGTCCTTGAACAGCACGGTGTTCACCGCGCCGAGCGCACGCGCGTCGTCCGACAGCGCGTCGAGGTGCTCGATCACGCGCTGCTTGCACGGATGCGTGATGTTCAGTCCGTTGTAGCCCATCCGCTGCGCGGCCTCGAGCAGTTGCGGCAGTGCGTCGACGGTCACGCCGAGCGCATCGAGATCGATGCGCCGGTACACGTAGCCGAAGCCCTGGCGGAAGCCCTCTTCCTCGTGCATCGCGGGCGACAGCGAACCGCCGATGCCCTGGCCGATCAGGCCGATCAGAAACGACGGGCGGCTCATCGGGCGGCCCCCTGCGCGAACAGCGTCGCCAGGCGCTGCAACGCGAACACATAGCCTTCGGTGCCGCAGCCGCAGATCACGGCTTCGGCGATCGCCGAGATATACGAATGGTGGCGAAACGCTTCGCGGCGATGGACGTTCGAGATATGCACCTCGATCACCGGCTTCGCGATCGCGGAAAGCGCGTCGGCCAGCGCGACCGACGTGTGCGTATAGGCGGCCGGGTTGATCACGATGCCGTGCGTGTCGTGACGCGCGGCATGCAGCCAGTCGATCAGCTGGTGCTCGGCGTTCGACTGGCGAAACTCGATTTCCAGCCCGAGCCCTTCCGCCGCCGTGCGGCAGCGCTGCTCGAGATCGGCGAGCGTTTCCGCGCCGTAGATATGGGGCTCGCGGGTGCCCAGCAGATTGAGGTTCGGGCCGTTCAGCACCAGCACCTTGTGCTTGCTCATCGTGTTTCTGCTCCTGAAACAGGGGCAGACCAGGATCGGCGCCGCCCCGAAGACATCGGAATTTGGCGCTAGTGTGCGCCCGTGCACGCGGGCTGTCTTTTCGGGTTTTCGCTAATTTGTACCACCTAGTTAGTTTGTATAATACGCATCACTAACCCAGTAAATTCGGGATATGGCGCGCGTACGGAACTCAACGACTGGTTCATTCAGGGCCGGTTCGACCGGCGCCATGCCCTGTTCATCCGCAGGAAACGCCCATGCAGCGCTCGATCGCCACCGTGTCACTGTCCGGCACGCTCGCCGAGAAGCTCGCCGCCGTCCAGGCCGCGGGCTTCGACGGCGTCGAAATCTTCGAAAACGATCTCGTCTACTTCGACGGATCGCCGGCCGACGTCCGGCGCATGGCCGCCGACCTCGGCCTCGACATCGTGCTGTTCCAGCCGTTTCGCGACTTCGAGGGCGTGAGCGCGGCCCAGCTTGCGCGCAATCTCGACCGGATCAAGCGCAAGTTCGACGTGATGCATGCGCTCGGCACCGACCGCATCCTCGTCTGCAGCAGTGTGGCGGCCGACACGATCGCGGACGACGGGCTGCTCGTCGACCAGCTCGGCGTGCTCGCCGAAGCCGCGCGGCAGGCCGGCGTGGTGGCCGCGTACGAAGCGCTCGCGTGGGGCCGCGTCGTGAAGCGGTACGGCCACGCGTGGAAGCTCGTGAACGCGGTGAACAGCCCGCACCTCGGCCTGGCGCTCGACAGTTTCCACACGCTGTCGCTCGACGATTCGCCGGACGCGATCGCCGACATCCCCGGCGACCGGATCGCGTTCGTGCAGATCGCCGACGCGCCGAAGCTCGTGATGGACGTGCTCGAATGGAGCCGCCACTACCGCTCGTTCCCGGGCCAGGGCGACTTCGACCTGGCGCGCTTCACCGCGCGCGTGATCGAGTCGGGCTATACGGGGCCGCTGTCGCTCGAGATCTTCAACGACGGCTTCCGCGCGGCGCCGACCGCGCTCACGGCCGCCGACGGCCATCGCTCGCTGCTCTATCTGGAAGACCTGACGCGCGCGCGGCTCGCGCAGGACGGTCGCACGCCGGCCGCCAGCCAGCCGCTGTTCGCGCCGCCGGCCCCGCCCGCGCACGTCGGGTTCCAGTTCATCGAATTCGCGGTCGACGCACCGGCGGCGGCGACCGTCGGCGAATGGCTGGGCCGGATGCGCTTCCGGCTCGCCGGCCGGCATCGCTCGAAGGACGTGACGCTGTTCCAGCACGGCGCCGCGTCGATCGTGCTGAACGCCGAGCGCGACTCGTTCGCCGATGCGTTCTTCCAGCAGCACGGGCTGTCGCTGTGCGCGTCGGCATTCCGCGTCGACGATGCCAAAGTGGCGTTCGAACGCGCGGCCGGCTTCGGCTACGCGCCGTTCTCCGGCCGGGTCGGGCCGAACGAGCGTGTGCTGCCGAGCGTGAAGGCGCCGGACGGCAGCCTCGAATATTTCGTCGACGAGGCGCCGGATGCGCCGACGCTGTATGAATCGGACTTCGTGCTGACCGACATCGACGGCCCGAGCGAAGTCGGCCCGCTGACGGGCATCGATCACGTGTGCCTCGCGCTGCCGGCCGACGCGCTCGACACCTGGATCCTGTTCTTCAAGACGGCGTTCGGCTTCGAGGCCGAGCGCAGCTGGCTCGTGCCCGACCCGTACGGGCTGATGCGCAGCCGCGCGGTGCGCAGCGCCGACGGCTCGGTGCGGATCGCGCTGAACGCGTCGGTCGACCGCCATACGGCCGTCGCCGAATCGCTCGACCGCTACCACGGCACCGGGCTGAACCACGTCGCGTTCCGCACCGACGACATCGTGAAGACGGTCGCCGCGTTCGCGGCCGACGGCGTGCCGTTCCTGCGGATTCCGGCCAACTACTACGACGATCTCGCCGCGCGCTACGCGCTGCCGGACGAACTGATCGACACGCTGAGCGCGCATCACCTGCTGTACGACCGCGACGAGCACGGCGGCGAATTCCTGCATGCGTACACGGAGCTGGTCGACAACCGCTTCTCGCTGGAGATCGTCGAGCGGCGCGGCGGATACGACGGCTATGGCGCGGCGAATGCGGCCGTGCGGCTCGCCGCGCAGGCGCAGCGCAGGAAATAAGGAAAGGACGCGAAGCGGAGTTGGGGCCGGACCACGCAAGCGATTCGGCGACCATTCGGGCGGCCCACCTTTCACCCGCACCATCGTGGTGAATCGCACCGCCGAAGGCCCGCCCGCACGGCCGGCCTCGATCAGCGGGGAGCTACGCGGCGTCTGGCGTTACATCCCGTAACCCGTACCGCAGCGCAGCATTGCGCCGTCCGCCACGGTTTTAAGAATCGCTTAAGTCTTCGACGGCACCATCCGCAACCAGTACCCGATGGTCATCTCGAAAAGGAGGAAAGCGATGAGCGCCGTAGAAGCACCCGCGGGCCGCCCGGCCGCGCCCCCTGCAAAGAAGACGATGCTGCGCCGCCTGCTCAGTCATCACGAAATCGCGACGCTGCTCGTGCTGCTGCATGCACCGATCGGCGCGAACGCCAAACCCGAATTGCCCGCGCTGCAGGAAGCCGGCCTCGTCGAAATGGTCAAGCTCGACCCCGATACGGCCCCGAGCTTCCGGCTGACCGAAGACGGCACGGCCGTCCTGAAAGGGCTCGGCTACCGCTGAGCCGCCGCTTTCACCGCTTCACCCTTCCCGCTTCCCCGCCTTACCCCGATCCCCGCGACGCGCCGGCCACGCCGGCGAGTTGCGTCACCCCGCCCGCTCCTGCAGCATCAACCGGTATTCCGTCGGCGTCACGCCGACCGTCGCCTTGAACTGACGCGTGAACGCGCTGTGATCCGTGTAGCCGCACAGCGCGGCGACGTCGGTCACCTTGTCGTGCGTGACGAGCAGCGCGGTGGCCGCGTCGAGCCGCGTCTTCAGCAGCACCTGGCGCGGCGTCAGGTGGAACACCTTGTGGAAGTAGCGTTCGAGCTGCGCGACCGACATCCCGGCCATCTGCGCGAGTTGCTTCAGGTTCAGCGGCTGCACGTAATGATCCTGGATGTGCTGGACCACGTCGGCGAGCCGGCTGTAGGCCGGGTGCGATCCCTCGTGCGCCTTCAGGTCGCGCGAGATGCCCGCGAGGCCGACCACCCGGCCCGCGGCGTCGCGCAGCGGCTCCTTGCAGGTCAGGCACCAGCCCGGCTGGCGGCCCGGATACAGGTGCAGCTCGAGCTGGTCCATCAATTGCTGGCCGGCGTTGATCGTCGCCATGTCCTGCTCGAAATAGCTGCGGCCGAAGCGACGCGGAAACACCTCGTCGGCCGTCTTGCCGAGCAGGTCGCGCTTGTCCTTGTAGCCGCAGCGCATCGCCAGCGTGCGATTGACGATCGCGTAGCGGCCGCTCGCATCCTTCACGAAGAACGCGACGTCCGGCAGCGCATCGAACACCGGTTCGAGCAGGCGGAAATGCACGAGCATCGCGCCGAGATCGGCGTTGTCGGGCTGGTAGCGCAACGTGTCGGACAGGCTCATGGGCGGTACGGCAAGCAAGGTCGTCATCCCGGCAACCGCGAAGCGAGTGGCAGATGGCGTCGATTATAGGAGCGCCCCTTCGTTCGCGTCGCGCCGGGCGCGGGGCGGGGCGGGCAAGGCGGCGGCCGGTTGCATCGTGCGTCGCGATCGGCCGCATCGGTCAGCCGCACAGGTTGCGCACACAACTACTGCGAAACGCATGCGGCGCCGGCGAAGGTTCCGCTTTCGCCGCGGCCGGCGCAGCACGTCGACACACTGCCAGCACATCCCCGAATCCGCCATCCTAAAAATGCCGGCGACCCGCGTCTTGGCGGGTTTGCGCATCCGCCATGACGATTTCAGCATATATCAGGGTAATCGACGATATGCCGATATCGTCGCCGGCCACGCATCGAACGCGCAAGACGCACGCATTTTCGCTATCTAGACTTCGCTTCACGGTCACGAGACGACATCCCGCCGCTGCCGCAATCGGCACGCACGACCCGTCGCATCCGCCGTCGCGCACGCCGATTCCGGCATAGCACACGCAGCACGCGGCGAGCACGCATCGCCGCTGCGCACCGGCCTGCGGATCGATACGTCTCGCCCGGTTTACCGGCGCCGGCCCGCATGCCGGCGGCGGCCCAACCACGCCATCAAGGGGAAGTGAAAGTGAAGCTGAAGGTATCGCACGTCGCGCTGGCCGCCGCCTGCGCACTGTCGGGCGCGCACGCCATCGCCGCCGACGTCGTCAAGATCGGTTTCGCCGCACCGCTGACCGGCCCGCAGTCGAATTACGGCACGGACATGCAGAAGGGCGTGCAGCTCGCGATCGCCGATTTCAACGCGACGCATCCGACGATCGGCGGCAAGCCCGTCACGTTCCAGCTCGACTCGCAGGACGACCAGGCCGACCCGCGCACCGGCACCACCGTCGCGCAGCGGCTGATCGACGACAACGTCCGCGGGATCATCGGACACTTCAACTCGGGCACCAGCATTCCGGCGTCCGACCTGTACGATCGCGCGGGGCTGCCGCAGATCTCGATGGCGACGTCGCCGCAATACACGGCGCGCGGCTACAAGACGACCTACCGGCTGCTGACGAGCGACGCGCAGGCGGGCCGCATCGTCGGCACGTACGCGGTGAAGACGCTGCGCTTCAAGCGCATCGCGATCATCGACGACCGCACGGCCTACGGCCAGGGCATCGCGGACGAATTCGCGAAGGCCGTGGAAGCGGCCGGCGGCACGATCGTCAAGCGCGACTTCACGAACGACAAGGCGCTCGATTTCTCCGCGATCCTGACCAACCTGAAGGGCATGAATCCGGACGCGATCTTCTACGGCGGCGGCGATGCGCAATCGTCACCGATGATCCGCAAGATGCGCCAGCTCGGGATGAAGTCGGCCTTCGTGACGGGCGAAATGTCGCGCTCGCCGACGTTCCTGAAGGTCGGCGGCGACGCGGCCGAAGGCGCGATCGTCTACATGGGCGGCCTGCCGAAGGAAAAGATGCCGGGCTTCTCTGGCTACGCGGCCCGCTACAAGGCGCGCTTCAACGAAGACGTGATCACCTACTCGCCGTATTCGTACGACGGCACGATCGCGCTGCTCACCGCGATGAAGGACGCGAACTCGACCGACCCGAAGGTGTACACGCCGTATCTCGGCAAGGTGTCGATCAAGGGTGTGTCGGCCCCGAGCATCGCGTACGACGCGAAGGGCGACCTGAAGGATGCGCCAGTGACGATCTACAAGGTCGAGCGCGGCGCGTTCAAGCCGGTCGATACGATCGCCGGCAACTGATACGCACCCCTTCCCGCGCGGCGCGCCAGCGGCTCACCGGCCGCCCGCGCCGCGCGCTTCGGCCGCCTGGTCCGAAGCCGTCCTCGGCGCGCGCCCGCGCGCAGGCATTTCGCGCTCCTGTAGAATCCCCCCACCCGCTTTGACGCTTCGTCTCCGCCGTGCCCCATCCCGGTGCGGCGACGCGTGTTGCGCGCCCCACCCGGCACGCCGCACGCTTCGACGACGCAAGCCGCGCCTTGTCAGTCCATGCCGAAAAGCGGGCCCTGGAGACGCAGCACCGACAACAACATTCGAATACCGATCGTCCTGACCATGCAAGCTTCCGAATTGAGCGGCGTGCCTCGCGCCGCCGAACGCGCGCTCACGCGCAGCGACTACAAGACCCTTGGCCTTGCCGCACTCGGCGGCGCCCTCGAGTTCTACGACTTCATCATCTTCGTGTTCTTCGCGCCGGCGATAGGGCAGCTGTTCTTCCCGCACGACATTCCCGACTGGCTGCGCCAGTTGCAGACGTTCGGCATCTTCGCGGCCGGCTACCTCGCGCGCCCGCTCGGCGGCGTGATCATGGCGCACTTCGGCGACCTGTTCGGCCGCAAGCGGATGTTCACGCTGAGCGTGCTGATGATGTCGGTGCCGACGCTGCTGATGGGCCTGCTGCCGACCTACGACACGATCGGCATCCTCGCGCCGGTGTTGCTGCTGCTGTTCCGCGTGCTGCAGGGCGCGGCGGTCGGCGGCGAAGTGCCGGGCGCGTGGGTGTTCGTGTCCGAGCACGTGCCGTCGCGCCATATCGGCTACGCATGCGGCACGCTGACCGCGGGTCTCACGGCCGGCATCCTGCTCGGCTCGCTCGTCGCGGCCGGCATCAACAGCCGCTACTCGACGGCCGAAGTCGGCGCGTTCGCATGGCGCATCCCGTTCCTGCTCGGCGGCGTGTTCGGGCTGTTCTCCGTGTACCTGCGCCGCTGGCTGCATGAAACGCCGGTGTTCGCCGAGATGAAGGCGAAGAAGGCGCTCGCGGCCGAGATTCCGCTGAAGGCGGTGCTGCGCGACCACGGCCGCGCGGTGATCGTGTCGATGCTGCTCACGTGGATGCTGTCGGCCGCGATCGTCGTCGTGATCCTGATGACGCCCGCGCTGCTGCAAAAGCAGTTCCACCTGACGCCGGCGACGACGCTGTTCGCGAACAGCGTCGCGACGCTGTGCCTGACGGCCGGCTGCATCACCGCGGGTTCGCTCGCGGGCTGGATCGGCGCGAAGCGCGTGCTCGGCATCGGCGGGCTCGGGCTGGCCGCGTGCTACTACCTGCTGTTCGCGCAGGTCGCGGCCGATGCGTCGACGCTGCCGCTCTACTACGGGATCGCGGGCTTCATGGTCGGCACGATCGGCGCGGTGCCGTTCGTGATGGTCAAGAGCTTCCCGGCCGTCGTGCGCTTCTCGGGCATCTCGTTCTCGTACAACGTCGCGTATGCGATCTTCGGCGGCCTCACGCCGGTGATCGTGTCGCTGATGATGAAGTCGAATCCGCTCGCGCCGGTCGTGTACGTCGCGGCAATCTGCGTGCTGGGCGCGATCGCCGTGCAGTTCTCGAAGGATGCGAAGGATGTGAAGGACGCACGCTGAACGTCGGCGCGCACGCGCGGGCCGGATGAACGAAGGGCCGAATCCCGCGGCGTGCGGGATTCGGCCCTTTTGTCTTGCGTCGGCCTGGCGGCGGCTGCGTGAATCTGCCCGGTTCAGCGCAGCACGCCGTACGACGAACTCGGCCGGCGCAGCGCGTCGATGCTCGCGCCGCCTGCGCCCGTGACGAACAGCAGCAGGAACCCGCCGGCGATCGCGACGTTCTTCCAGAAGTGAATCACCATGTCGTGCTGGACGGCCGCGTTCGTCGCGTCCCAGAAATTGTGCCCGACCATCGCGGTCGCGATCGTGTAGACCGCCATCAGCAACGCGAGCGGCCGTACCTTGTAACCGACGATCAGCAGCAGGCCGCCGAGCCCCTCGATCGCGACGACGATCGGCGCGACGACCTGCTGATAGGGCACGTTCATCCCGTGCAGATACGCGACGAAGTCGCTGTAGCCGAGCAGCTTCATGATGCCGCCCCACAAGAACAACGCCGCCAGCGCCAGGCGTGCGAAAAAAATGACGCCGGAATCGACGGTACGCGTCATGCCTCTCTCCTCGTATGCAATTCGGCCGGCCGCGCGGCCCGGCAGGGGGCGCGCGGCAAATGGGCCAGCATAGAGGGTCTTTCCGCGGTGTCCAAGAAAAAGGTTGTAGCAAATCTTTACACTGCGGCGGCGACGCCCGCGGCCCGACGCGTGGAAAAAACGCGTTTAGCCCGCGTCGCTCAACAGCACGCCCTTCTTGAAGATGAAGCAGCCGTAGCCGCGCGTTTCGCCGGTGACGATCACCGCATACGCCTGCTGCGCGCGCTCGTAGAACGCGAAACGGTCGATGCCGGCGAGCGGCACCGCGCGCCCTTCCGCGCGGTCGATCTCGGCCTGCACTTCGCGCTGCACGGGCGGCACCGCGGCCGCGTCGCCGACGACTTCCATCCGCCATGCGGGCGTGTCGACGAACGTATCGAGCGGCAGCACGGACAGCACCGCGCGCACGACGCGCGCCGAATCGGCGCCGTCGATCCGCAGCGCGCGGCCGACCACCGTGTGCTCCGCGACGGATTCCGCCGGGAAATTCGCATCGCAGATCGCGATTTCGTCACCGTGGCCCATCGCGCGCAGCGTGTGCAGGATGTCGGCGTGCAGCAGCGGGTCGAGATTCTTCAGCATGTCGGCTAGTCTCCGGGATCAGGAACGAATCGCATAACGTTACCCGATCCCGGCGGCCGCTGCGCATGTGCCGTTCGCGTCACGACGCCGCGGCCGGCATTTCGTCGATGAAACCCGTGACCGATGCGAGGCGGCCCGATGCGTCGACGGTGCCGAAGTCCGAGCCCTTCACGATCGCCGCGCCGTCGGGCGACACGAGCGCCCACGAGAACCGCAGATGCTGGCCGAACGCGTCGACGTCAGTCGTGCGGCGGAAGCGGTACGCGGGGAAACGTTGCTGCACGGCGGCGATCATCGTATCGATGCCCGCGTGGCCGTCGCCGGCCATCAGCGGATCGCGATAGGCCGCGTCGCTCGCGTAGGTCGCGTCGATCAGCGCGCGGCGGCGCGCGACGTCGGGTTCGTTCCACGCGTCGAAGTAGCGGTCGACCAGGTCGGCGTGGACGGACGAAGCGGATTGAGCGGTGTTCATGGCGAGGCTCCTTGTGTCGGTGGACGATGTCGCGGACGTTTCGGGTCCGCGTGCCGCTATCGTCGCCGGGCGCGCGCGGACGGTCGATTACGTGCGAGGTAAGGAAATCGCGCGTGCGCCGCCCCAAAAGAAAACGGGCGCCCGAAGGCGCCCGCATCGTCTTGCCGCTACCACCCGCACGTATCAGGTCACCGGCGCCGGATTGAACAGCGTCAGCGCATTCGCGAGCTTCCATTGCTCGGCCCACGTGCGGCGCTTGCCGCTGGCGACGTCGAGCATCAGCCGGAACAATTCCCAGCCCGTGTCCTCGATCGTCGCCGCGCCGGTCGCGATCTGCCCGGCGTCGAGATCCATCAGGTCGTGCCAGCGGCGCGCGAGATCGCTGCGCGTCGCGACCTTGATCACCGGCACCTGCGCGAGGCCGTACGGCGTGCCGCGGCCGGTCGTGAAAATGTGCAGGTTCATCCCCGCCGCGAGCTGCAGCGTGCCGCAGATGAAATCGCTCGCGGGCGTCGCCGCGTACAGCAGCCCCTTCTGCCGCGCCCGATCGCCGGGACGCACGACGCCGGCGATCGGCGCGCTGCCCGACTTCACGATCGACCCCATCGCTTTCTCGACGATGTTCGACAGCCCGCCCTTCTTGTTGCCCGGCGTCGTGTTTGCGCTGCGGTCGACGCGGCCGCGCTGCAGGTAGCGGTCGTACCAGTCCATCTCGCGAATGATCTCGCGGGCGACGTCCTCGTTCGCCGCGCGCGACGTGAGCTGCGCGACGCCGTCGCGCACTTCGGTCACTTCCGAGAACATGATCGTTGCACCCGCACGCACCAGCAGGTCGGCCGCGAAGCCGACCGCCGGGTTCGCGGTGAGCCCCGAGAACGCGTCGCTGCCGCCGCACTGCACGCCGACGACGAGATCCGACGCGGGACACGTCTCGCGACGGCGGCGGTTGAGCCGCTCGAGATGCGATTCGGCCATCTTCATGATCGAGTCGATCATCGAATTGAAGCCGACGTGCGCGGCATCCTGCAGGCACACGACGCCGCCGTTGCCGGTCGCGCCGTCGGCGGTCACCGGGATCGCGCCCGGCGGCAGCAGACGCTCGGGCTGCAGCTTCTCGCAGCCGAGGCTCACGGTCATCACTTCGCCGCCGAAATTCGGATTCAGGCTGATGTTGCGCAGCGTGCGGATCGGGATGTCGGCGTCCGGCGCATCGATCGCGACGCCGCAGCCATACGTATGTTCGAGCCCGACCACGTCGTCGACGTTCGGGTAGCGCGGCAGCAGTTCGTCCTTGATCCGCTTCACCGCATGTTCGACGACGCCCGACACGCATTGCACGGTCGTCGTGATCGCGAGGATGTTGCGCGTGCCGACCGAACCGTCGGCGTTGCGGAAACCCTCGAACGTATAGCCTTCGAGCGGCTCGAGCGGCGGCGCGGCACGCGTCGCGAGCGGCAGGTCGTCGAGGCCCGGCGGCTCGGGCATGCGCATCGTGCGCTCGTTGACCCAGCTGCCGCGGCGCAGGTCGGTCAGCGCATAGCCGATCACCACGTTGTAGCGCACGACCGGGTCGCCGGCCGCGAGGTCGACAAGCGCGACCTTGTGTCCTTGCGGCACGCCTTCGCACAGCGTCAGCCCGTCGGCGAACGTCGCGCCTTCGGGCAAACCGCCGTCGTTGACGACGATCGCGACGTTGTCGTCCGGATGCACGCGGATGTAGAGCGGGGAAGCAGTCATCGGAATTCCTGGAAGCATTCTGCGATATCGTTAGTCATCATACGACATTCAACCTCACTCGACGATGCTGCGTAAACCCTTATCCGGAAAGACCCTACCCTTGACCCGCCAGCAAACCGCTTGCGTCGCTCTTTCTTGCGTTGTACGATGACATACAACGACATCGCCAATTCGGCTCGTATGCCGTTCCCGACGAACCAGCACTCGCGCTAGACGGACGACCCCAACCATGACTTCACCGCAAGAACTCAAACAGATCATCTCCCACGGCCTGCTGTCGTTTCCGCTGACGGATTTCGACGCCGACGGCAGCTTCCGTCCGAGCACCTATGCCGAGCGCCTGGAATGGCTGGCGCCGTACGGCGCGAGCGCGCTGTTCGCGGCCGGCGGCACCGGCGAATTCTTCTCGCTCACGCAGCGCGAGTATTCGGACGTGATCCGCGTCGCGACGGAAACCTGCAAGGGCAAGGTGCCGATCCTCGCCGGCGCGGGCGGCGCGACGCGCGTCGCGATCGAATATGCGCAGGAGGCCGAGCGCCTCGGCGCGAGCGGCGTGCTGCTGATGCCGCACTACCTGACCGAAGCGAGCCAGGAAGGGATCGCCGACCACGTCGAGCAGGTGTGCCGCGCGCTGAAGATCGGCGTCGTGGTGTACAACCGCGCGAATTCGAAGCTGAATGCGGACATGCTCGAGCGCCTCGCCGACCGTTGCCCGAACCTGATCGGCTTCAAGGACGGCGTCGGTGAAATCGAGAACATGGTCACGATCCGCCGCCGCCTCGGCGATCGCTTTGCGTACCTCGGCGGCCTGCCGACGGCCGAAGTCTATGCCGCCGCGTACAAGGCGCTCGGCGTGCCGGTGTATTCGTCGGCCGTGTTCAACTTCATCCCGAAGACGGCGATGGCGTTCTACGAAGCGATCGCGAAGGACGACCACGCGACGGTCGGCCGCCTGATCGACGAGTTCTTCCTGCCGTACCTGAAGATCCGCAATCGCCGCGCGGGCTACGCGGTCAGCATCGTGAAGGCGGGCGCGAAGCTCGTCGGCCACGATGCGGGCCCGGTGCGCGCACCGCTCGTCGACCTGACCGACGAAGAAGCGGCCGAGCTCGACGTGCTGATCAAGAAGATGGGCCCGCAGTAAGCGGGTTCGCCGGTGGCGCGGGCGTCCCGCTCCGCCTCCGTCTCACGCAATGGCCGCGCGGCTCGACGAGCCGGCGCGGCCATTGCATTACATCTGCGCGATCGCGCCGATGATCCGCTGACGCACACCGGTGAGCGTGCGCTGCGTCTCGTCGATCCCCTTGCGCGCCGCGAGCGGCCGGCCGCGCGCCGGCGACTCGGCGCCCACGATCTGCTCCAGCACGTCGCGATCGACGACTGCATCGAAGAAGCGCCCGACGGTAAACATCGCGTACTGCTTCGCCGTCGCGAGATGCGTGTTGGCCTGCGTGAGCGCGTCGGCGCGCTGCGCGCCGTTCGGCCCGTCGATGCTGCGGCGGTGCTTCAGCGCGAACACCACCGCCTCCATGTCTTGCTTGAAGCGCTCGACGGCCCTGCCGAAGATCACCGAATGCGGATCGGGGCCCACGACGGGCCGCCCCTGGTTGATCGTCACGTCGAATTCGCTGCCGCCCAGCTCGCGCTGCAGCGCGAACAGCGCGTCGGCCAGCACGCGCCCTTCGCTGGTTTCGCCGATCTGGGTACGGACCGATTTCGCGACGTCGCCGATCGCTTTCCACAATCCGGCCGCGAACAGGTGGTCGCCACGCTTGCTGATATTCATTGGATGGTTCCTTGTTGGTCTTGTGCGTCTCTCAGGCTCGCCCGCGGACCTGACGGTCCGAGGCTTCGCTACTGTAGGAGAAACGGTGCCAACAGGAAAGCCGCGCTGAAAAAAACGGAGACGGCCACCGGCCGCCTCCGTTTTTACCCATCCGGCGAGCGGCCCGGCGTTCGCCGCCGGGCCGCCGCCCGTCACTCCGCCTTGCCGTCCCGCAGCCGCGGAATCCCGAGCGGGTTGCCTTCCTGCAGCCCTTCCGGCAACAGGTCGTCCGGGAAGTCCTGATAGCACACCGGCCGCAGGAAACGCTCGATCGCCGTCGCACCGACCGACGTGACGGCCGGGTTCGACGTCGCGGGGAACGGCCCGCCGTGCACCATCGCGTCACACACCTCGACGCCGGTCGGGTAGCCGTTGACCAGCAGGCGCCCGGCCTTGCGCTCGAGGATCGGCAGCAGCCGGCGCGCGAGCGGCTTGTCGTCGGCATCCATCTGCAGCGTGGCCGTCAACTGGCCTTCGAGCGCGTCGAGCACGCGTGCGACTTCGTCGAGATCGCGGCAGCGCACGATCAGCGACGCCGGCCCGAACACTTCGTGGCTGAACGCCGGCTCGGCCAGGAACGCCTGCGCGCCCACTTCGTACAGCGCGCCGCCCGCCTGGCAGTCGGTCTGCGCCGCCTCGCCCGCGCCGATTTCGCGCACGCCCGACAGTTCGGCCAGCTTGCCGCGACCGTGACGGTACGCATCGGCGATGCCGCGCGTGAGCATCACGCCGGCCGGCTTCTTCGCGAGCGCCTGCGCGGCGACCGTCTCGAAGCGGTCGAGATCGGGGCCGTCGATCGCGAGCACGAGGCCCGGATTGGTACAGAACTGGCCGACGCCGAGCGTCAGCGAATCGACGAAGCCCGTCGCGATCGCGTCGCCGCGCGCGGCCAGCGCGGCCGGGAACAGCACGACAGGGTTGATGCTGCTCATTTCCGCATAGACGGGAATCGGCTGCGGGCGCGCGTTCGCGAGCTGCACGAGCGCCATCCCGCCCTGCCGCGAACCGGTGAAACCGACGGCCTGGATCGCCGGATGGCTGACCAGCGCGGCGCCGATCACGCGGCCGGGGCCGACCAGCAGCGAGAACACGCCGGCCGGCATGCCGGTTTTCGCGACGGCGGCGCGGATCGCGCGGCCGACCAGCTCGGACGTGCCGAGGTGCGCTTCATGCGCCTTCACGATCACCGGGCAGCCGGCCGCGAGCGCCGACGCGGTATCGCCGCCCGCCACCGAGAACGCGAGCGGGAAATTGCTCGCGCCGAACACGACGACGGGCCCGAGCGCGACTTTCTGCAGCCGCAGGTCCGAACGCGGCAGCGGCGTGCGCGCCGGCTGCGCGGGATCGATCGACGCGGCGAGGAAACGTCCGTCGCGCACGACACGCGCGAACAGCCGGAGCTGGCCGACGGTACGGCCGCGCTCGCCCTGCAGCCGCGCGACGGGCAGGCCCGTTTCGGCGTGCGCGCACTCGATCAGCGCGTCGCCGAGCGCGACGATTTCATCGGCGATCGCTTCGAGAAACGCCGCCCGGGCCGCGAGCGGCTGCGTGCGGTACGCATCGAACGCGTCGCGTGCGAGTTCGCACGCGCGGTCGACGTCGGCCTGCGTCGCGACGCCGAACGCCGGCGCCTCGATCGGTGCGCCCTTCGCCGGATCGAACGCGTACAAGGTTCCGGCCGAGCCGGCCACCGCTTCGGCGCCGATCAGCATCTCTCCTGTCAGTTGCATGGGTGTGCTCCGTGGTTCGGGAATGGATTGCCTATTGTAGCTCAACAGATACGATGTCTGCCGACATCCGCGCAGTATCCTGTCCGCAGGCAAAGGCGCCGACGATACACGCGGAAGCCTTTCCCGGCCAGCCTCTCACGACTTTCCCACACTGTGACGACGATCCTCAAAGGGAAAACCCGAGGTTTCTGGATTCGAGCATTCTCAATAAACTTTCGCCTATGTCATACGACGACGTACATTCAAAGTGAGCAATCAACCCTCCCCGCGCGATCTTCCGCTCGACCTCGCGCGCACTGCGCGCCGGACCGCCGTGCGCTACTGGATCCTGGCGATGCTGTTCGTCGTCACGACGCTCAACTATGCGGACCGCGCGACGCTGTCGATTACCGGCACGCCGATCCGCAAGGCGTTCGGCATCGATCCGGTGACGATGGGCTACATCTTCTCGGCGTTCAGCTGGGCGTACGTGCTCGCGCAACTGCCGAGCGGCTGGCTGCTCGACCGCTTCGGCGCGCGGCGCGTGTATGCGGCGAGCATCTTCCTGTGGTCGGCGTTCACGCTGCTGCAGAGCACGATCGGCCTCGGCGGCAGCGCCGCGTTCGCGGTCGCCGCGCTGTTCGCGATGCGCTTCGCGGTCGGCATCGCGGAGGCGCCGGCGTTTCCGGCGAACGCGAAGGTCGTCGCGAGCTGGTTCCCGACGGCCGAGCGCGGCACCGCATCGGCGATCTTCAACGCCGCGCAGTACTTCGCGGCCGTGGTGTTCTCGCCGCTGATGGCCTGGCTCACGCATGCGTACGGCTGGCATCAGGTGTACCTGTGGCTCGGCCTGGCCGGCATCGCGCTCGCATTCCTGTGGCTGCGCGTCGTGAAGGACCCGGCCGACCATCCGGCCGTGAACCGGGCGGAGCTCGACCATATCGAGCAGGGCGGCGGCCTCGTGCGGTCCACCACGCGCGGTAGCGGCGGCGCGTCCGAAGGCAGCCGCGTGGCGGGCTGGTACTACGTGCGCCAGCTGCTGTCGAACCGGATGCTGATCGGCGTGTACGTCGGCCAGTACTGCGTGAACGTGCTCACGTACTTCTTCCTCACGTGGTTTCCGATCTACCTCGTGCAGGCGCGCGGGATGTCGCTGCTGAAGGCCGGCTTCATGACGTCGCTGCCGGCGATCTGCGGGTTCCTCGGCGGCGTGCTCGGCGGGATGCTGTCGGACGCGCTGATCCGCCGCGGCGTTTCGCTGACGCTCGCGCGCAAGATCCCGATCGTCGGCGGGATGCTGCTGTCGATGGTCATCATCGGCTGCAACTACGTCGACAGCGAAGCGCTGGTCATCATGCTGATGGCCGTGTCGTTCTTCGGCAAGGGGATCGGCTCGCTCGGCTGGGCCGTCGTCGCGGATACCGCGCCGAAGGAAGCGATCGGCCTGTCGGGCAGCCTGTTCAACATGTTCGGCAACACGGCGGGCATCGTCGCGCCGATCGCGATCGGCTACCTCGTCGGCGCGAGCGGCTCGTTCAACGGCGCGCTCGTGTTCGTCGGACTGAACGCGCTCGTCACCGTGTTCAGCTATCTCGTGATCGTGAAGGAGATCAAGCGCGTCGAACTGCGTCATCGCGACGCGTGAGGTTCGACCTTTGAAAAACGGCGGCCGCTTCATGCGCGGCCGCCGTTTTTTTACATCGGAGCGACGTCAGGTCGACGCGTGCACGGCGCGCAGCATGTCGTGCACGCCGGACGTCATCAACGCGAGGAACGCGAGCAGACCGACGTAGCAAAGCGCGTAGGTCGTCTTCGTCTCGATCGACGTCGCGTAGTACATGCGGTTCTCCGGCGCGTCGGGATCGTAGCGCCACGCGCGCTTCAGTTGCGGCAGCGCGAGGATCGCCATCACGATCAGCAGCGGGCTCGGCCGATACACGAACAGCGCGATCAGCACCGGCACGCCGGCGAACCAGATGCGCGGCGACAGCACCGCGGTGATCCGCCCGCCGTCGAACGGCGACAGCGGAATCATGTTGAACAGATTGAGGAAGAAACCCGTGTACGACAGCGCGAGCAGCAGGTTGCTGTCGGTGTGGCGCGCGGCCGCGTAGCAGGCCAGCGCGCCGAGGGTGCCGACGAACGGCCCGGCGAGGCCGACGTAGGCCTCCGTTTCCGCGTCGTGCGGCATGTCCTTCAACTGGATCCACGCGCCGACGAACGGGATGAAGGTCGGCAGCCCGACGTCGAGCCCGCGCCGCTGCGCGGCGACGTAGTGGCCGGCTTCGTGCACCAGCAGCAACGCGACGAAACCGGCCGCGAAGCGCCAGCCGTAGAACAGCGCGTAGACCGCGATCGACGCGAGCATCGTGCCCGCCGATACGAGCACCTTGCCGAGCTTCAGGCCGCCGAAGATCAGCAGCAACAGCTTCGTCATTCGTTGCGCTCCGTGGCGGCGGCGTCGGATGCATCCGCGATGGCCGGGGCCGCGGCCGCCTTCGGCTTGCGCCCGAAGAAACGCTTGAGCGCCGCGCCGCCGGCCAGCAGCGCGACCGCGCCGATCTTGAAGAACTTCACCGCGAATGCGCCGATCAGCGCGAGCAGGCCGAGCTTCTTCGCGCCGACGCCGACGATCAGCGCCGCGAGCCCGTACTCGGCGACGTGGTCGGTCGACTGGTTGAAGTCGGCATAGCGCTTGCCGTCGTTGAAACGGATGTTCGACAGCAGTTCGTCGGCCGACGCCTTGTACTTCGGCAGGTCGGCGAGCGTCGACGCCATCGTCAGCGACAGGTAGCCGTCGCGGCCGAGCACGAGCGTCCGGTAGTTCACGCCGTCGTTCGCGGCATTCGGCGCCGCGCCCTTGTCGCGGATGATCGCCGACCACACGAGCCGGTGCGTGGCCGCGTCGTACGCGGGCGCCTTCGCCCAGCCGACCACCTCGGTTTCGGGCAGGCCGCGCGCCTTGCGCGCCGGGTTGTTTTCCTCGGTGCCGGCCTGCAGGCTTTTCAGCAGTTCGTCGGGCTTCCAGTCCTTCGCGTCGTCGTCGCGGATGTAGCCGCTCGGCTCGAACGACACGACCGAGATCCAGTCGGCGTCCGGATCGTCGGGCAGCACGAGGCCGACCAGTTTCGCTTCGTCGATCGCGTTGCCCATCGAGCGCAGGTAGCGGCCGGCTTCGGCGGCCGGCACGAACGATTCGCCGGCCTTCAGCTTCAGCACGGCTTCGTGTTTCACGTCGATGTCGGTCGGGCCTTTCACGACCGCTTCGTTGGCGGCCGCGGCGGCGGCCCTCATTTCCACCTGCGCGGCTTCGGTCTGCGCGTGGCCGCTGGTCGCGGCGAGTGCGAGCGTCGCCACGCAGGCGAGCCGGACGGCAAGTTTTTTCATTGTTGGATTCCCCTGGAATGCCTTGTTGTCGATATGCGCGGCGTCCGGCCCATGCGTTGTGGTCGCGGGTCCGGCGCCGCCTCTCAGGTGGCACGGGGGCTATGGTAACGCAGCGACTGCGCGCGACCGCGGCGGCACGCGGCGCTTACCTCGCAGGTAATGCCGAAGCGGCGCGAGATTGCCTATCATTCGCTCCATGAACTCGACCGCCACGCTCCATTCGCCCTCCCCGTCCGCCGGCCGCGCGTCCGGCATCGGCCCGCTGCTGCGCACGTGGCGGCAACGCCGACGCCTGAGCCAGATGGCGCTCGCGCTCGATGCGGAAGTCTCCGCGCGCCACCTGAGCTTCGTCGAATCGGGCCGCGCGCAGCCGAGCCGCGAGATGGTGCTGCATCTCGCCGAGCGCCTCGACGTGCCGCTGCGCGAACGCAACGCGCTGCTCGTCGCGGCCGGCTTCGCGCCGCTGTTTCGCGAACGGCCGTTTTCGGACCCGCAACTGGATGCCGCGCGTCATGCGGTCGAAGCCGTGCTGCGCGGGCACGAGCCTTATCCGGCGCTCGCGGTGGACCGCCACTGGACGCTGCTCGCCGCGAACCGGATGCTCGGCGCGCTGGTCGCGCAGGCCGATCCGGCGCTGCTGCAGCCGCCCGTCAACGTGTTGCGACTGAGCCTGCATCCGGACGGTCTCGCGTCGCAGATCGCCAACTGGCACGAATGGCGCGCGCACATCCTGCACCGGCTGCAGCGGCAGATCGATGCGAGCGGCGACCGCACGCTGCATGCGCTGCGCGACGAGCTCGCCGCGTATCCGGCGCCGGCCGGGCAGCCCGACGATTCGCACACGCGCACCGATTTCGCGGAAATCGCCGTGCCGCTGCGGCTGCGCACGGCGAGCGGCGAGCTGACGTTCTTCAGTACGACGACGGTATTCGGCACGCCGGTCGACGTGACGCTGTCGGAACTCGCGATCGAGGCGTTCTTTCCGGCGAATCCGGAAACGGCGGAGGCGATGCGGGCGCTGGCGGACGCGTTGCCGGCGGAGTAGCCGGCAGGCGCGCCGGCGCCGCGGCCGTGCGCTCAGCGGCGTTCGAGCGCCAGCTTCACGCCCAGCGCGAGCAAGACTACCCCGCTGACGCGATGCATGCGCGTCAGGATGCGCGGGTTGCGGCGGATCGATGCCGACAGCAGGCCGGCGAACAACGCGACCGGCCCCTTGACGAGAAACGTCAGCCCGGCAAACGTCGCACCCAGCACGAACAGCGACAGCATCGGATGGGGGACGCCGGCCGGCACGAATTGCGGCAGGAACGCCAGATAGAAAAGCGCGACCTTCGGATTGGATACATTGGACAGCGCGCCTTGCGCGAACGTCCGCAGCCGCGATGCCGGCGCATTGCCGTGGCCCGCGAGCGTCAATTCGCCCGTCGAGCGCAACAGCGTGATGCCGAGGTACAGCAGGTACAGCGCGCCCACCATCTTAAGCGCCGTGAACAGCCATTCGGAGGCCTGAAGAAGGGCGCCCAGCCCGAGCGTCGCGAGCATCGTATGCACGAGCAGCCCGACGCTGACACCCGCGGCGGTCACGAGGCCCGCGCGCGTGCCGCCGGACAGCGTGCGCGACATCACGAGGACCATGTCCTGGCCGGGCGTCAGAATGATCAGAAGGGATGTGGCCATGAACGGCAACCAGGCGACGTGCGGCATCGGGAAACTCCTGAAAGCGGCGCCGCGGCGCGCGGGGATCGCGCGCTCCGGAGGCCGGGCAGTCGTCAGATTATCGGCAATTTCCCGTGGAGATTGGTTGCAAAACCGGCTACTTCCGGCTGTTGATTTGGAGTTATTCTCCAATCTTGAGGTTTTGGGTAGCCAAACATGCCAATCAAACTGGATGCAATCGACCGACGCATTCTGCGTGCGTTGCAGCAGAATTCGAACCAGACGAACGCCGACATCGCGCAACAGGCGGGACTGTCGCCCACGCCGTGCCTGCGCCGCGTTCACCTGCTCGAGGAACAGGGCGTGATCGACGCCTACGTTGCGTTGCTGAACCCGGCAGCCGTCGAGCTGCGCTTCACGGCATTCGTGCGCGTCACGCTGGAGCGCCAGGACAAGACGACGGTCGAACGCTTCGCACGCGAGATGGAGCAGGCGCCCGAAGTGCTCGAGTGCCACCTGATGGCCGGCAGCTACGACTATCTGCTGCGCGTGATCGCGAAGGATCTCGACGACTATCAGCGCTTTCAGATGGAAACGCTCACGCAGATCGAAGGCGTGCGCAACGTCGAAACCGAAATCCCGCTGAAGCGCATCAAGCAGACGGTGCGGTTGCCGATCTAGGTGTCGAGAAACGTCACGGCCTCCCCCGCCGGCTGCCCGTTCAGCGCCTCGTCCCGCACGACGACCTGCCCGCGCACGACCGTATGCACGGGCCACCCCGTGACCGCACAGCCGTCGTACGGCGTCCACCCGCTCACGCTCGCGATCCATGCGTCGCGAATGATCCGCCGCGCGCGCAGGTCGACGATGCTGAAATCCGCGTCGTAGCCGGCCGCGATGCGCCCCTTCCCTTCGATGCCGAAAACGCGCGCCGGCCCGGCGCTCGTCAGGTCGACCAGCCGTTCGAGGCTCAGGCGGCCGGCCTGCACGTGATCGAGCATCAACGGCAGCAGCGTCTGCACGCCGGTCATCCCGCTCGGCGACTGCGGATACGGGCGGCGCTTTTCGTCGCGCGTATGCGGCGCGTGATCGCTGCCGATCACGTCGACCACGCCGTCGCGAACCGCCTGCCACAGCGCATCCCGATGATGCCGTTCGCGCACGGGCGGATTCATCTGCGCGAACGTGCCGAGTCGCTCGTAGCAATCCGGTGCATGCAGGCTCAGGTGATGCGGCGTGGCTTCGACCGTCACGCGCCGCCGGTGCCGTGCGAGCAGCGCCATTTCGTCCGCCGTGGACACGTGCAGCACATGCAGCCGGCGGCCCGCTTGCGCGGCCAGCCCGACGATGCGCCGCGTCGCGATCAGCGCGCTTTCCGCGTCGCGCCAGCGCGGATGGTCGCGCACGTCGCCGCTCGCTTCCGCGATCGCCTTGCGCTCGCGCAGCCGCGCCTCGTCCTCCGCATGCACGGCCATGCGCCGCCGGCCGTTGCGCAGGATCCGGCGCAGCACGGTTTCGTCGTCGGCCAGCAGATCGCCGAACGAACTGCCCATGAAGACCTTCACCCCCGCGCAGCCGGGCAACCGTTCGAGCACCGGCAGCCGTTCGGCATTCACGGCCGAGCCGCCGATGTAGAACGCGTAGTTGCACCACGCACGGCCGCGCGCGAGATCGAGCTTGGCGCCCAGATCCTGCTCGTCCAGCGTCAGCGGATGCGTATTGGGCATCTCGAAGATCGTCGTGACGCCGCCGAGCACCGCGCCGCGCATGCCGGCCTCGAGGGTCTCCTTGTGCGTGAGCCCCGGTTCGCGGAAATGCACCTGGCTGTCGACCACGCCCGGCAACACGTGCAAGCCGCGCGCATCGAGCAGCACGTCGGCGCTCCACGCGCCGTGCAGCGCGCCCAGCGCGACGACGCGGCCATCCGCGCACGCGACGTCGATCCGCTCGGCGCCGCCGGGCGTCATCACCGTGCCGCCGTGCACCAGCAGATCGGCGTGCCGCAGCTTCGATCGGTCGCCCGCTTCCTGTCGCAGCCGCGCGTCCATGCGTCAGAACTCGTTCTGGATGTGCTTGTAACCGAGCACCAGCGCATTGTTCGTGCGCGCGACGTCCTCGGAGAAATCGCTCGCGTCGGCCGTCACCTGCGGCAACGCGGCGAGGTCGGTTTCCGGCCCGATGCGTTCGGTCGAGCGCACGTAGAAGCCCGGCGGCAGGTGGCAGCCGTCGACGACCGCGTTGTAGCGCACCACGCAGCCGTCGTCGATCGTGCAGTTGAACAGCACGCTGTTGAAGCCGACGAACACGCCGTCGCCGACCTTGCACGGCCCGTGGACGATCGCGCGATGCGCGATCGACGTGTGCCGGCCGATCGTCACGCTCGCACCCGATTTCGAGTGGATCACGACGCCGTCCTGGATGTTCGAATGCGCGCCGATCACGATCGGCGCGATCTGGCCGTCGGCATCCGTTTCGTCGGCACGGATCACCGCGTACGGGCCGATGAACACGTTCTCCTCGACGATCACGTGCCCGCACAAAATGGCGGTCGGATCGACGAACGCGTTCGGATGAATCGTCGGCAGATCGCCGCGCGGGTTCTTTCGGATCATCAGGATTCCTGCCTGGAAAGGACATGACTGCGCTTGATCCGCTCGAACAGGCCCGGATCGCGCCACTGCGCGACGATGGCCGGCGCGAACACGATCGCGTCGAGATCGATGCGGCCCATGCGCGGGTTGAATGCGTCGTCGCGGAAGCACTGCGCGTAGCCGGTCTCGGTCTCGTGAACGATCACCGAATGCAGTCGCACGTCGGCTTCGCCGTTCGACATCGGCGTGCCCGACAGCGCGGCATCGACGAGCCGGAACAGCACGCGCGAGAACTGCTCGGCGCTCGGCGACACCGGCAGCAGCACCCAGCGCTCCGAATGCCGACGCATGCTTTCGACATAGCGCGGATCGTCGTCCGACCACAGCGTCACCGCATGGTCGAACGCGTCGATCAGGTCGCGCACGTCGCCCTTGAGCAGCCCGAAGTCGTAGATCATCTGCCCGTGGTCCAGCGCATGCGCTTCGAGCAGCAACTCGACACGGTACGAATGACCATGGATCGAATGCGAGCAGCGCCGCGTGCTGCAGCCGCGCACGACGTGCGCATTCTCGAAGCGGAACAGCTTGCGGATCAGCATGCGTCGGCCCCCTCGCGCAGCGGAGCGGCCCATGCCACCGCATCGTGCGGATGCAGGCTTTCGAGATGGCGCACGCGCACGCGCGGGCCCGCATGATGGCCTTCCAGCGCGGCCTGCACGCGGCGCGCGGCATCCTCGACGAACATCAGGTTGCCGCCGTTCAGCACCGCGAACGCCTGCTCGTCCGCACGCTTGACGGCCGTCTGCACCGGCGTGCCGAGCGCCTGCTCGACGCGATCGATCAGGCCGATCAGCCCCAGCGTCGCGCCATCGGCGGGCAGCGCCACGCTGACGACGGCTTCGCTGCGCTGGCTGTGCGGCGTGGCGGCCGTCGCATGCTGTTTCAGCCATGCGGCGACCGCTGCCGGGTCCACGCGATCCTCGCGGCCGAACGCCGTCAGGAACGCCTGTTCGATCCAGTGCCGCGACAGCGCGGCCGAACACGGGCACGTCGACGAATAGACGACCGTCACCTGCGCGCGCAACGCGAATGCGTCGCCGGCCAGCGTCGCGTCGACCCGCACCGGATAGGCCTTCCAGCCGCTCAGCCCGTCGGTCACGAGCGCCGTGCGGCGGGCCAGCAGGTCGAAGTGCAGCCGCACGCGTGCGCTGCGCGTATCGCAGTCGCGGTGGCTGTCGACCATCGCGCGCAGCACGCGCTGCAGGCCGGCCGGCGACAGCGCTTCGCCGTCGGCCAGCCAGTCGAGCAGCCAGTACAGCCGCGACATGTGAATGCCTTTCACCTGCGGCGCAGGCAGATCGACCTGCACGTCGGCACGCGCATGCACGTCGCGCCGGCAGCCGGGCTCCGCCACGACGACGGGCAGGTCGATGCCCTGCATGCCGACCCATTCCAGCGGGCGGTGCCCCGGCGCGGCATCGGTCAGGGAAATATCGGGAAGCGCTGCGTTCATGCTTGACATCCGGTGGAGCGCCTTCTCCATCCGGATCGATGCAGGAAGCGCGCGTTCAGGTCAGGGCCAGTCGCGAAACGGGTTGTTCCACGTGGTCCAGTGTTCGGGGCCGGTCGCCATCTCGGCGTCGGTCAGCAGACACGCGTCGAAGCGCGCGCGCAACGCCGGCTCGTCCATGTCCATGCCGATCAGCACGAGTTCCTGCCGGGCGTCGCCGACATGCTCGTCCCAGCGCGCGCGGATCTGCGCGACGGCTTCCGGGTCCTGCGGCCAACGCTCGGGCGGCACGGCCGCCCACCAGTGGCCGGCCGGCCCGTGCCGCGCGACCGCGCCCGCCTGCGACCACGAACCGGCGACGGCCGGATGCGTGGCCAGCCAGAAGAACCCCTTCGAGCGGACGACGCCCGGCCATTCGCTCTCGACGAGATCGAAGAAGCGCTGCGGATGGAACGGCCGCCGCGCGCGATAGACGAAACTGCGGATCCCGTACTCGTCGGTCTCCGGCGTGTGCGTGCCGCGCAGTTCCTGCAGCCAGCCCGGCGCGCGCGACGCCGCGTCGAAGTCGAACAGGCCGGTGTCGAGCACACGTTCGAGCGGCACCTTGCCGAATTCGGCGATCTCGATCCGCGCACGCGGGTTCAGCCCGCGCAGCAGCGCGACCAGCCGCTCGCGTGCGCTGCCGTCGATCAGGTCGATCTTGTTGATCACGAGCACGTCGCAGAACTCGATCTGGTCGATCAGCAGATCGACGACCGTGCGCGCGTCCTCGTCGCCCATCGATTCGCCGCGCGCTTGCAGGCTGTCGCGCGACGCGTAATCGCGCAGGAAATTGAACGCGTCGACCACCGTCACCATCGTGTCGAGCCGCGCGACTTCGCCGAGGCTGCGGCCGTCCTCGCCTTCGAACGTGAACGTCTCGGCCACCGGCAGCGGCTCCGAGATGCCGGTCGATTCGATCACGAGCTGATCGAAGCGCCCTTCGCGCGCGAGCCGGTCGACCTCGATCAGCAGATCCTCGCGCAGCGTGCAGCAAATGCAGCCGTTGCTCATCTCGACCAGCTTCTCGTCGGTGCGCGACAGCCCCGCGCCGCCGTCGCGCACGAGCGCGGCGTCGATGTTGACCTCCGACATGTCGTTGACGATGACCGCGACGCGCCGGCCCTCGCGATTGTTGAGGATGTGGTTGAGCAGCGTCGTCTTGCCGGCGCCGAGAAAGCCGGACAGGACGGTCACGGGAAGCCGCGTGGACGGGTGAAGGGCGGGGCTCATCGGGCGATTCCGGAACAGGACGTTGAGGATGAAATGATATATTGTATCGCTACGATATAACATATCATTCCAGGCGTCCAGCAGCCCGGCTCATCGATGCGGCGACAGCGAGGGCGGCACGAAGGCCGCGGTACGCGGGGCCGTGCCGGCAGCGCCCCGCTGCGTATTACGTATAGAGCGACGCCGGCGGCAATGCGTCGGTCAGCGCGAACCGGCCCACGTCGCGCAGCCGGTAGTCGAGCGGATCATGGAGCGTATGCGTGCGGGCGTTCCGCCAGAAGCGGTCGAGGCCGAGCGACGCGGCCGTCGCGCGCGCGCCGCATGCGTCGAACAGCGCCTCGCCGTTGTCGAGCGCCGCGCGCTGCGCGACGATCTTCGCTTCCGACACCGCGAGTGCGACTTCGGCGCGTTCGTCGGCCGTCAGCGCATCCTGCCGCGCCCACGCGTGCTGCAACGCGTGGGCCGCGCGATCGGCCAGCGCCGCCGCGGCGACCGCACGCACGCGCATGTCGCCGAGGCGCTGCAGCGTGTACGGATCGTCCTCGGCCCGCTCGACGTCCGAGTGAATCCACGGGCGGCCATGCTGCCGCACGTAGTCGCGCGCCTCGCCCAGCGCACCCTCCGCGAGACCGACGAACAGGTTCGTCAGCACGAGCTGCGACACGAGCGTGCGCAGCGTCGCGCGCGGCGTCGGCGGCGCTTCCGACCGATGCAGCACCTCGTCGGCCGCGAGCGTCACGCCGTCGAAGCGCACGCTGCCGCTGTCGGTCTGGCGCTGGCCGACCGGATCCCAGTCTTCGTTGACGGTGATCCCGGCCCGATCGGTCGGCACCACGCCGAACACGGTGCGGCCGATGGCCGGATCGTGCGCGGATACCGTCATCCGCTGCGAGCCGCGCGTGCCGGAACAGAAGCCCTTCACGCCGTCGAGCCGGTAGCCGCCGTCGGGCGTGGCCGTGGCCACGAGCCGCGTGTCGAGCGGATTGACCGCGTTACCCCACCACCAGCGCCCGTCGACCGTGCCGCGCAGGTAGCGCTCGCGCTGCGCGGCGTTGCCCCACACGTCGACGCTCACCACCTGCAGGCACTGGAACCCGACGAGATGCGCGAGCGCGCTGTCGACCCGCGCGACCTGCCGGATCACGTCGTAGATCGCGGGCCACGCCGCCTCCTGGCCGCCGAACGCGCGCGGAACCGCGAGCGTCAGCAAACCCGCGTCGGCGAGCCATTGCTTCTCCTGCGCGGCGTGACCGCCCGCGCGGTCGCGCTCGGCGGCGCTCACGCGCAACGCGTCGATCGCGCGCGCCAGCGCAGCGCGGTCGACGGCCGGTGCATCGGTATCCGGCGCCAGCGTCGCCGGGCCGCGGGGATCGTTCATGCGACAGCTTCCTGTTCAACGGTTTCGCCCGACAGCGGGACGAGCGCGCCGAGCTGGCGGCCGGTCAGCCGCGACAGGATCTCGCGCCGCCAGTCGTCGTAGATCGCACGATATTCGGCGATATCCGCGCCGAACACCAGTGCGGTATGCGCGTACTCGTCGTGCAAATAGCCGTCGAGCCGCGCCTGGGTTTCCTCGTCGGCCGCGATCACGCGATCGATCAGTGCGTCGCGCTCGGCGACCGGCAGCGCCTGCAGCGTGTCGAACCACCACTGGACGATCTGCACGCGGTGCCACTCCTCGTCCGGCCGGATCCGGTTCTCGCCGTGCTCGCGCATCGCACTGTCGCCGATGCGGCCGGTCTTGCGCTGGATCCACAGCTTCGCGAGGATGTGCAGCTCGTAATGCCATTCGAACGCGAGAAAGCCCGCGACGTCGCGCACCGCGATGTCGCCGACGCGTGCCCAGTGCGCGGCGACCAGCCGGTCGACTTCCGGCAGCGGATCGCGCCCGGTGAGCGCGGTCACGCGTTCGCGGCCGATCACCGCGTGCGCGCCGTCGTCGCCCAACTGGCGCGACAGGATCAACTGGAAATGCGGATCGTCGCGGAACAGCGTGTCGATCGCCTTCGCGACGACCTGCACGATGAACAGGTCGTGCGACGCCATCTTCGTGTAGTAGTCGGCGACGGCGGCCAGCTCGTCGCCGTCGCGCGGCTCGCGCGGCGGGGTCGCCAGCTTGTCGGGGAAGTCCGGACGATGGCGTCGCGCCACCTCCAGAAACAGCGCTTCCTCGAATTGTCCGTTCCATTCGCGCGGCGCGCCGATGGGCAAGGTCATGATTTTTCTCTCAGGATCAGGAATGAAGCGAGCGGACGCTCGTGGCGTCGCTCAGGTGCGCCTGGTCACGCGTCGGACCAGGCGGTCGCCCGTGATTTGCACGGCCGAGACGAGCGCGATCAGGATCACGATCACGGTCGCCATGACGGTGGTGTCGAAACGTTGATAGCCGTAGCGGATCGCGAGATCGCCGAGCCCGCCCGCGCCGACGGCGCCCGCCATCGCGGTCGAGCCGATCAGCGCGACGACGGTGATCGTGAAGCCGCCGAGCATGCCGGGCAACGCTTCGGGCAGCAGCACGTGCCACACGATGTGGCGGCGCTTCGCGCCCATCGCGAGCGCGGCCTCGATCAGCCCGCGATCGACTTCGCGCAGGCTCACTTCGGCGATTCGCGCGAAGAACGGGATCGCGGCGATCGACAGCGGCACGACGGCCGCCCACACGCCGATCGTCGTGCCGATCAGCACGCGCGTGAACGGCAGCAGCGCGACCAGCAGGATGATGAACGGCGTCGAGCGGAACACGTTGACGAGCGCGCCGAGCACCGCGTTCACGCCGCGCCGCGCATAGATGCCGCCGGGCGCGGTGGTCACGAGGATCACCGCGAGCGGAATGCCGATCAGCGCCGCGATCGCGGCCGATGCGGCGACCATCGACAGCGTGTCGCGGATCGCGTCGAGCAGTTCGGGCCACCAGAGGTCAAACATAGCCGAGCACCTCCGCGTGATTCGCATGGCGGCGCGCACGTTCGAGCAGCGCGGCGACCGCACCGCCGCGCGCCGCCGGGCCGGCGTCGTCCGCCCGCGGCGTCGCGGCGATCACGAGCCGCCCCTGCGCGTGCCCCTGGATGCGTTCGATGCCGCCGTGCAGGAACCGCACGGAGCCGCCGAGCGCCGCCGCGAGCGCACCGACATCCGGCTCGCCGCCGCTCTCGCCCGTATAGCGGACGTCGAGCACGATCTGTGCGCCGTCGGGCAGCGCGGCCTGTTCGGGCAGCGGCCGCACGCGCGCGGCCAGCTCGGCCGGCAAGTCGTGCTGCAGCGTGCTCAGCAGCGCGCGCGTTGCGCCGTGGCGCGGATCGCCGAACACGCGCCACACCGGGCCGGTTTCGACGACTTCGCCCTGTTCGATCACCGCGACGGTGTCGCACACCGCGCGGATCACCTCCATCTCGTGCGTGATCAGCACGATCGTCAGCCCGAGACGACGGTTGATGTCGGCCAGCAGCGCGAGGATCGATTGCGTGGTCTCCGGATCGAGCGCCGACGTCGCTTCGTCGCACAGCAGCACTTCGGGATCGTGCACGAGCGCCCGCGCGATGCCGACCCGCTGCTTCTGCCCGCCCGACAGGCTCGCCGGATACGCGTCGCGCTTCGCGGCGAGCCCGACGAGGTCGAGCAGCGCCTCGACCTTGCGCACGCGCTCGGCCTTCGGCACGCCGGCGATCTTCAGCGGCAGCGCGACGTTCTCGAACACCGTCTTCGCGGACAGCAGGTTGAAATGCTGGAACACCATGCCGGTGCGACGACGCAACGCGACGAGGCCATCCTCGTCGAGCGCGCCGACGTCGACGCCCTGCACGCGCACGCGGCCCGAACTCGGCCGCTCGAGGCCGTTCAGGAGGCGCAGCAACGTCGACTTGCCCGCGCCGCTGCGGCCGATGATCCCGAACACCTCGCCGCGCCGCACGTCGAGCGTCACGTCGCGCAGCGCGGCGGCGTGGCCGCGCGGCGTCGCGAATACCTTGCCGACCTGTTCCAGCGACACGGCCGCGCCGCCGGCCGGCGTCACGGCTTCCTCATGTGCCGCTGCATCGGCACCGGCACCGGCGCGCACGGCCGATGCCTCGATGAAACCCAGCGTATCGAACAATTGCGTCATCGCTTCGCTCCGTCACGTTCAGGCATGCGCGGGGTGCGCGGGTTCGGCTGCGGCCGCCGGCCGGTGCTGCGCACCGGTATGCCACGCGGGCAGGCGCGGCCCCGCGCCGAACAGCTTCTCGCGCAGCGTCGGCGCGGGATCGTAGTCTTCCTTGTAGACGCCGCGGTTCTGCAGCTCGGGCACGACCCAGTCGACGAAATCCTCGAACGACTCGGGCATCACGGTGCGCGTCAGGTTGAAGCCGTCGATGCCGGTCTCGTCGATCCACGACTGCAGCTCGTCCGCGACCTGCGACGGCGAGCCGACGATCGGCGCATAGCGGCCGCCGAGCGACATCTGTTCGAGCATGCGGCGCACGGTCCACGTGCCGGTCGTGCTCTTCTTCGAGATCGCGTCGACGGCCGACTGGATCGAATCGGTCTTCACGTACGAGATCGGCTCGTCGAGGCCGTACTTCGAGAAGTCGATGCCGGTCGAGCTCGCGAAATGCGCGAGGCCGGCTTCCGGGCTCGCGTAGCGCCGGTACTCGTCGAATTTCTCGCGGGCGAGCAATTCGGTCTCGGCCGTCACGACGCTCACGCCGGCAAAGATCCTGATCGACGCCGGGTCGCGCCCCTGCCGCGCGGCGGCCGCGCGGATGTCGAGCGCCGCCGCGCGTGCGGCCGCCTTGCTCTGCCCGTTCACGAACACGCATTCCGCGTGGCGCCCCGCGAACTCGACGCCGCGCGCGGACGAGCCGGCCTGGTACAGCACCGGCGTGCGCTGCAGCGACGGTTCGCTCAGGTGAATCGCATCGACCGAATAGAACGGCCCGTCGTGCTTCACGCGCCGCACCTTGCCCGGCTGCGCGAACACGCGCGCCTGCGCGTCGCGGATCACCGCATCGTCGTCCCAGCTCTGTTCCCACAGCTTGTAGACGACGTCCATGTAGTCGTCGGCGCGCTCGTAGCGGTCGTCGTGGCCGATCTGCTGCGCGAGGCCCATCCCGCGCGCGGCGCTGTCGAGGTAGCCGGTGACGATGTTCCAGCCCACGCGCCCTTTCGTCAGATGATCGAGCGTCGACATGCGGCGCGCGAACAGGTACGGCGGCTCGTAGGTGAGGTTCGCGGTCACGCCGAAGCCGAGATGCCGCGTGACCTGCGCCATCGCCGGCACGAGCAAGAGCGGATCGTTGACGGGCACCTGCACCGATTCGCGCAGCGCGGCGTCGGGCCCGCCGCCGAACACGTCGTACACGCCGACGATGTCCGCGAGAAAGATCCCGTCGAACTTGCCGCGCTCCAGCGTCCTCGCGAGATCGGCCCAGTAGTCGAGATCGGTGTAATGCGCGGAGCGGTCGCGCGGATGCGTCCACAGCCCGTGGTTGATGTGCCCGACGCAGTTCATGTTGAACGCGTTGAGCAGGATCTTCTTGCGGTTCGCCGTCGTCATGCCGCCTCCGTCACCACGCGATCGCGTACAGCGAGCCGAACGCGTTGTCGAGCGCACGGCGCACCGCCGGCGAGTGCTGGTAGATCGCGATGAACTTGCGGATGCGCGGATCGTTCGCGCTCTCGGGCCGCACGACCCACTGGATCGCGAAGTTCTTGTTCTCGGTGCCGTCGAACAGCAGCGCGCTGTTCGGGTCGGTCGTGCCGGCGAGCTTGATGAAGCTCGGGTAACCCTGCGCGAGATCGACGTCGTCGAGCGAACGCGCGAGCTGCGACGCTTCGAGCGGGATGATCTTCAGGTGCTTCGGGTTGGCGACGATGTCGTGCGTGGTCGCGCGGTAGTCGGCGCCCGGCTTCAGCGTGATGAGCCCCGCGCGCTGCAGCAGCAACAGCCCGCGCCCGCCGTTGACCGGATCGTTCGCGATCGCGACGCGCGCGCCGTCCTTCAGCTCGGCGAAGCTTTTCACCTTCTTCGAATAGAGACCGATCTTCATGATCGTGCCGGGCGCGATCGAGATGAAGTTGTAGCCGCCCTGCTTCTTCGCGTTCTCGAGAAACGGGATGTGCTGGAAGTAGTTGACGTCGATGTCCTTGTTCGCGAGCGCCGCGTTCGGCGTATTCCAGTCGGTGAATTCGACGATCTTCACGTCGAGCCCCTGCTCCTTCGCCTCCTTCGCGGCGATCTTCAGCGCCTCGATCTGCGGGCTGGTCGAGATTCCGACCTTCAGCGGCGCGGTGTCGGCGCGCGCGCCGTTCAGCAGCACGACGCCGAGCAGCGCGGTCGTCACCAGGCGGGCCAGGCGGCCGGCGGAAAAGCGGGCGGAAAAAACGGGATGCAGCATGGAAACCACTCTCCTGTCCAAAGACGGTATCGACGGATGAGCGACGCCGCGGCGAACGCGCGGGCGTTCTCCGGACAGTCGTCATCGCATCGGAAAAGGATCAGCCGATGATAGAGAGCGGCGGGAAGGCGGTCTACGAAGCGATTGTGCGAAGAAAATCGCGCGCGGCGATATGGCCGGCGGTACGGCGGGCGGCGGGCCTGGCCGCGCGCCCCGGCCGCCGCCAGGCCGAAATCTCGGCCTGAGCGCCGCGCCGATTCCGAAATCTCGGCCAGCTTGCCCGGAAAACCCTTTCCGCAGACGAAACAAATCCCTTATGAATCAATGCATTAAAAATATTCCGGTGGGCCGTCATGCTGGCACGGGGGTTGCGTAATAGACGGCACACGATGCCGCGAAGCGATGCAGGCATTCCAAACATCAGGAGACACGTCTTGCAGACCTCTATCCAAACCCCGTCCCATCCGGAGCCGCTTGCCGCGGCCGGTCCCGCCACGCGCGAACGCTTCTGGCCGGAAGGCTGGTGGAAGCTGATGGAAATCCGCATCGGCATCATCCCGCTGCCGGTCTACGTGATCCTGTTCGGGCTGATCGTCGGCTTCGCGGTCACGGGCAAGGTGCCCGGCGAAATCTCGATGGCGATCGCCGTCCTCGCGTTCTTCGGCTTCACCTGCGCCGAACTCGGCAAGCGCCTGCCGCTCTTGCGCAACATCGGCGCGGCCGCGATCTTCGCGACCTTCGTGCCGTCGGCGCTCACGTACTACCACGTGCTGCCGAAGCCGGTGCTGAACCTCACCGTCGAGTTCACGAAGTCGACCAACTTCCTGTACCTGTTCATCGCGTCGATCATCGTCGGCAGCATCCTGAGCATGGACCGCCGCGTGCTGATCCAGGGCTTCGTGAAGATCTTCATTCCGCTCGCGGCCGGGTCGGTCGCGGCGGCGATCGTCGGCACGGCGGTCGGCACCGCGCTCGGCCTCGGCGCGCGCCACACGCTGCTGTACATCGTCGTACCGATCATGGCGGGCGGCGTCGGCGAAGGCGCGATTCCGCTGTCGATCGGCTATTCGGAACTGATGCACCTGCCGCAGGGCGAGATGTTCGCGATGGTGCTGCCGCCGGTGATGCTCGGCAGCCTGACCGCGATCATCCTGTCGGGCGCGCTCGACATGCTCGGCAAGCGCCTGCCGCACCTCACCGGCAACGGCCGCCTGCAGGTCGGCGAAAGCGGCGACATGACGCCGGAAAGCGAAGAGATCCGCGGCCACGTCGACGTCACGCACATCGCGGGCGCCGGCATCACCGCGATCACGCTGTACCTCGTCGGCCTGATGGCGCACAAGCTGTTCGGCCTGCCCGCGCCGGTCGCGATGCTGTTCCTCGCGGTGCTGGTGAAGCTCGCGCGTGCGGTGTCGCCGCCGCTGCAGGAAGGCGCGTTCGTCGTCTACAAGTTCTTCTCGACCGCCGTCACGTATCCGCTGCTGTTTGCGATCGGCGTCGCGATGACGCCGTGGGACAAGCTGACCGCCGCGTTCACGCTCGTCAACGTGGTCACGATCGTGTCGACCGTCGCGACGTTGATGGGCACCGGTTTCGTGGTCGGCCGCCTGCTGAAGATGTACCCTATCGACACCGCAATCGTGAACGCCTGCCACAGCGGGCAAGGCGGCACCGGCGACGTCGCGATCCTGACCGCCGCGAACCGGATGCAGCTGATGCCGTTCGCGCAGATCGCCACCCGCATCGGCGGCGCGATCGTCGTCACGGTGACGCTGATCCTGGTCGCGCACTTCGGATAACGCGCGGCCGCGCGCCCCGTCGCGCCGGCTGCCTCGCACGCGCCGCCGCCGGCCTTGGCCGGTGCGCGGCGCGCGTCGTTCAACGCGGCCAGGGCCGGTTCACGCCGATAGCGGGCTTCGATGAGGGCGAACGTGCAGAAGAGCTTCAAGGGAATCCCGTGGTGGGGCTGGGCATCGGCCGCGGTGCTGTATGTCGGCGTGGCCGGCGCGGCCGTCGACTTCGCGTGGGAACGCGCGATCGACGCGCTCGAGGAAGCCGGCGCGCACCGGCTCGACCTGTATGCGTCGAGCCTGAAAAGCGAGCTCGGCCGCTTCGAGATCCTGCCCGGGCTGGTCGCGCGGCAGGACGGCGTGCGCGCGATGCTGAAAGCCGCGCCGAACGATGCGCCCGAGCGCGTGCATGCGGTGAACACCTACCTCGAAGCCGTGAACCGCGACGCGGGCAGCGGCGCGGTCGACGTGATCGACCTGCAAGGCGACGTGATCGCCGCGAGCAACTGGAACGAGACGATCAGCTTCGTCGGCACCAACGTGTCGTACCGGCCGTACTTCAAGGACGCGCTCGCGCGCGGCAGCGGCCGCTTCTTCGGCATCGGCACCAACACCGGCGTGCCGGGCGTCTACTTCGCGAGCGCGGTGCGCAGCGACGGCGTGCCGATCGGCGTGGCCGCCGTGAAGATCAGCGTCGATCCGCTCGAATCGGCATGGCGCGCGCCGGGCGTCGCCGCGATGGTCGTCGACAGCAACGGCGTGGTCGTGATCTCGACCGAGCCCGCGTGGAAATTCACCGCGCTGCGCCCGATCACCGCGCAGCAGCAGCGCGACATCCAGGCGTCGCGCCAGTACGCGGGCCGCACCGTCGACGCGCTGCCCTATCGCCGCATCGGCGATCGCAGCTCGGCCGCGTGGTTCGGCACCTTCCCCGATCCGCGCCACGCCGGCCGCACCACGCGCTATCTCGTGATGTCGCGCCCCGCGCCGCAGGCCGGCGATTCGCTGATGGTGCTGCTCGACATCGCGGGCGCGCGACGCCAGCAGCAGACGGCGTTCGTGTTCGTCACCGGCGCGTTCCTGATCGTCGCGCTGCTGGTCGGCTATGCGATCCAGCGCCGCCGGGCGATCCTCGCGCGGCTGAACGCGCAGGATGCGCTGCGCCGCGCGAACGACCGGCTCGAACTGACCGTCGCGCAACGCACCGCCGCGCTGACGGCCGCGAACGAGCGGATGCAGCGCGAGATCGACGAGCGCGAACGCACCGAGCAGCGGCTGCGCGCGTCGCAGCAGGAAGTCGTGCACGCGGGCAAGCTCGCGGTGCTCGGGCAGATGGCCGCCGGCCTCACGCACGAGCTGAACCAGCCGCTCGTCGCGATCCGCACGCTGTGCGACAACGCGCGCACGTTCTTCGAGCGCGGCCAGCCGGCGCCGGCGCTCGCGAATCTCGAGCGGGTCGGCAAGCTGGTCGACGGCATGGCCGTGCTCACCGGCGAGCTGAAGACCTTCGCGCGCAAGCCCGACGTCGAGCGCGTCGCGGTATCGCTGAACGAGGCCGTCGCGCATGCGCGGCTCATCTACGATGCGCGCATTCGCGACGAAGGCGTACGGCTCGACGTGAACATCGCGCCCGGCACGACGGTCTCGGCCGAATCGAGCCAGTTGCAGCAGGTGATCGTGAACCTGCTCGGCAACGCGCTCGACGCGGTGCACGACGCGCCGGTGCGCCGCATCGTCATCGAGGCGGTCGAAGCGGACGACGCGGACGACGCGGACGAGGCGGACGACGCCGGTCGCGTGCGCCTGACGGTGACCGACAGCGGCGCGGGCATCGCGCCCGACGTGCTGCCGCACCTGTTCGAGCCGTTCGTCACGACCAAGCCGCGCGGCCAGGGCCTCGGGCTCGGCCTCGCGATCACGTCGCGCATCGTCGAGGCGTTCGGCGCGAGGATCACCGCGACGAACCGCGACGAAGGCGGCGCGCAATTCACCATCGAATTCGCGGCGGCGACGCCGCAACAAAGGACAGAGCATGGAAGATGAGATTCGGGTGCTGGTCGTCGAGGACGATGAAAACGTCCGGATCGGCGTCGAGCAGGCCGTCGCGCTCGCCGGGTTCCCGGTCGACGCGTTCGCGTCCGCCGCCGACGCGCTCGCGCACGTCGCGCCCGGCGCGCCGGTGGTGATCGTGTCGGACGTGCGGATGCCCGGCATCGACGGGCTGCAGCTGCTCGGCCGCGTGATGGCCATCGACGCGCAGATCCCGGTCGTGCTGATCAGCGGCCACGCGGACATCTCGACGGCCGTCGGCGCGATGCAGGTCGGCGCGTACGACTTCATCGAGAAGCCGTTTTCGTCGGACGTGATCGCCGGCCGCGTCGCGCGCGCGGTCGAGAAGCGCCGCCTGACGCTCGAGGTGCAGGGGCTGCGCGCGGCGCTGAACAACTGGCAGGGCATCGAGGCGTTCGTGCTCGGCAAGTCGCCCGCGATGGCCGACGTGCGCAAGAAGATCCTGCGCCTCGCCGATACGTCGGTGTCGGTGCTGATCACCGGCGAGACGGGCACCGGCAAGGAGTTGATCGCGCGCAGCCTGCACGACTTCGGCGGCCGCCGCGACGCGCATTTCGTCGCGCTGAACTGCGGCGGCCTGCCCGAGCAGGTGTTCGAGAGCGAGCTGTTCGGCCACGAGGCCGGCGCGTTCACCGGCGCGATCAAGAAGCGCATCGGCAAGATCGAGTGGGCGGACGGCGGCACGCTGTTCCTCGACGAGATCGAGACGATGCCGATCGCGCTGCAGATCAAGATGCTGCGCGTGCTGCAGGAACGCGTGGTCGAGCGGCTCGGCGCGAACGACCTGATTCCGGTCGACTGCCGCGTGGTGGCCGCGTCGAAGGCGGATCTCGCCGAACTCGCGGCCGACGGACGTTTTCGCGCGGATCTGCTGTATCGCCTCAACGTCGCGCAGATCGAGCTGCCGCCGCTGCGCGAGCGGCGCGAGGACGTGCCGCTGCTGTTCGAGCATTTCGTGCTCGCGGCCGCGCGGCGCTTCGGGCAGCCGGCGCCGGTCGTCACCGCCGCGCAGGTATCCGAACTGATGACGCACGCGTGGCCGGGCAACGTGCGCGAGCTGCAGAACGTGGCCGACCGCTTCGTGCTCGGGCTGACCGGCGACAGCCTGCTGTCGTCCGGCGGCACGCCGACGGCCGGCAGCACGCTCGCGGAGCAGCTCGCGTATTTCGAGCGGATGCTGATCGAGGACATGCTGCGGCGTCACCACGGCAACGTCGCGGACGCGAGCGAGGCGCTCGGCATGCCGAAGAAAACGCTCTATCACAAGCTGCGCAACCTCCGGATTCCCGCGCGCGGCGACGCCGCGGCCGACGGCGGCGAATGACGCGCACGAGGACACGCACCCCAGCATGGATCGCATCGACATCACCGACCACGGCCGCATCGCCGGCCATTTGATCCGCGGCGTCACGCGCGCGCAGAAAACCTTCCGCCCGAGCGACTGGCCCGAGCGCCTCGCGGGCGTCATCACGCTGTTCGTCGGCGAACGGCGGCCCGGCTATCCGTGCGCGCTGTCGCGGCTTGCGATGCCGGTCGTCGACGGCGGCGTCAAATGCCTGTTCGTGTCCGACGAATTGCGCGCCGTCTGCGCGGACGCATTCGATTTCGCGATGCAGTTCGCCACCGACAACGACCTCCCCGTCGAGCTTCAGACCGCGCCCGCGTTGAGCGTGCGCTGACGCGCCCCCTTCCCCGTTCCGATGCCAGCGCGCGTGCGCGCAGCCCGCGGCACGCCCTTTCATCGGCGAAACGAATCGTCAGACGATTGAAGGCTTCGGTACATGACCACGCTCCGACAGGGGTTTCCGGCTGTGCCATCAAAAAAATTGATCGTCACGATGAAAATTATGCGTTTTCCTTGCAGGTCGCCGTGATGCATAGTTGCGTCGTGTTGACGCACCTTTGAGCCTTTCAGCCATGAACATGCGAATCGAGCCGTCCGTGCTCGCGAACCCCGACCTGCAATTTGCGACGCTTTCGTCAGGCATCAGCCTGCCGTATGTCGAGCGGGGCAGCGGTGCGCCGATGGTGTTCGTGCACGGCTCGCTGTGCGACTACCGCTACTGGGATCCGCAGCTCGCGGCGCTGTCGGCCCACTACCGCTGCATCGCGCCGAGCCTCAGCCATTACTGGCCGGCCGTCGAAGCAGGCATTCAGGACGAGTTCAGCTGGCAGAACCACGTCGACGAGCTCGCCGAATTCATCGATGCGCTCGATCTCGGCCCCGTGCACCTGGTCGGCCATTCGCGCGGCGGCAGCGTCGCGTTCAACGTCGCGCGCCAGCATCCGCACCTCGTCGAGTCGCTGACGCTCGCCGATCCGGGCGGCCCGCTCCAGCAGCCCGGCGTGCGCGAAGCCGCGCTGCCGGCCGCCGCCCTCGCGCTGCGCACGAAGGCCGTGAACCTGATCGGGCAAGGCGACGTCGAAGCCGGTCTCGAGATGTTCGTCGATTCCGTGAGCCTGCCCGGCGCATGGAAGAAGAGCACGGCGCGCTTTCGCACGATGGCGATCGACAATGCGAGCACGCTGCCGAAGCAGCTGCGCGACCCGCTGCCCGCGTATTCGCAGCACACGGCCGGCGACATCGCATGCCGCACGCTGCTGATCGACGGCCAGCGCAGCCCGAAGATGTTCCGTCACAACGTCGACACGCTGTCGCAGTGGATCGGCGATGCGCAACGGCAGACCGTCGCCGGCGCATCGCACGGAATGAACGCGGCGAGCCCCGCGGTGTTCAACCGTTACGTGCACGAGTTCGTCGGCGCGTAACGTCGCGGGCGGCAGGCGCGCCGCCCGTCTTCGCTGCCGTCGTCGCACGGCCTGCTACCGAAACGACACGACGCGTACTGCCCGCATCGAATCGTTTCGCATCCCTCTGCGTCATGCCACCGGCGCCGCCTTGCGCGTCACCGCGTCCGGCAACCCGAACACGCTGTCGAACGCCCAGTTGTACGTGAACGTGAAGATCGGGAAGAACACGATCAGCACCGCGTCGTACAGGAACGCCTGCAGCAGCGACACGTCGAGCCACCACGCGATCAGCGGAATCAGGAACGTCACGAGCGCGATCTGGAACCCGATCGCATGCACGACGCGCCGCCCGACGGTGCGCGTCGTTTCCGCGCGCCGCCGCTCCCACGCCTCGAAGCCGAGGTTGTACAGAAAATTGACGATGACGCCCGTCGTCGAGATCATCACGCCGAGCAGCCCGCTCGTCGCCGCGCTCGCGCCGCTCAACATGCCGAGCACCGACGACGCGACGAGGATGCCGAGCACCTCGAACATCACGACGTAGACTATGCGTCTCTTCCATCCTTGCATGACCGACCACCTTCATATCGAACCAGGTGGCGAGACTACCGCGGGCACGTCGTCCGCCAAAGTCAGGTCCTTTCAATTTTTCTGACAGGAGACGGCCGACCATGCTGACCAGCGATCACATCGACATGCTGCTGACCGTCATCGACAAAGGCTCGTTCTCGGCGGCCGCGCGTGCGCTCGGCCGTACGCCGTCGGCAGTCAGCATGGCGATCGCGAACCTCGAGGCCGAACTCGACCTCGTGCTGTTCGATCGCGGCACGCGCGAGCCGACGCCGACCGCCGCGATGGCCGCGCTGCTGCCCGACGCACGCGCGATCGCCGAACGGCTGCATGCGCTGCGCGCGCATGCGCAGCACTTGTCGGAAGGCGTCGAGGACACGCTGCGGCTCGGGCTCGCGGCCGAAATCGACGGTGCGCCGGTTGCACGCGCGCTGACGGCCGTCGCGGCGCAATATCCGGCGCTCGCGGTCAGCGTCGTCACGGCGCCGCAGGATGTGATCGTCGATGCGCTGCATCGCGGCGCCGTCGATCTTTGCGTCGCGTACGGCGGGCTCGATCTGCATCCGCAGGAACAGATTCACGCGCTGTGGACCGAGACGCTGATCGCGGTCGCCGCGCCCGGCCATCCGGCAATTGCCGATGTCGCGCATCCGGAGACGATCGAGCGGTTGTCGGGATTTCGGCAGATCGTGATCGCCGATCCGGAACGGCCGTTGACCGACGTGCGGCCGCTGATCGGCAACCGCACGTGGAAGGTGACCGACATGGCCACCGCGATCGCGCTCGTGAAGGCCGGTCATGGCTGGGCGAATTTGCCGGAATCGATCATCGGCCGGTACGTGGCCGATGGCGAACTCGCGCCGCTCGTGTTCGCGAACATCCGCAACGGGTTGCCGCTGCCCGTGTACTTGCGGCGGCCGAAACATACGGGGCTCGGCAAGGCGGCGAGCGAGCTGGTGCGGGCGCTGCGGGCTGCCGCCGGCAATTCCTGACGGTTGCGGCCCTGGCTCACACACGCCGCCAGGTAAGCAACGAGTAAGTATCGCGGCCTACAGTGGGTTCGCTTGCGCGATGCCATCGAGGCATCGAATCGCATCTCGGGAACCGCTCGCCAGATCAGACGAAAGGAGAACGCGTGATCAGCCGGCCAGCCATGAGGGACGTCTGCGCGATTGCGCCGAACGGAAGCCGCGTCGGTTGGCATCCGCCGCACAAGTGGAAAAGGCAGCCCGTCGCGCCATCGTTCGCCGCGGTCTCGATCGAGCACTACATCGCTGGCGCCACGGAAATCGTCGATCTGGAGACGACCGGCCCGATCCTGGGCATGTATCTGCAGGCGCCCACGACACTCGAGCTGCGAACGAACACCGGCCGGTGGGCACCGACCCGCATCCGCGGACCGCTGGCTTATGTTCCGCCCGGCTTCTCGTTTTCCGGCCGATGGTCCGATGAAATCGAGTGGATCAGCGTCCACTTCGAACCGTCATGGCTGTCGCGGACAGGGCTGCAAAGCGACGTCTGGTTCGCGTCGGCCGCGCTCCGGACGGACGTGATCGACGACCTGCTCACACAGATCGTCCGCAGCCTCCATGAAGACGCCGTCGCGGGGATGCCGCAGGGCCCGACCTATGCGGAAGCGCTCGGCTCAGCCGCGCTGCACCGCATGCTGCACCTGGAATCTCGGCCGCAGGCGAAGCAATATGCGCATGCCGGCATGATGCGCAAGGCCGGTGAGTACATCAGGGACCATTTCCGCGGCCCGCTGACGCTGATGATGGTGGCCGATGCGGTCGGCTACCCGGGCGATCTCTATTCGTTCATCCGGAGCTTCAGAAAGGCCAACGGACTGACGCCGCACCAGTACATCATCGAGAACCGCCTTCAAGCCGCCCGCCGCCTGATCGAGCGCGGGGCATACGGCGTGACGGAAGCCGCGATCGACTGCGGCTTCTCGTCGGCGAGCCACTTTTCGGCGACATTCCGCAAGCGGTGGGGCGTGTCGCCCTCCGCACTCAAGCCGCGCGCCGCGACCGCTACGCCAGCGGAAGCGACAGAATCCACAGGCCGCTGATCGTCAATGCGATCGTCAGCACCAGCAGCGGCAACTGGCCGACGGTCGCCGTTGCGGCCGGACGGCCGCTCCGGACGGCAATCGCATGCGTGAGCATCACGCTCACGACGTGCCCGGCGAGAATCAGGAGCACCTGCGCATGCCAGATGTATCCGACGTCGATGAGCGCCTGGGCCGCCGACATCTGATCGGCCGCGGCCGCCACCGGCAGCAGATTCCACCCGAGCCCGAGCGGATCGGACGCGAGCCGGAAGATCTGCCGCCCCTGATCCCAGAACAGCGTGAAGTAATGGCAGACGTTGTAGAAGAACGCGATCGGCAGCAGTATCAGGCAGAACTGCCGCGAGAACGACGCTCCGCCCGACGACGAACGCGAACTGATCGCGCCGAGCGTGCAGCAGCCCCGGAACACCAGGTAATACGCGATGCCGATGATCGCGAACGCCACCCATTGCCAGATCAGCAGGATGTCCGCTGAAAAAGCGTAGTGCCGGCCGAGCGACGGAAACAGATCGACGACGTGCGGATAGATGCTGCGCCAGAAGAATGCGTGCCACGTAGCCGTATCGCGCAAGCCGTCGTAGGCCGTCGACGACAGCATGAACGACAGAAAGGCGATGACGCTGGTATCCGCCGGCCCGGCGCGCGACATGTCCGCGACCGGCTTTCTCGATTCCACGATCACGTGACGCCGCGCTGCCCCACACCATTTCAGCGGCGACAGCTTCGCGCATAGCCTGCACAGCACGCCGAACGTATCGCCGTGGGCGAGCCAGCGCTCGCGCCCGAAGCAGAACGCGCCAATCAGCGCATACGCGGCATACGCGACGAGGAACAGGCCGACGTCTCGGGGGCGCCCCGCGCCGAACAGTTCCAGCGCGATGAGCGCGATATAGCCGCCCAACGCGGGCCACGAGGCGAGATGTTCGGGATAACGAAAGCGCCCGCGCTCCAGGACGGGGAAACAGCGCACGGCGATTCGCAACAGAAGCGCAAACGGATTGGTGAATGCATAAACGTCACCCAATATCGCGCTGACATACAAGGCGCCCAGATAGAACCAGATCCAGAAGCCCGGCATCGCCAGGTTCAGGAACGGATTCGTGGTTCCCGCGAGGCCGGCCACGACCAGGAGCGCGACGAATACCGCACTCGCGATTTGCGCGGCGTTCACGAGCGGAACCGGGATTCGCAGCGCTTTCGTCCAGGTTCCGGATCGCCTTCCCGGCTCGGGTGCGCGCATGCCCGACGCAAACGCAAGGATCATGAAGGACACCATCAGCGTGCCCGTTGCGGCATACGCATACAGCCACAACGGCACCGGAAGATAGTACGGGATATTCCATGCGTGGGCGCTCGCGCCGGTTGGCGTGCACAAGACAATCCATGCGAGCCCGAAGGTCAGCCGTCCCTTTCCGTGCAATGCGACGCCTTCGAACTGGCCGCTCGCCCGCGCCGATTGATGCACGATATCGTCACGCATTTCGACGTCTTCCCGATCAGTAGTCGGCCGACGAGATCCATCCCGTCACCTTCCAGCCGATTCCATTGCGCTTCTCCGACACGATCCCCACGGTGTCGTACGGTGCGTCGAGCAGTTTGACGAGTGCAACGGCGCGCGGGTGGCCGGCGCTCGACCACGGTAGCGCAAACACCACGAAAGGCAGGACGGGGGACGGCTTCTCGCCTTCGACGATCAGCGGCAGCACGGCGTCGTTCAATGACCTGAACACCTCGAACGACGTGCGATTGCGCGCAGGTGCGAGCGAATGCGTCGCCGAATGCGGTAACCCTTCGACGGCCAGATAAGCGCCGTGATCCCTCAGTCTCCATCCAACCAGCGCGTTGACCAACGCATCGTCAGGCTTCTGCCCGCGCTCGACCGAAATCGCGGGCAGCCAGCGCTTGTCGACCGGCGACGTCGTGACCCAGTCGCTGAGAAAGCGTGTGTAGAAATCGACGATGTCCTTGTCGACGCCAGCTTGCATCGCCGACGGCAGCGGCGCGGGCAGGTCGCGCCGCCCATGCCATCGGACGGTTTTCCACGCAGGCCCGTCGGGCAGGCTGATACCGTCGAGAAACGACGTATCCGCGATGCCGTTCGCGACGAACCAGTCCGACTTCGCGCGCTTCGTTCGCGCAGCGACGAAGTCGGGAAGCCGTTGCCGGACTTGATCCCAGGGTGCCGCCTGCCGCGCCGCTCCATCGATAGCCGGATACCGGATCATCTGAAGGTAGGTCGCCTGCGCCATCGCTTCCACATCGGCGACCCGACGCCAGGTCAGCTCCGCCGCGTGGCTCGACGATGCGTGTCGATCGAGCGGCGCCGCCATCGCCAGACCGGCATCGCACGCGATGCCGGCGCGGCTCCAGTCCGGAACGGACGGCACACCGCGATGCGCCCACGAATCCTGCCAGCCATGGAGCGCGCGGCCGAATTCGCCGAGCATGAACGCGGCCTTGCCGCCGCCGGCCTTGCCGAGCGCCGCGTCGACGGGCGCGAGCGCAGCCGGCCCACCGGGCACTACGGCTCTTGCCTGCGCATCGACCGGTACGCTGCGCGCGCCCGGATAGTGTCGGGCCTGCGCATCGAGCGCATCGGGGACAAAGCGCGACAGGCACGCGTACTGCAACGGCGATGTCATGTACTCGATCGATCCTGCATCGATGCGTTGATCCGCGAGCGCAATGGCCTCGGCGTCGCGCGGCGCGAAGCCGGCCTGCCGTGCCAGCCAAAGCGTGAGGCCGAAGTGCACGTCGGCCTCGAAACCGGCACACGTCAGCGGCATCGCGAGCGCAATCGCGCAAACCAGCAGGTCACGGCGAAAGCGCATCAATTGCCGATCTCCGTCGCCTTCGTGCTTTCGGGGAACGGCCAACTGTCGTTCTCGAACGACAACACGAGCATGCCGTTGTCCTGGCATGCGGTGGTCAGCAGGTGGCGATCGAAATCGAAATCGAGACGCGATGCACACCAGTCCGGCCCGCCCGCACGGTACTGACCGAACATCAGATGCGCCGAGCCCGCGCCGGGCGACTTCACCGAAGCCGGGTTGTAGTACGCGATCTCCTTCGGCTTCGACGGATCGCGAATGTCGAAGACGCGAATGCCGGAGTTGAAGTAACTGCACGCGAGCGCGGTCGCGTTCTGCCGGTTGTCGACGCTGCAGTAGTGCGCGCCGTACGTGAATGTGGTCAGGCCGGTGATATCGGGAATGACCTGGCTGCAGTTCGCGATCGCGTGCGTTTCGAGCCGGAGCTCCGACACCAGCCGCGGCGCAGCTTCGTTGGACATGTCGTAGATGTGCCCCATCGGGAACGGCGCCACACCGGCATTGCATGCGGCTTTGACCGCCGTTGCGCCCGGATCCTGGAGCCCGCCGCCCCCGCCCTCGTCGACTTCGATCAGATACGGTTTGCCCGCCACGGCGAACGAGATCGTATGTTGCGCGACGCTGCCGTTCCGCACCGGCACGGTCGCGATCCGGTGCATCTGCGCGTTGGGACGCCGGCTCTGCACTTCGCTGGTATCGACGACGAAAAAGCCGTTGTCGCCGGTCGCGTTCGCGTCGTTCAGCGGCGGCGCACTCATGCCGACGGCCGCACCGCCGTTCCCCGACGCGACGAAGTACGCCCGCGTTCCGTCCTGGCTCACCGACAGGCCGTGCGAAAAACTGCCCATGCCCAGATCCGGCAGGCCGATCGCGGAAATCATCTTCGGCCGGGTCGGCACGGTCAGGTCGATCGCGTAGTAGCTTTTCGTGAAGGCGCCGCCGACGTAATAGGTCAGCCCGTCGGGTGAAAATCCGCCTTCGTGGCCGAGCGACCGGGTGGTCGGTACGATACCGCCGTCCGCGCCCGTGCCGACCGGCACGCTCGCCAGCAACTGCGGCCGTGTGCAATCCGAAGCAATGTCGTACAGGTCGATCTCCGGGCCGCCACCGCCGCCCAGGCCGTTGTCGGCGGCGAGGATCCCGCGCGCGACGTTCACGCGCAGCGACTCCCACGGATCGATCATCGACGTGGACGTCAGCGAGCTCACCCGCACCGGCCGCGCCGGGTTGGTGATGTCGATCACCGGCACGCCCGGGTTCACGCGCGGCGGCGCATCGGGATTGTTGAACAGCGCGCTCGCGCCCATCGTCGCGTGATAGAAGCAGGTCTGGCCTTTCCTGTCGGTATACGTGGCGGCCGACCACGACGCGCCTTCGCCCTGAACCTGGCTCACGCGCTTGAGGTTGCAGTTGAAGCCACCGAAGCCGGCCTGTCGAAGTGCGGCCGGCACCTGCCCCTGCAGTGCGGTCTCGGGCGTATCGCCCGGGCTGCAGCTCGGCACCCGCGGCACGACATAGTCGGCCACGGACACGCCGGGCGTGGCCGCCGGCGTGTCATCGGCTTCTCCGCCGCAGCCGGTCAGCACGAACATGCAGAGCGACAGCGCGAACGCTGCGCGAATCGGTGATCGCATCGTTGTCTCCTTCCGTCTTGTTTGTCGTGGTGAAAATGCGCTGCGGTCACGGCCCCGGATAGATTTCGATCACGGCGACCTCGATCGTGTCGCCGGTCCGGCTGTGGAAATGCGGCGAGAAACGCCCGGTGATGCCGACCGGGACAATATCCAGCGACTGCGTGCTGCCGGACGCGCATGCCGCCAACGCCCCCGGTATTTCGTGCGCCATCAGGACGCCGGTTTCCCGCGCATGCACGTCGATATGCACCGGCATGCCTTCGTGAATCGCGATCACGGGTCGCGCCCACGGCGCCCGGTCGCGGTCCACGTCGACGGAAAAATGCCGTTGCTGCGGCAGCGCCGGCGATGCCCGCGACACATGCCTCGCGACGCCGTACGCCAGCAGCAGCGTCAACGCGATCGCGATCCATGCCGACGCCCGGCGCCCTGCCTCGATGCTCGTGCTTCGTTCCATCGACACTCACGCCACGCGAGGTGGCTCCGTCAAACCGCCCGCCCATCGGGTGGATTCGATATCGATGGATGGTAGTGAGCGGTGCCGCGACGAGATATCAACTTATTGCGGACTGTCGAGAAATTGCGTACCGAGTAACCCGAGTAGGCGCGACGAATGAAGCGCCGCGCCGATGTCGTTTCGGCGGGTGGCGGGAAAGGGAACGGGAGCCCGGCGCGACGGCTTGCCGGGAAATCGCATCAACGACACACGACGCGCCGACGCCTGAGCGTCGCCTCCGGCGACAGCGCCCGTCAACGCGCGCGCTTCGCCGCGCGCGGCCGTTTCCCGGTCGGGCCCCGACGCGTCGCCGCTCCCGCGAACATCGTCATGTCGTGCAGCAGGCAGTTCAGCAACGTATCGGCCGCGACGCCGAGCGGCCGCCCCGCCTTCACGAGCAGGCGCGCTTTCGCGGAATCGAACAACGGATGCGCGATCGGCAGCGCGACGAGTTCGCCGCTCTCGAGTTCGCGATACGCGGCGAATGCGCCGATCAACGTAATCCCCTCGTGGCGCTTCACGAAATGGCGCAACACCGCGAGCGAGTTGGTCGTCAGCGTCGGACGGATCGGCAGGTTCTCGGTATACGCCAGCATCTGCGCGACCTGACCGAGGCCGAACGCCGGCGGCATCAGTGCGAGCGGATATTCGCCGAGTTCGTGCGCGCGCACCGCGCCGCCCCGCACCGCGAGCGGATGGCCGGCATGAACGAGCGCCACCACCGGCTGCGACGACGTGGCGAGATACGCGATCTCCGGATGAGCCGGCGGGTTGTACGCGAGCCCGATGTGCGCGCGGCTCTCCGCCACTTCCTGCAGCACGTTGTTGACGGGCAGCACATCGACGATCACGTCGAGCTTCGGGTAACGCATGCAGAAATCGGTCAGCACCTCGTCCATCAGCACGTCGACGTAGCCTTCGCTGGTGACGATGCGCACCTGGCCGGATTGCAGCCGCCGCAACGCCTGCAGGCGTTCCTCGAACAATTCCTGCTGCGAGCGGCAACCGCGCCAGTATTCGAGCAGATGCGCGGCCGCCTCGGTCGGCCGCACGCCGCGCGCCTGCCGTTCGAACAGCTCGACGCCGATCTCCTCCTCGAGCAGGCGAATCTGCCGCGTGATCACGGACGGCGCGGTATTGATGCTGTCGGCCGCGCCGCGGATGGAGCCGTGGGTCAGCACCTCGTGGAAGTAGCGCAAGCGGCGCTGGTTGAGTTCGCGCATGGCGTGTCCGGTCTGTCTGATGTTTGCTGGCGGTTTGCCCGAGTGTTGCCTGTCGAGCAACATTAGATCACTTAAGTTGCTCTTGCTCTGCTTTTTCGGCTCTTCGACGATGCGGCAATCGGAACCCGTCCCGCAACACGCTTACGCCACTGGAGAGCGACATGTCCGCCGTCCCAACCTCCCGCCGTCCGGTCGCGCACGACAGCGCGCCAGTACAGGCGCTGTACCGCAAACTGAACTGGCGCCTGCTGCCGCTGCTGTTGCTCTGCTACACGTTCGCGTATCTGGATCGCGTCAACATCGGCTTCGCGAAACTTCACATGCAAAGCGCGCTCGGCTTCTCCGACGCGGCCTACGGCCTCGGCGCGGGCATTTTCTTCCTCGGCTACGTGCTGTTCGAGATTCCGAGCAACCTGATGCTGCCCCGGATCGGCGCGCGCAAGACCATCAGCCGGATCATGGTGCTGTGGGGGCTCACGTCCGCCGCGATGATGTTCGTGCACGACACCACGTCGTTCTACGTGCTGCGCTTTCTGCTCGGCGTGTTCGAGGCCGGCTTCGCGCCGGGCATGATCTTCTACCTGACCTACTGGTACGGCCCGCGCCGCATGGCCGGCGTGATGGCCGTCGTGATGCTGGCCGGGCCGATCGGCGGCATCGTCGGCTCGCCGCTGTCGACCTGGCTGATGACGGCCCTCGACGGCGCGCACGGGCTGGCCGGCTGGCAGTGGATGTTCGTCGCGGAAGGCTTGCCGTGCGCGGTGCTCGGCCTGCTGGTGCTGAAGGTACTGGCCGATCGCCCGGACGATGCGACGTGGCTGAGCGACCGCGAGAAAAGCCTGCTCGCCACCGAGCTGCAGACGCCCGCGGCCGGCCACCACGCGTTCGGGCAGGCAGCGCGCGACCCGCGCGTCTACCTGCTGGCGTTCGCGTACTTCACGATGATCTGCGGAATCTACGCGGTCAGCTTCTGGCTGCCGTCGATCCTCAAGGCCAACGGCGTGACCGACACGATGCAGATCGGCTTCTATTCGATGATTCCGTACATCGGCGCCGCCTGCGCGATGCTCGTGATCGGCCGGCGCTCGGACCGGCGCGGCGAACGCCGCTGGCACAGCGCGGTGTCGGCGCTCGTCGGCGCGGCCGCGCTGGCCGCCGCGACCTGGGCCGGCGGCAATCTCGCGATCTCGCTCGTCTGCATGACGATCGCCACGGCGCTGTTGTGGGCGGCCTACACCGTGTTCTGGGCCATCCCGTCGCAATACCTGACCGGCAACGCGGCGGCCGGCGGCATCGCGCTCATCAACACGATCGGCCTGTTCGGCGGCTTCCTCAGCCCGACGCTGATCGGCGAGATCCGCACCGCCACCGGCAGCATGCAGGCGGGATTGCTCGTGATCGTCGCGCTGATGGTCGCGGGCGCCGTCGCGCTGATCATGAACCGCCTGCCCGCCGCAGCGCGCTGACCGGCGTGCCGCGACGGCACCGTAGCGCCCCATCGACCCCGCACACCCACCTGCTTTACTGGACTCAGACACATGACCCGACGCATTCTCGTTGCCGGTTTCCAGCATGAAACCAATACCTTCGCGCCCACCAAGGCCGCCTATGCCAACTTCGAACGCGGCGAAGGATTTCCCGCGCTGGTGCGCGGCGCCGACGTGCTCGCGCTACGCGACGTCAACATTCCGGCCGGCGGCTTCATCAACGCGGCCGAGCGGCGCGGCTGGCGCTTGCTGCCGGTGATCTGGGCCGGCGCGAGCCCGTCGGCGCACGTCACCGAGGACGCCTTCGAACGCATCGCCGGCGAGATCGTCGAGGCGGCGCGACGCGGCGACTGCGACGCGGTGTATCTGGACCTGCACGGCGCGATGGTCGCCGAGCACACGGACGACGGCGAAGGCACCCTGCTCGAGCGCGTGCGCGCCGCGGTCGGCCCGGACGTGCCGGTGGTCGCGTCGCTCGATCTGCACGCGAACGTGACCGACCTGATGCTGCGCCACGCCGACGCACTGGTCGCCTTTCGCACGTATCCGCACGTGGACATGGCGGAAACCGGCGCACGCGCGGCCGCGCTGCTCGAACGCCTGCTCGCGGGCCGCGGCCCGCTGCATCGCGCGGCGCGGCGGCTGCCGTTCCTGATTCCGATCAACGGGATGTGCACGCTGCTCGATCCCGCTTGCACGATGTACGCGCGCCTTGCGGCGCTCGAAGCCGGCGGCGTGGTGTCGCTGTCGTTCGCACCGGGCTTCCCGGCCGCGGATTTCCCGGAATGCGGGCCGGTCATCTGGGGCTATGGCGACGCCGACGCGGTAGAGGCCGCCGTACAGACGCTGTACGACACGATGCTGGCCGACGAGGCGCAGTGGCAGGTGCCGTTCCTGTCGCCGGACGACGCCGTGCGCGAGGCGATGCGGCTCGCGGCGGACGCAAGCAAACCGGTCGTGATCGCCGACACGCAGGACAACCCGGGCGCGGGCGGCGATTCGAATACGACGGGCCTGCTTCGCGCGCTGCTGCGTCATGGCGCGCAGGACGCGGCGCTCGGCCTGCTGTGGGATCCGGCGGCGGTGGCCGTGGCGTGGCGCGCGGGAACCGGCGCGCGCATCGACCTGTCGCTCGGCGGCTCGGGCGTGCCCGGCGACGAGCCGCTTCGCGCGCGCTTCGAGGTCGTCGCGCTGTCCGACGGCATCTGCCGCTACGACGGCCCGATGATGAACGGCATGCAGGCCGACGTCGGGCCGGTCGCGTGCCTGCGGATCGACGGCGTGCGGATCGTCGTGAGCGCCGGCAAGGCGCAGATGCTCGATCGCAATCTGTATCGGGTGGGCGGAATCGAGCCGGAGGCGATGAAGATTCTCGTCAACAAGAGCTCGGTGCACTTCCGCGCCGATTTCCAGGACATCGCGCACGCGGTGCTGGTCGCCAAGGCGCCGGGGCCGATGCAGGCCGACCCGGCGGACCTGCCGTGGACCCGGCTCGCGCGCGGGATGCGGATGAAGCCGATGGGACGCGCGTTCGGCGGCGCGTGATGCGGTGATGTGGTGGCGCGTGACCGGTTCCGCGCGGATGCGGACGCGGCGTCACGCGTTGCCGCTCTGCCCGCACGCTGATCGTCGTCATCCATCGACGGCGCGCGGGGCGGGACGCCGCCGCGCCGTCGGAAGGTGCCGGGCGGAACTGACCGTTAGTTGCGACATGCGGTGCAATGAAAAAGGTTCTTCGTGGATTTCCGTGGACGTCTCACTTCCGGCCCGCAACGGTCACTTGTCGGCACGTTGCCCGGAAAGTCAGCGGATAAGCTGTCCGGAAACGCGAGCCCACACCGCGCGAAGGCGCCGCGCGCGATCTTCGAAGAGATAGGAGGCCGCAAGCGCCAATAGACCTGAAATGGCACCCGTCACGATGTGCTCGACATAGGGGATACGGTAATGACTCGTGTGCGAGTACGCATCGCCCAACGTCGTCAGGACGCCAACGACCAGCGCATTGCCATATCGATGCGCATAGAGTTTCCCCACCGGCGTGAAAGTCAGAAGTACAGCCAGGAGCCCGGTCAGCAGACCCGTATGAAATGCGATGGTCCAGTGGGGCAGGCTCGTGATATTTCCCCAGCTCCCCGGCATGCAGGTCATGCACGCACTGGTCGGCTGCCAGAAGCGCTGGATAAACAGTCTGACGCGGTGCTTCCACTCGGTTGACATGATGCGTTCCCGTCAATGCCGTCGCCGCGGACGGCGCCGCCGCACGTATCGTCGAAGCAGGTTCCAGACGCTCGCTAACGAGCTTGCCACCGCCGTCACGGGTAGATCATCGGCCGGGCGCCGTGGAGGCCTGGACAATAACCGCGGACATGCGGGAATACTACTCCACGATTAGACGGCCGCCGTGTCGACCAAGACCGGAATTCAACGCTTGCATCTATCGGTGCGGCTCCGTCCGTGACGCCATCGAACGATGCGCTTGCGCGCGAAGTCGATGGCCGGCATCGGCCCGAAGTAATCATCCGATCATTTCTGGCGGGAAAAGTATTCTCTGTTCCTTTCGGCCGCAGGCCGGAGGATAACCAGCAGGGCGAGCGCGCCTTCGCGATAGCGCACCCAACACGCGTCGCTCATCGCTTTTCGATTGGCCGCTGCCGTTGTCGCTGAAACAAGCAACGACTTCGGTATCAGGGTGAGACTATCGAGAAAAACGCGAATCTCTTGTTTTTGTCGTTCAGTAAGATACCCGCACTTGACGGCGACGATGAAACTTCCGGCCGTGTTCAGGTCGGAAACCAATTCCCAGGCGACGTTGTAGTTTCCCCAAGTATCACAAAGCTCGACTGGTTCCATGGTCAAAGCTTCCAGCCACTTCAGGAAGTTATTGAGCCAGAGCTCGAACAGCTCCTCATCCGAGATTGAGTCTGCCATCGTACCCCTCTCGAGGTTTTATCGTGTCACCGCAAAGCGCATTCGGATTCTCGATGATCTGGTAGTGGAAACCGGATGGGAACGCTATTGTCGTGATGCGCCTATAAGGAATGCGTCATATCTCTTCCGTCACGATCAGCAGCTACCCGTGAGAATCAGATGGATTGTTACCGATCTCCCGGATGCTGTCGACTGACCGCTCCTCCCCGAAATTCGCGACGCCCCATAGAAAAAACCCGGCATGCAGACCAAAGCCTGCATGCCGGGGCTTTTCGCTTCCCGGCCGGCGAGCGACGAACCGCCCGCCGTTCGCGCGTCACCGCGCCGCCACTTCCGCCTTGACGGACGCCGCATCGCCGACCGCCGTCGGCGCCGCGCCCCACCCGCCGCCCAGCGCACGGATCAGATTGACGGTCGACACCGCCTGCGCACCGGTCAACTGGTTCGCCTGCAACTGCGACTGCAGCACCGAGCGCTCGCTGTCGATCACGTCGAGATACGCGACCTCGCCTTCCTGGTACTGCGTCCGCGACAGCGTCGCGGCCCGGCGCGACGCATTGACGGCCGCATCCTGCGCGCGGATCTGGTCGTCGAGCAGGCGCAGATCGGCGAGATTGTCCTCGACCTCGCGGAACGCGACGAGCACCTGCTGCCGGTAATTCGCGACCTGCTCGTCGTACTGCGCGCGCGCCTGCTGCACGCCGGCCGCCCGCCGTCCGCCGTCGAACAGCGGCAACGTCAGCGCGGTACCGGCGAACGGCCCGAGCAGGAACGTACGGCTCGACCACAGGAACAGGTTGCCGAGCGTCGACGCTTCATAGCCGAACGACCCGGTGATATCGAGCTTCGGGAAGTACGCCGACTTCGCGAGCCCGATCCGCGCGTTCGCGGCCGCCATCGCGCGTTCGGCCGCCGACACGTCCGGGCGGCGTTCGAGCAGCGCGGACGGCAGGCCCGGCGGAATCTTCACCGCGACCGGCACGATCGGCGTTTCCTTGAACGCGAAATCCGCGGGCGCCTTGCCGAGCAGGATGGCGAGCGCATGCTCGGACGCCGCGCGCCGGCGCGCGACGCCGACCGCATCGGCCTGCGCGCTCGCCAGTTCGTTCTTCGCGCGCGACACGTCGAGCTCGCTGATGTCGCCTTCGTTGAAGCGGCGCTGCACGAGCTTCAGTGCCTGCTCGCGCAACTCGACCGTGCGGCGGTACAGGTCCTGGTCCGAATCGAGCTGACGCAGTTCGAAGTAGTTCTGCGCGACGTCGGCCTGCAGCGCGAGCTGCACCGAACGGAACAGCGCTTCGCTCTGCGCCTGATCGGCACGCGACGCCTCGACGTTGCGGCCGACGCGGCCGAACAGATCGGCTTCGTACGACACCGTGCCCTGCGCGCGCCACAGCGTCGCGTTGGTCGGGCCGGTGCCCTGCGGCTGGAACTGCGACGCCGACGACAGCCCCTCGCGCGTCGGCCCGAAACCGGCGCCGACCTGCGGGAACCATTGCGAGCGCGCCGAACGCGTCGCCGCCCGCGCTTCCTCGACCCGCGCGGCCGCGGCCTTCAGGTTCTGGTTCGCGGCAAGCGCCTGCGTCTCGAGCGAATCGAGCACCGGGTCGCCGAACACCTTCCACCATTCGCCGCGGTGTTCGCCATCCGACGGCTCGGCCGTCTTCCACGTGCCGGCCTGCTCGCCGGCGGCGAGGGTCGGCGCTTCCTTGAACGCGGCGGGCGCCGCCGCGTCGGGACGCTGGTAGTCGGGGCCGACCGCACACGCGGCGAGCAGCGTCGCGAGCAGGGTGCTCGCGGCCGCCACCTTCGCGAAGCGCATCAGGCCGTTCGTGTTGTGCATGTTGTCCATCTTTCTATCCTCAAGCATCGGAAGCCGACGCACCCGACGGCGACACGCCATAACCCGCCGAGTCCTTGCCGGCGACGTGAATCTTGCCGCCCGCGAGCGTGCGCAGCACGACGTAGAACACCGGCGTCAGCATCAGCCCGAACAGCGTCACGCCGAGCATCCCGAAGAACACCGCGACCCCCATCGCATGACGCATTTCCGAACCCGCGCCGGTCGACGTGACGAGCGGCACCACGCCCATGATGAAAGCGATCGACGTCATCAGGATCGGGCGCAGCCGCAGCCGGCTCGCCTCGATCGCGGCCTCGAGCGGCGTCCTGCCGTCGTGTTCGAGCTCGCGCGCGAATTCGACGATCAGGATCGCGTTCTTCGCCGACAGCCCCACCAGCACCATCAGGCCGATCTGCGTGAAGATGTTGTTGTCGCCCTGCGTGAGCCACACGCCCGTCAGCGCCGACAGAATGCTCATCGGCACGATCAGGATCACGGCGAGCGGCAGCGTCAGGCTTTCATACAGCGCGGCGAGCACGAGGAACACGAGCAGCACGCTGATCGGAAACACCCACATCGCCGAATCGCCCGCGAGGATCTGCTGGTACGTGAGGTCGGTCCACTCGAAGCGCACGCCGCGCGGCAGCGTCTCGTGCGCGATGCGCTCGACCGCGGCCTGCGCCTGCCCCGACGAGAAGCCGGGCGCCGGGCCGCCGTTGATGTCGGCCGCCGTGTAGCCGTTGTAGCGCACGACCATTTCCGGGCCGAACGTCGGCGTCACGGTGACCAGCGACGACAGCGGCACCATCTCGCCCTTGTCGTTGCGCGTCTTCAGTTGCAGGATGTCGTCCGCGCGCTGGCGGAACGGCGCATCGGCCTGCACGCGCACCTGGTACACGCGTCCGAAGCGGTTGAAGTCGTTCACGTACAGCGAACCCAGATACACCTGCATCGTGTTGAACACGTCGGTCACCGGCACGCCGAGCTGCTTCGCCTTCACGCGATCGAGATCGACGTTGAGCTGCGGCACGTTGATCTGGTAGCTCGTGAACAGCGGGCCGAGTTCAGGCGCCTGCTGCGCGCGCTTGATGAAGTCGTTGGTCGCATCCGACAGCTTCGCGTAGCCGACCGCGCCGCGATCCTCGATCTGCATCTTGAACCCGCCGAGCGTACCGAGGCCGAGCACCGGCGGCGGCGGGAACACCGCGACGAACGAATCCTTCATCGCGCCGTACTTCTGGTTCAGCGCACCCGCGATGGCGCCGGCCGACAGCGCCTTGCCGTGCCGTTCCGCGAACGGCTTGAGCGTGACGAACACGATGCCCGCGCTCGAGCTGTTGGTGAAGCCGTTCACCGACAGCCCCGGGAACGCGACCGCGCTCTCGACGCCCGGCTGCTTCAGCGCGATCGAACCCATGTCGCGGATCACCTTCTCGGTGCGGTCGAGCGACGCACCGTTCGGCAGCTGCGCGAACGCGATCAGGTATTCCTTGTCCTGCGCGGGCACGAAGCCGCCCGGCACGACCTTCGACACGAGCACCGTCGCGCCCACCAGCACGAGATACACGCCGAGCATCAGCGTCTTGCGCGACAGCACGCCGCGCACGCCGCGGCCGTAGTTCTCCGCCCCGCGATGGAACACCTTGTTGAAGCCGCGGAAGAAGCCGCCGAGCACGCGGTTCATCACACGCGTGAGCCAGTCTTCCTTGTCGCCGTGCCCCTTCAGCAGGATCGCGGACAGCGCCGGCGACAGCGTCAGCGAGTTGAACGCCGAGATCACCGTCGAGATCGCGATGGTCATCGCGAACTGCTTGTAGAACTGGCCGGTCAGGCCCGACATGAACGCGAGCGGCACGAACACGGCGACCAGCGTCAGCGCGATCGCGATGATCGGCCCGCTCACTTCCTGCATCGCCTTGTAGGTCGCCTGCCGCGCGTTCATCCCGTTCTCGATGTTGCGCTCGACGTTCTCGACGACGACGATCGCATCGTCGACCACGATCCCGATCGCGAGCACCATCCCGAACAACGACAACGCGTTGATCGAATACCCGAACGCGAGCAGCAGCGAGAACGTGCCGATGATCGACACCGGCACCGCGATCAGCGGAATCAGCGACGCGCGCCAGGTCTGCAGGAACACGATCACGACGATCACGACCAGCGCGATCGCTTCGAGCAGCGTGTGCACGACGGCCTTGATCGACGAGCGCACGAACTGCGTCGGGTCATAGACGATCTTGTAGTCGACGCCCGCCGGCATGTCCTGCTTCAGCTCGGCCATCGTCTTGCGCACCTCGTCCGAGATCTGCAGCGAGTTCGCGCCCGGCGACTGGTTGATCGCCATCGCGACGGCCGGCTTGTTGTCGAGCAGCGAGCGCAGCCCGTACTCGGACGCGTCGAGCTGGATCCGCGCGATGTCGCGCAGGTGCGTGACGCCGCCGTCCGGCGTCGTCTTCACGACGATGTCGCCGAATTCGTCTTCCGTCTGCAGACGGCCGCGCGCGTTCACCGACAGCTGCAGCGGCGTGCCGGGCAGCGACGGCGATGCGCCGATCACGCCGGCCGCGACCTGCACGTTCTGCTCGCGGATCGCCTGCACGACGTCCTCGGCCGACAGCCCGCGCTGCGCGACCTTCTGCGGATCGAGCCACACGCGCATCGCGTAGTCGCCCGAACCCCACAGCTGCACCTGGCCGACGCCCTGGATCCGCGACAGGCGATCCTTCACGTTGATCAGCGCGTAGTTGCGCAGGTAGGTCATGTCGTAGCGGTTGTCCGGCGAGATCAGGTGGACCACCATCGTCAGCGTCGGCGAGCTCTTCACCGTGGTGATGCCGAGCCGCTGCACGTCTTCCGGCAAGCGCGGCAGCGCCTGGTTCACGCGGTTCTGCACGAGCTGCGTGGCCTTGTCCGGATCGGTGCCCAGCTTGAACGTGACGGTGATCGTCATGTTGCCGTCGCTGTTCGCCTGCGACTGCATGTAGAGCATGTCCTCGACGCCGTTGATCTGCTCTTCCAGCGGCGACGCGACCGTCTCGGCGATCACTTTCGGGTTCGCGCCCGGGTACTGCGCCTTCACGATCACCGAAGGCGGCACGACTTCCGGATATTCCGAAATCGGCAGCAGGAACATCGCGATCACCCCGCCGAGCAGGATGATCACCGATAGGACTCCTGCAAAGATCGGCCGGTCGATAAAGAATTTGGAAATGTTCATGGGTTGCTCTGTCTGGTTGAACGCGGATGCGAAGCGGCGCGCCGCTTACGAATCCGCCTTCGCCGGTGCGGCCGGCTTCGCGGTGCTCGCGAGCGGCGCGGACGGCGCATCGCCGCCCGTCATCGGGACCATGTGCGGCTTCACCTGCTCGCCCGGACGCACGCGCTGCGTGCCGTTCACGACCACGCGGTCGCCGGCCGACAGCCCGCTCACGATCACGCGCCGGTTGCCGTGCTGCATCCCTTGCTGCACTTCGCGATACGACACGCGGCCCTGCTGGTCGACGACGAACACGAACTTCTTGTCCTGGTCGGTGTTGATCGCCGCGTCGTCGACGAGCAGCGCCTCGTGCGGCGCGCTGCCGCCCACCTTCACGCGTGCGTAGAGGCCCGGCACCAGGGTGCCGTCCGCGTTGTCGAAGCGGGCGCGCACGCGGATCGTGCCGGACGACGTGTCGAGCCGGTTGTCGACCGAATCGATCTCGCCGCTGCGCGAGTAGCCGGTTTCGTTCGCGAGGCCGAGCTCGACCGGCACCTTGCGGCCGCTGCGCGCGCCGTTGATGTATTGCAGGTAGGTCTGCTCGTCCGCGTCGAACGACGCATAGATCGGCGACACCGATACCAGCGTCGTCAGCGGCGCGGCCGACGCGCCGGCCGACACGACGTTGCCGAGCGTGATTTCCGCGCGCGACACGCGGCCCGACACCGGCGCGGTGATGCGCGTATAGCCGAGATTGATGCGCGCCGTTTCCAGCGCGGCTTCGGCGGCCTTCAGGTTCGCGTTCGCTTCGCGCGCCGCGTTCTGCTTCTCGTCGTAGTCGCGCTTCGCGATCGCGTTGTCGCCGATCAGCCGCTGCGCGCGCTGCCAGTCGCTCTGCGCGTAGCCGTTGCGGGCCTGCGCGGCCGCGAGCTGCGCGGCGGCGCGATCGACTTCCGCCTGGTACGGGCGCGGGTCGATCACGAACAGCACGTCGCCCTTCTTCACGAGCGCGCCGTCCTTGAAGTTCACCGCGACGATCGTGCCCGACACCTGCGGGCGCACGTCGACTTTCTCGACCGCCTCGAGGCGGCCCGAATAGCTTTGCCAGTCGGTCACGGTCTGCGGCACGACGGTCGCGACGTCGACTTCGGGCAGCGGCGCCGCCGCTTTCTCGGGGGCGTTCGCGCTCACGCGCATCGCGCCGAACGTGCCGAGGCCGACGACGGCGAGCGTGACGATCGCCGCGGTCGCGATTCGGGAACGGGAGGTGCGTAGGATGGCCATGTGGATCTCCAGTAAGCGTGGATTGGTTCTGGTTATTCGGGACGGTTCGGCTGGCGGGCCTGGAAGCGGCACTGGAAGAAGCGCACGGCTTCCTCGAATGCGGCTTCGTGCGTGGCGAGCGCGGCGTGCGTGATGTCCGGGTAGCGGATCACCTGCGTGAGCACGCCCGACGAGATCAGGCAGCCCGCATAGTTCTCCGCTTCGACGTGCAGCACGTCGTTCTGCGCGGTGACGACGAGCGTCGGCGGCAGCCCCGCGAGGCGCACCGATTCGATCGGCGCCGCGTACGGGTGCATGCGCTGCGCGGCCTGCGGCAGATACGCGCGATAACAGGCCGCGCATTCGCGCGCGGTGATGTCGGACGCGAGGCGCTCGGCGTCGCCGATGCGCGTCATGCTCGGGTCGAGCATCGGCCCGAACAGCGCCTGCGCGGCGATCGACACTTCGCCGCGGTCACGCGCGATGAAGGCGAGGCAGTTCGCGAGCTGGCCGCCCGCGTCGTGCCCCGCGACCCCGATCTTCTTCGGGTTGCCGCCGAACGCGCGGGCGCGCGTCGCGGCCCACACGGCGGCGCGATACGCATCCTCCGGCGCGGCCGGAAAAGGAAAGGCCGGCGCGAGCGAATAATCGACCGACACTACGAGAGCTGGTAAGCGTTCTGCTAAAAAACGCGCGGCGAAATCCGCGTCTTCGAGCGAACCGCGGACGAAGCCGCCGCCGTGGAAATAAAGCACTACTGGCAACCCGGTCTTGTCCGGGCGGCGGTAGAGACGCAGCACGATGTCCTGCGCGTAGCCGGGAATTTCCACTTCGGCAACCGTCAGCGCCGCGCCCGCTATGGCTTGCGCGGGCAGCGCGGCTTTCAGGAATTTGCTGAATTCAGAAGCGTCCATGACGATGCAGCATCCATTTCGAGATGGAACGAATTCTGGGTCCGGCAGACATTGGGATAAATGCCTATAATCCGGCAACACAATTCAACGCCCCCGAACAATCCGAGGCTGCGTTTACCCACGAGGTAGCGCAGCCTTCTTGTTCCGGCGGCAAATTAAATTGCGGAGGTTGTGATGGACCGGCTTCAGGCCATGCAGGTGTTTACTCGCGTCGTCGATACAAGCAGCTTCACCAAGGCAGCAGAAACGCTCAGCTTGCCGCGAGCGTCCGTCACGACGATCATCCAGAATCTCGAAGCATTCCTCGGCGTGCGGCTGATGCACCGGACCACGCGCCGGCTCTCGCTCACGCCGGACGGCGCCGCGTACTACGAACGATGCGTGCGGATCCTCGCGGACGTCGAGGAAACCGAAGCAAGCTTCCAGGCCAACAACCGGAAGCCGCACGGAAAGTTGCGTATCGACATGCCGGGCTCGATCGGGCGGCTGCTCGTGATTCCGTCGCTGTGCGAATTCCATACGCGCTACCCGGACATCGACCTGCAACTCGGCCTGTCCGATCGGCCGGTCGACCTGCTGCAGGAAGGCGTCGACTGCGTGATCCGCGTCGGTGCGCTGCAGGACTCGTCGCTCGTCGCACGCCGCGTCGGCCTGTTCGAATGCGTGACCGTCGCGTCGCCCGATTATCTCGAGCGCCACGGCGAGCCGCAGACGATCGACGACCTGAACCAGCACAAGGCCGTCAACTACTTCTCGAGCCGCACGGGCCGCACGATCGACTGGACCTTCCTGATCGACGGCAAGGAAGTCGAGATGAAGATGGAGGGCATCGTGTCGGTAAACGACGCGGATGCGTACGTGACGTGCGGAATCGAAGGCTTCGGGCTGATCCAGCCGCCGCTGTTCATGGTGCTGCCGCACCTGCGCGAAGGCCGGCTCAAGGAAGTGCTGCCCGGCGTCAAGCCGCTGCCGATGCCGATTTCGGTCGTGTATCCGCACAGCCGCCATCTGTCGCCGAAGGTGCGCGTGTTCGTCGACTGGGTGGCCGAAGTGTTCGACCGTTGCCCGCTGCTGAGCGGCAAGGGCAGCCTCGACGCGACGTGCAGCAAGCGCACGTTCGAGGAAGCCGAACGCGCGCCGGTGCTCGATACGCCGGTCATCAACGAGTGGGTCGCGTAATCGCCTGACCCCCACGCGCGGGCCGGACGGCCCGCGCGTCATCCCGCCTGAGCGCCGCCCGGCACGTCTGTCAAGCGCGGTGCCCCGATCCTTCCCGAATCCGCAGTAAACCTTTGCGCGACCCGCGGCAATCGGCCGCGTGCGTCGTCGCGGGTCGTTGCGCGTCGTCGCCGCGCATCCCGGCGAAGCCCGCGCCGCGGGGCTCCCGGCCATTTCCGCATAACCCTGCCGGCGGTGCGGATGACGATTGTTCCACTGACACGACAATTCAATTCGCGTCTGCCGCATTTATCGCACCGGAACAGATACCTAGAGTAAACCCTGTCGCGCACCTCGTTGCGCATCGAACAGATCCCGCCTGGCGGGACCGGAGTCAGCGCTCAAGCGCCAGCTCCGACATCTCTAGGAGTGACGCCATGAACCGCCGCCATCTTCTCTCGGCCCTTGCTCTCGCGCTTGCGGTGTCCGCACCGGCCTTCGCCGATTCGGGTACCCCGCATGCCGGCGACTACGGCAACACGTCGTGGTACTCGCAACACAACGGCCCGCGGACGCGCGCCGAAGTGAGCGCGGAAGTCGTGCAGGCCCGCAAGGACGGCACGCTCGCATACCTGCGCAAAGCGACTTCGTATCCGCAAGGGCTCGAACTCGCACAAAGCCCGTATCGCTCGACGCCGGAAGGCAACCAGCTCGCCGGCGGGGGCCGGTAAACGCGCGACGCCGCGCGGCGGGTTGCCCCGCGCGCGGCGTTTCGAACGACTTTGTCGACGACTCGCTGAGTCAGTTAGTTGCAGGAGCACATGATGAACGATCAACTTCCTTCGCCGCTCGATCACTGGGACGACACCACGCCGGTCTGGACGCCGTTCCGTTCGGCCCCGCAATCGCATTGACTGCGTTGACCGCCGGCTGAGTCATCGTCCGGCCGTCAACGACGCGGCACGCCGTCGCGCCATTCGCCCCAGTGCGTGACGATGTCCTGCACCAGCGGATTGCCCGCGCGGTACAGGTTTTCGGTCGCCGGGGCGAAGCCGCCCTGGTCCGCGTAGTTCAGCAGGTTGTCGGCGCTCGTCTGCCCCGCGTACGGCCGATCGAAATCGGACCCGGTGCGCAGCACGGCCACACGCGACAGGTCGACCCGCTTCACGCTCGCCGCGCGCTTGAGCGCTTCATACGTCGCGTTGTCCTCCTGCGCGGTCATGCAGTAGGTGCCCTTGCCGTCCGTCAGGATCTTGGTCCACTGACGCGCGCGCTCGCCGATCAGCGTGCCCGAGAACCATGTGTTGCCCGACGACGTATCGCACTGGATCACCGTCGGCGGCCGGTTCGCCGGCGCATACGTGAACTTCGCGCGCGCAGCCTGCGCCTGGGCGCTATCGGCGAGCACGACGTTGCGCGACAGCGCGTACGCGGCGTCGGTCAGCTGCGGGTTGAGCTGGAACACTTCGGTGCGATAGTCGAGCGGCGGCTTGTCGTTCGGGCTCTTCGTGTTGATGCCGAGAAAGCCGGTGTTCCACCCGGCCGGAATCTCGCGCGCATCGAGCTCCCACTGCAGGCTGAAATCGACGAGGTATTTCGACCACGCGGCCGATCCGACCGTGCCCTGTGCGGGGTCGACGCCCGCGATGCCCGAGATCAGGAAATAGGTGCGGCGCAGATCGAAGCGTGGCGAGAACGTGAGCGCCATGATCGTCGCCGACGCGTTCGCATAGCCCATCCCGGTCGTGACCACGCACACGTCCTGCTTGTTGCAGTGGACAGCCGGATAGTCGGGCGACAGGCCCGGCACGGTGATGTCGCGCCACGGGCCGAGCCGGTCGAGCCATGCCTGGCCTTCCGGGCCGAACATCGTGATGATCATGACCTTGACCGGGCGGCCATGCGAGCCGGTCTCGGCGAATGCTGCATTGCCTGCATCGTTGCCCTGGTTGCCCTGCGCGATCGACGGCGCGGTCGCACAGGCGGCAAGCGAGAATGCGGCGGCGGAAAGGATGGAGCGAGTCAGCATCGGCGTTCCTTGTTTCGGTGATGTTGGGTGAGAACGGCTCTCGGAGACTGCGCGACGAGTATAGAACGGGCGTACGCGATGCGGAACCCGACTACGAAACGGCTGGCGGTGTTTCGTGCGAACGGAGGCGTGTTGCGCGACGGAAAATCGCGCATTCGTCGCGGCCTTGCAAACATCAGGAATGCTATCGGGTTCGTCGCCGTGCGCGACGTCGGCCGCTTCGCGCCGCGCTACACGCGCATCAGCCCCGCGACGCCGTAGCCGAGCACGACGAGTGCGGCGACCCCATGGCTCGCCGCGAGCCACGCTGGCGATTTCACGAAACGCCCGATCGCGCTGCCGCCGAACGCGAACACGAGCTGCCCGGCGAGACTGCCCGCGAACACGCACGCGGCGCCGAGCAGCCAGTGCCGATGCGCGCCGGCGGCAGCGGTCGCATAGCCGTAGAACAGCAGGATGGTCAGCGGGTTCGCGAGCGTGACGAAGAACATCGACATGAACGGGCGATTGCCCGGCGGCGGCGGGACGTCGCCATCGAGCGTGCGGCGCCGGTCACGCAGCGCCTGCCACAGCATCCGCGCGCCCATCGCGAGCAGCACGCACGCACCGACCAGGCGGAACAGCGACAGATGCGACGCGAGCGTGCCCGCGAGCAGTGCGCCGATGGTGAACGCGACGACCGCATAACAGCCGTCGGCAGCGGCCACCCCGATCGCCGCGCGCACGCCGGTCGCCGTGCCGGCGCGCATGCCGTAGTTCGCGATCATCAGCGCGACGGGCCCGACCGACAGCGCGATCATCAGCCCGAACAGGAAGTCGTTCATCGGTCGTCGATGGCATCAATACCGTCGATGGAAGGCATCGATTCCAGCGACGTCGAAACGATAAGCGGTATGAATCCGGCGTCAGGCGACGTCGACGCGTGCGGGCCCGTCCGCCATCTCGCCGATCACGGCCGCGCGGTCGAAGCCGTCGGCACGGAAGCACGCGAGCACGTCGTCGACCGCCTCCGGCGCGCACGCGACCAGCAGCCCGCCCGACGTCTGCGGATCGGTCAGCAGCGCCTGCGCGACGGGCGGCAGCCCGTCGGCGAGCCGTACGTCAGTGCCGTACGCGGCCCAGTTGCGGCCCGACGCGCCGGTAAACACACCGTCGGCCACGAACGTCTCGACGCCCGCGAGCCACGGCAGCGACGCATAGTGCACGCGCGCGGTGAGCTGCGCGCCGCGCGCCAGTTCGAGCGTATGGCCGAGCAACCCGAAGCCGGTGACGTCGGTCAGCGCATGCACGCCCGGCAGCGCGGCGAGCTCGGCGCCCGGCCGGTTCAGCTTGGTGGTCGTCGCGACCATCTGCGCGTAGCCGTCGGCGTCGAGCTGGTTCTTCTTCAGCGCGGCCGACAGCACGCCGACGCCGAGCGGCTTGCCGAGCACGAGCACGTCGCCCGCGCGCGCGGCCGCGTTGCGCTTCACGCGCGACGGATGCACGACGCCGATCGCCGCGAGCCCGTAGATCGGCTCGACCGAATCGATCGAATGACCGCCCGCGACCGGAATGCCGGCATCCGCGCACACCGATTCGCCGCCGCGCAGCACGGCCGCGATCGTCTCGTGCGGCAGCACGTTGATCGGCATGCCGACCAGCGCGAGCGCGAGGATCGGCTTGCCGCCCATCGCATAGACGTCGGACAGCGCGTTGGTGGCCGCGATGCGGCCGAAGTCGAACGGATCGTCGACGATCGGCATGAAGAAATCGGTGGTCGCGACGATCGCCTGCTCGTCGTTGAGCCGGTAGACCGCCGCGTCGTCGGACGTCTCGGTGCCGACCAGCAGATCCGGGAACAGCGCGGGCGGCGTCGCGCGCTTGAGCAGCTCGGACAGCACGCCCGGCGCGATCTTGCAGCCGCAGCCGCCCCCGTGCGACAGGCTCGTGAGGCGCGGAACGGCAGGCTGGGCTTGGGTGGCTTCGGTCATCGTCGGCATCCGGTGAATAACAACGTTCTATTATCGACAATTCCGCGCGAGCGCGCCCGATACCCACATAATTGACGGCGCTGCCCGCTCCCGCCTTCGTCCGCCCGTTCGTTCATGGATCACTTCTTCATTGGCCTCGTGCTGTGCTCCGCGCTGCTGCACGCCATCTGGAACGCGTTCCTCCACGTCAGCGAAGACCGGCTGGTCCAGCTCGGCACGATGTCGCTGCCGTATCTCGCGTTCGGCATCGCCGGCGCCGTGCTGCTGCCCGCGCCGGCGCCCGCCGCGTGGCCGTACGTCGTCGCGTCCGCCGTGCTCGAGGTCGCGTACTGCTTCACGCTGGCGCGCGCGTACCGCAACGGCGAATTCGGGCAGATCTATCCGATCGCGCGCGGGATCTCGCCGCTGCTCGTATCGGTCCTCGCGCTCGCGATGCTGCACGAACGGCCGACGCCGTTCGGCTTCGCGGGCATCGCGCTCGTATCGATCGGCATCATGTCGCTCGCGCTGCGGCGCGGCTTGCGGTTCTCCGGCGAAGGCGTGCCGTATGCGCTGCTCACGGGCGTGTTCATCGCCGCGTATTCGATCTGCGACGGGATCGGCTCGCGCGTGTCCGGCAGCGCGCTCGGCTATATCGCGTGGGTGTATCTGCTGTGGAGCGTGCCGCAGCTCGTGCTCGTCTGCGCGGTGCGCGGCGGCCCGCGCGCGGTGCTCGGCTCGCGCACCGCGCTCACGCAGGGCGCGATCGCCGGCACGATCTCGCTCGCCGCATACGGGATCGTGATCCTCGCGTATCGGCACCTGCCGGTCGCGACCGTGTCGGCGCTGCGCGAAACGAGCTCGATCTTCGCGGTCGCGATCGGCTGGTTCGTGATGCGCGAGCGGCCCGGTGCGCAGCGGCTCGCCGCCTGCGCGCTGGTGGTCGCGGGCGCGGCGTTGATCCGGCTTTAAACAGCGGGCCAGCGGCCGCCGCTGACGCTGCCGGACGCGTCGAACCGGCTCCACGCGAATCCGCGAATCGGCGAACGTCTCGCGCGTCGCGGCACACGCCTGTTCCCCGCACCGCGGGCAGCACGATTCGGCCCGGCGGCGGCGCGGCTGTCCGTCCGCCTCACACCGCCGCCGCCACCTTGTCGAACGCCCGCTCGTCGATCGCCTCGGCAAGCGTCGCGAACGCGGTCGCGATCTCGTCTTCCGGCACGCACGCATAGCCGAGCAGCAAACCCGATGCGGCACGCTCGCGATCCGCGTAGTACCCGGACAGCGGCCGCACCACGATGTTGCGTTCGAGCGCGGCCTGCGCGACCGCGCGATCGTCGACACCGGCCGGCAATTGCGTGACGAGATGCAGCCCGGCGTCGCTGCCGAGCGCGTGCAGCGTATCGCCGTAGCGCCGCGCGACCGCGTCGAGCAGCACCTCGCGGCGTTGTCCGTACAGCGTGCGCATCTTGCGGATGTGCGACACGAAGTGCCCTTCCGCGATGAATTCGGCGAGCACGGCCTGCTGCAGCAGTTGCCCTTCGCGATACAGCTCGGCGCTCGCGGTCGCGAAACTTTCCGCGAGCGGCTCCGGCGCGACCAGATAGCCGACCCGCAGCCCCGGGAACAGCGTCTTGCCGAAACTGCCGACGTAGATCACCTGCCCGGCCGTGTCGAGCCCCTGCAGCGACGCGAGCGGCCGGCTGCCGTAGCGGAATTCGCTGTCGTAGTCGTCTTCGATGATCCAGCAGCCGTGCTGGCGCGCGTATTCGAGCAGCATCCGCCGCCGCGCGAGGCTCATCACCATCCCGAGCGGATACTGGTGCGACGGCGTGACGAGCATCAGCTTCGGCGGTTCGGCGAGATCGGCGGCCGACGGCGCGATGCCTTCGTCGTCGACCGGAATCGGCCGCGTGGTCAGCCCCGACACGTTCAGCACGCTGCGCACGCCCCAGTAGCACGGGTCCTCGGTCCAGATCGCGTCGCCCGGGTCGGTCAGCAGCCGCACCGCGAGGTCGATAGACTGGTGGATGCCGGTCGTGATCACGATCTGCTCGGGCGTGCAGCGCACCGAGCGCGACGTGCGCAAGTAGTCGGCCAGCGCCTCGCGCAGCAGCGCGAGCCCGCCGCCGGGCGCGTAGGTCAGCAGGTCGGGGCGCAGGCGTCGCCAGTACTTGTTGTGCAGCCGCGTCCACACACGCGCCGGAAATCGCGACACATCGGGCACGCCCGGCATGAACGCGCCGCCCTGGCGCTTCGACACGCCGGCGCCTTCGACGAGCCGCGTGCCGCGCGCGGACAGCCGCCGTACGGACGGCGTCACGACGGCCGGGCCGGCGCCCGCGTCGGGCGGCGCGCCGACGATCTCGTCCGGCGCGCTGTCGGCGACGAACGTGCCGCGCCCCGTCGCCGAGTTCACATAGCCTTCGAGCGCCAGCTGTTCGTAAACCTGCGTGACCGTGTTGCGCGCGATCCCGAGCTCGGCGGCCAGCAGCCGCGACGACGGCACACGCGTGCCGGCCGGCAGTTCGCGCGACAGGATCGCCTGTTGCAGCAGCCGGTGAAGCTGCCGGTAGATCGGCTGTTCGCCGCCGCGCACGAGGCGCTGCGCCAGCCAGTCCGACAACACGCTCGCGCGCATGATTGGCTCCTGAATATTTATTGAAATGGCTCTGATTGCCAGAGCCAAATGTGATTATAGTCGCCTCCATGGGCTGCCAAGGCGCCCGATTTCCTACCCACCGGACAGAACATCAAGGAGATGACCGTGAAGAATGCCGACCTGCAGGCCCGCAAGAACGCCGCCACCCCGCGCGGCGTCGGCGTGATGTGCGATTTCTACGCCGCCCGCGCCGAGAACGCGGAGCTGTGGGATGTCGAAGGCCGCCGCTTCATCGATTTCGCCGCCGGCATCGCGGTGCTGAACACGGGCCACCGCCACCCGAAGATCGTCAAGGCGATCGCGGATCAACTGAACAGCTTCACGCACACCGCTTACCAGATCGTCCCGTACGCGTCGTACGTCGAGCTGGCGGAAAAGATCAACGACCGCGCGCCGGGCGACTTCCCGAAGAAGACCGCGTTCTTCACGACCGGCGCCGAAGCCGTCGAGAACGCGATCAAGATCGCGCGTGCGGCGACCGGCCGTCCGGGCGTGATCGCATTCTCGGGCGGCTTCCACGGCCGCACGATGATGGGCATGGCGCTGACCGGCAAGGTCGCCCCGTACAAGCTGAACTTCGGCCCGTTCCCGGGCGACGTGTTCCACGCGCCGTACCCGAACGCACTGCACGGCGTGACGACGGCCGACTCGATCAAGGCGATCGAGATGCTGTTCAAGGCCGACATCGATCCGAAGCGCGTCGCCGCGATCATCTTCGAACCGGTCCAGGGCGAAGGCGGCTTCAACCCGGCGCCGGCCGAATTCGTGCGCGCGCTGCGCAAGATCTGTAACGAACACGGCATCCTGCTGATCGCCGACGAAGTGCAGACGGGCTTCGCACGTACCGGCAAGCTGTTCGCGATGCAGCACTACGACGTGCTGGCCGACCTGATCACGATGGCGAAGAGCCTCGCGGGCGGCATGCCGCTGTCGGGCGTCGTCGGCCGTGCGGACGTGATGGACGCGGCCGCCCCCGGCGGCCTCGGCGGCACCTACGCGGGCAACCCGCTGGCGGTCGCGTCGGCGCACGCGGTGCTCGAGATCATCGACGAAGAGAAGCTGTGCGAGCGCGCGACGCAACTCGGCGACGTGCTGAAGGCGAAGCTGAACGCGCTGCAGGCCGACGTGCCGCAGATCGCCGACGTGCGCGGCCCGGGCGCGATGATCGCGGTCGAATTCCTGAAGCCGGGTTCGGGCGAGCCGGATGCCGAATTCACGAAGCGCGTGCAGGCGCGTGCGCTCGAGCGCGGCCTGCTGCTGCTCGTGTGCGGCGTGTACTCGAACGTCGTGCGCTTCCTGTTCCCGCTGACGATCCCGCAAGCCGTGTTCGACGAAGCGCTCGTGATCCTCGAGGAAGTGCTGAAGGAAACGGTCGGCGTGCCGGCCTGAGTTCCCGTCCGCTGCAACTGAATGCGCCGCCGCCGTCGTGAAGACGGCGGCGGCCGTTTTCATCCGTCCTTTTCGAAGCAGGTGATTCATATGAGCACTGTTCAGGAAACCCTGGCACTGAAAGATCCGTCGCTGTTCCGCCAGCAGGCGTACGTCAACGGCGAATGGCAAGGCGCGACGAACGGCGAGACGTTCGACGTCCGCAACCCGGCCACCGGCGGCCTGCTCGGCACCGTGCCGGCGATGGGCGCGGCCGAGACACGTCACGCGATCGACGCCGCGAACGCCGCCTGGCCGGCATGGCGCAAGAAGACCGCGAAGGAGCGTGCGGTCATCCTGCGCAAGTGGCACGACCTGATGATGGAAAACGCCGACGACCTCGCGCTGATCCTGACGACCGAGCAAGGCAAGTCGCTGGCCGAAGCGAAGGGCGAGATCGGCTACGCGGCGTCGTTCCTCGAATGGTTCGCCGAGGAAGGCAAGCGCGTGTACGGCGACACGATCCCGACGCCGGCGAGCGACAAGCGCATCGTCGTGACGAAGGAAGCGATCGGCGTATGCGCGGCGATCACGCCGTGGAACTTCCCGGCGGCGATGATCACGCGCAAGGTCGGCCCGGCGCTCGCGGCCGGCTGCCCGATCGTCGTGAAGCCGGCCGAGGCCACGCCGTTCTCCGCGCTCGCGATGGCGGTGCTCGCCGAGCGCGCGGGCGTGCCGGCCGGCGTGTTCAGCGTCGTCACGGGCGACCCGAAGGCGATCGGCGGCGAGCTGACGTCGAACCCGATCGTGCGCAAGCTGTCGTTCACGGGCTCGACGCCGGTCGGCCGCCTGCTGATGGCGCAATGCGCGGCGACGGTCAAGAAGGTGTCGCTGGAGCTCGGCGGCAACGCGCCGTTCATCGTGTTCGACGACGCCGATCTCGATGCGGCCGTGCAGGGCGCGATCGCGTCGAAGTACCGCAACAGCGGCCAGACGTGCGTGTGCACGAACCGCTTCTACGTGCACGAAGCCGTATACGACCAGTTCGCGCAGAAGCTCGCGGCGGCCGTCGGCCAGCTGAAGGTCGGCCGCGGCACGGAGCCGGGCGTCACGCAGGGCCCGCTGATCAACGAAGCGGCCGTGCTGAAGGTCGAGGCGCACATCGAGGACGCGCTCGCGAAGGGCGCGACCGTCGTGACGGGCGGCAAGCGCCATGCGCTCGGCCACGGCTTCTTCGAGCCGACCGTGCTGACGGGCGTCACGCCGGCGATGAAGGTCGCGAAGGAAGAAACGTTCGGGCCGCTCGCGCCGCTGTTCAAGTTCGGCAGCGACGACGAAGTGATCCGCCTCGCGAACGACACCGAGTTCGGCCTCGCCGCGTACTTCTACAGCCGCGACATCGGTCGCGTGTGGAAGGTGGCCGAAGCGCTCGAATACGGGATGGTCGGCGTGAACACGGGCCTGATCTCGAACGAAGTCGCGCCGTTCGGCGGCGTCAAGCAGTCGGGCCTCGGCCGCGAAGGCTCGCACTACGGCATCGACGACTACGTCGTGATCAAGTACCTCTGCCTGGCCGTCTGACGGTTCGGGGCCGGTCGCTTCCCGGCGACAGGCCCTCGCCGCCCGGCCGGAACCGGGCGGCCCGACGCGGGCCGGCGCCTCTCCGTCGCGCCCGCGTCACCCTCCCTTCCCCGCGATCAGCGGAATACGTTCACCGCCTCGACCAGCCGCGTCGCCTGCTGCTTCAGGCTTTCCGACGCCGCCGTGCTCTGTTCGACGAGCGCCGCGTTCTGCTGCGTGATGTTGTCCAGGTGCACGACCGCCTGGTCGACCTGCGCGACACCCGTGCTCTGCTCGGCCGTCGACGAGCTGATCTCCGCGATCAGATCCGACACGCGCTTCACCTGCGTGACGATGTCCTCCATCGTCTTGCCCGCGCCATCGACGATCCGCGCACCCGACTCGACCCGCTCGACACTGGCGCCGATCAGCGTCTTGATCTCCTTCGCCGCGTTCGCGCTGCGCTGCGCGAGCGCCCGCACCTCGCCGGCGACCACCGCGAAACCGCGCCCCTGATCGCCAGCGCGCGCCGCCTCGACCGCCGCATTCAACGCGAGGATGTTGGTCTGGAACGCGATGCCGTCGATCACGCCGATGATGTCCGCGATCTTGCGCGAGCTGTCGGTGATGTCGTTCATCGTCGCGACGACTTCGTTCACCGCCTGCCCGCCGCGCCCGGCCGCCTCGCTCGCGGACACGGACAACTGATTCGCCTGCAACGCCGTCTCCGCATTGCTCGACACGGTCGCCGTCATCTCGGCCATCGACGCGGCCGTCTGCTGCACGCTGGTCGACGCCTGCTCGGTGCGTGCGCTCAGGTCGTTGTTGCCTTGCGCGATCTCGTTGCTCGCGCGTTGCACGTTCAGCACCTGTTCGCTGACGTCGTCGACGAGCCAGCGGAACATCAGCCCGAGCTGGTTGATCGTGCGCAGCGTCATGCCGATCTCGTCGACCCGGTTCATCCGCACGCCGCTGCGGCTCTCGCCGGTCGCCACGCGCAACGCCTCGTCGCGCAACTGTCGAAGCGGCCGCACGATCTGCGCGTCGAGCCACAGCCCGGCCGCCGCCGTCACGCCGATCGCCGCGCCGGCGAACGCCGCGAGCCCGCCGCCGGTCAACCCGCCCGCCCAGCCGGCGCCGATGACCGCCGGCGCGAGCACGCATAGCGTCGACACCAGCCGGGCGCGCACCGACATCGTCTGGAACAGCGACGCGACGCGCATCGCGCCCGTGCGCACGATCAATCCCTTGTGGAACCGGCGGCTGCCGGCCTTGCCTTCGCGGAAATCGCGATACAGCGCCTCGGCGGCCGCGATCTCGTCGCGCGTCGCCTTCGTGCGCACCGACATGTAGCCTTTCGGCTGCCCGTTACGCATCACCGGAATCGCGTTCGCGCGCACCCAGTAGTGATCGCCGTTCTTGCGGCGGTTCTTCACGAGCGCGGTCCACGGCTCGCCGCCCTTGAGCGTCGCCCACATGTCGGCGAACGCCTCCTTCGGCATATCCGGGTGACGCACCACGTTGTGCGGCTGGCCTTCGATTTCCTCGGGAGAAAAGCCGCTGACCTGGATGAACGCCGCGTTCGCGTACGTGATGTAGCTGTCGGCATCGGTCGTCGACATCAGCGTCGCATCGTCGGCAAATTCGAATTCGCGTTGCGTGACGGGCTGGTTGTTGCGCATGGTGTGGAGCTCCGGGTGGCGGATCTTGCGTCCGCTCGTCGATTGATTCGAGACTCCGCGCATGGCGATCGATTCGCATGCGTGTGAGTCGGGCTCCTGCACTTTCGGCACATTCGACGAAAACATTATGCCGTATTCGGGTAAATATGCATTAAATATGAATCAACTTGTTTTTACCGAATAATTTGTTCACGGATAAAACGCAACGCCTTGTCCGACAAAGGTTTTCTGGCCATTCGTCTGATTATTGTCCGTCGTGATTTCGGCGTGATTGAATACACGAACAGTCAATTGGAAATAAGAATATTTCTCATTTTTCGCCGTTCGACCCAATCCTCAACCCTGGATAAGCGCTGGGCGCGACATCCGGCATTCATCGATCGAACCCGCACGTCACGCCCCCTTTCGGCATCACCTGAATACGTTCACCGCATCCACGAGCCGCGTCGCCTGCTGCTTCAGGCTCTCCGACGCCGCCGTGCTCTGTTCGACGAGCGCCGCGTTCTGCTGCGTGATGTTGTCCAGGTGCACGACCGCCTGGTCGACCTGCGCGACACCCGTACTTTGCTCGGCCGTCGACGAGCTGATCTCCGCAATCAGATCCGACACGCGCTTCACCTGCGTGACGATGTCCTCCATCGTCCGGCCCGCCTCGTCCACGCGCCGCGCACCCGACTCGACCCGCTCGACACTCGCGCCGATCAGCGTCTTGATTTCCTTCGCGGCGTTCGCGCTGCGCTGCGCGAGCGCGCGCACCTCGCCGGCGACCACCGCGAAACCACGACCCTGTTCGCCCGCACGCGCCGCCTCGACCGCCGCGTTCAGCGCGAGGATGTTGGTCTGGAACGCGATGCCGTCGATCACGCCGATGATGTCGGCAATCCTGCGCGAGCTGTCGGTGATCTCGCTCATCGTCGTGACGACCTCGCTGACCGCCTGCCCGCCGCGCTCGGCCGCCTCGCTCGCGGACACGGACAACTGATTCGCCTGCAGCGCCGTCTCCGCATTGCTCGACACGGTGGCCGTCATCTCGGCCATCGACGCGGCCGTTTCCTGCACGCTCGACGCGGCCTGTTCGGTGCGCGCGCTCAGGTCGTTGTTGCCCTGCGCGATCTCGTTGCTCGCGCGCTGCACGTTGTGCACCTGCTCGCTGACGTCGTCGACGAGCCAGCGGAACATCAGCCCGAGCTGGTTGATCGTGCGCAATGTCATGCCGATCTCGTCGACGCGATTCATCCGCACGCCGCGCCGGCTCTCGCCGGTCGCGACGTTCAGCGCCTGCTCGTGCAGCCGTTTCAACGGTTGCACGATCTGCGCGTCGAGCCACCAGCCGGCGGCCGCCGCCACGCCGACCGTCACGCCGGCAAACGCCGCGAGCCCGCCGCCGGCCAGCCCGCAGGCCCAGCCCGCGCCGACGACCGCCGGCGCCAGCACGCACAGCGCCGAATGCACGCGTGCGCGCACCGACATCGTCTGCGACAGCGATGCGAGCCGCAGCAGCCCGGTACGGATGACGAGCCCCTTGTGGAACCGGCGCCGGCCGGCCTTGCCTTCGCGAAACGCGCGATACAGCGCGTCCGCGGTCTGGGTCTCGTCGTGCGGCGCCTTCGTGCGCACCGACATGTAGCCTTGCGGCGCGCCGTTGCGCATCACCGGAATCGCGTTCGCGCGCACCCAGTAGTGATCGCCGTTCTTGCGGCGGTTCTTCACGAGCGCGGTCCAGGGCTCACCGCGCCTGAGCGTCGCCCACATGTCGGCGAACGCCTCCTTCGGCATGTCCGGGTGACGCACCACGTTGTGCGGCTGGCCGACGAGCTCTTCGTTCGAGAACCCGCTCACCTGCGCGAACGTCGTGTTTGCGTAGGTGATGATGCTGTCGGCATCGGTGGTCGACATCAGCGTGACGTCGTCGGGAAAATCGAATTCCTGTTGGGTAACGGGCTGGTTGTTGCGCATGCAAGGCTCCGAAAGGCGGATCTGTCGTCCGCGCCGCGCTGAAGTCGCGCTCAGTAGCCGAAAAACGGTTGATCGCTTTACGACACTCTCGTCCTTACTGTCGGCAATTCATCGGAAAACCTTAATCCCGTTGCGCACAAAACAGGCAATTCGGCCATTACCATGATTTCGATCAAATAATCCGGCGATAATCCCGACACGCGTTTATCAACTTGTCACAACGCGCGGCCCGATGCGCCAATGCCAGCATCCGTTGCGCGCGGCGAAACGATTTGACTTATCCTGCTCCATTCCACCTGAATTCGAATTCCATGAAAAAGGCATTGCATGAACTGAATCGGCTGTCCTGGAATACGGCGACGGTCGCGCACAACAGCCATAAAGGCGATCAGGCTGCATTTTTCCGCAATGGCGGCTCGACGCTGTTTCCGGAAGAACGCGAACTGCTCGGCGATCTCACCGGTCTGCGGCTCTTGCACCTGCAATGCAACGCGGGGCAGGACACGCTGAGCCTCGTGCGCGACGGCGCGGATGCAACCGGCGTCGACATCTCCGACGAGGCGATCGACTTCGCGCGGCGACTGTCGGCCGACGCGGGCCTGCCCGCGCGGTTCGAGCGCGCCGACGTACTCGACTGGATGCCCGAAGCCGCCGCGCGCGGCGAGCGCTTCGATCGCGTGTTCACGTCGTACGGCGTGATCTGCTGGCTGTCCGACCTGACCGCATGGGCGCGCGGGATCGCCTCGCTGCTCGCACCGGGTGGCCGCTTCGCGATGATCGAGTTCCATCCGTTCTCACTGTATTTCGACGAACAGTGGCAACCGCGCTACGACTACTTCAACGGCGACGCGACCGAGGAACCCGCGGGCGTCGGCGATTACGTCGCGGCGTCCGGCACGGGGCTCGGCGCGCAGCACGACCACCCGGGCATCGTCGATTTCGCGAACCCGCATCCGAGCTACGAGTTCATGTGGGGCATCGGCGACGTGGTGAATGCGCTGATCTCGGCCGGGCTCGCGATCGACCGCCTGAACGAATATCCGCACGCGAACGGCTGGAAGGGCTTCGACGGCATGCGCGAGCTGGAGGGCCGCCGGATGGTGCCGCCCGAAGGCATGCCGCGCCTGCCGTTGATGTACGCAATCGCCGCGCAGCGGGCGGCAGCATGACGCGCCGCACCGCCGCCGAACGCGACGCGCTGTCGGCCCGCCTGCTGGCCCGCGACGACGTGCCGCTCGTGTGGACCATCGACCGCCGCGAAATCATCGAGCACCTGTACGTGCTGCGCGACGGCGCGCTGCATCTCGTGCCCGAGTTCTACGACGTGGCCGGCTGGCCCGACGGCGAAGCCGATCACTACACGCCGATCCTGCTCGACTGCCACGACCGCGGCGGCTGGTTTCTCGGCCGGTTCGACGGCACGCGGCTCGTCGCGGCCGTCGTCGTCGACAGCCGGCCGCTCGGCCCGCGGCGCGACATGCTGCAACTGAAATTCCTGCATGTGAGCCACGACTGGCGCGGCTGCGGGCTCGGCGTACAGCTCTATCGCGCGGCGCAGGTGCAGGCACGTGCAATGGGCGCCGAGCGCCTGTATGTGTCGGCCACGCCGTCGCGGCACACGATCGACTTCTACCTGCGGCTCGGCTTCACGGTCAGCATGGCGCCCGATCCCGAGCTTTACGCGCTCGAGCCCGAGGACATTCACCTCGAAGGGCCGACGGCCTGACGGCCCGGTACGCGAATGACGCGTAGAATTTTTCGCTCTGCCACAATCGCCATCAACCGTCACGGAGCGCGACATTGAACCACGAGCCGCCACCGCCCACCCCGCCGAAGATCCTCGTCAGCATGTGCGTGGTCGGCCATCCGGTGCGTTACAACGGCGCGGCGAAGACCGCCGCGCACGAAGCGCTCGAACGCTGGCAACGCGAAGGGCGGCTCGTGGCCGTCTGCCCCGAACTCGCGGGCGGCCTCGGCGTGCCGCGCCCGCCTGCCGAGATCGCCGGCGGCGCATCGGGGCAGCAGGTGCTGTCGGGTCACGCACGTATCGTCGACGTGAACGGCACCGACGTGACGACCCCGTTCGTTGCCGGCGCGCAAACCGCGCTGGCCCTCGCGCAGGCGCACGATTGCCGCTTCGCGATCCTCGCCGACGGCAGCCCGTCGTGCGGCAGCACGTTCATTTACGACGGAAGTTTCGAGAACCGGCGCCACGCGGGCGCCGGCGTCACGGCGGCGCTGCTGCGCGCGCATGGCATCGAGGTGTTCGCGGACACCGAGATCGACGCCCTCGACGCGCGGCTCAGGCAAGCGTCGCAGGCCGGTTAACGACGATGGGCGGCACGAGACACCTCGTGCCGCCCATCGTGGCGGAAACGGCGCAGCGGTCAAGCGGCGCGGATCCGGCCGCGTCACCGCCCGCATCACCGCATTACGCCGCTCAGACGCGTTCGATCGCGATCGCGATGCCCTGGCCGACGCCGATGCACATCGTGCACAGCGCGAAGCGGCCGTTCGTGCGATGCAACTGGTACATCGCGGTCGTCACGAGGCGCGCGCCCGATGCGCCGAGCGGGTGGCCGAGCGCGATCGCGCCGCCGTTCGGATTCACGCGCGGATCGTCATCGGCGACGCCGAGCATGCGCAGCACCGCGAGACCTTGCGACGCGAACGCTTCGTTCAGCTCGATCACATCGAACTGGTCGATCGTCATCCCGAGCCGCGCGAGCAGCTTCTGCGTAGCCGGCGCCGGGCCGATGCCCATCACGCGCGGCGCGACGCCGGCCGTCGCGATCCCCAGCACGCGGGCGCGCGGCGTCAGGCCGAAGCGCTTCGCGGTTGCCTCGTTCGCCAGCAGCAGCGCGGCGGCGCCGTCATTGACGCCCGACGCGTTGCCGGCCGTCACCGAGCCGTCCGGGCGCACGACGCCCTTCAGCTTCGCGAGCGCTTCGAGCGACGTCTCGCGCGGATGCTCGTCGCGCGACACGATCACCGGATCGCCCTTCTTCTGAGCAATCGTGACCGACACGATTTCTTCGGCCAGCGTGCCGTCCTGCTGCGCCCGCGCGGCCTTCTGCTGGCTGCGCAGCGCGAACAGGTCCTGATCCGCGCGGCTGACGTTGTAGTCGACCGCGACGTTCTCGGCGGTTTCCGGCATCGAATCGACGCCGTGCAGCTGTTTCATCAACGGATTGACGAAGCGCCAGCCGATCGTCGTGTCGTAGATGTCGGCCTGGCGCGCGAACGCGCTCGCAGCCTTGCCCATCACGAACGGCGCGCGCGTCATGCTCTCGACGCCGCCCGCGACCATCAGCGCGGCTTCGCCCGACTTGATCGCGCGCGCGGCCACGCCGACCGCGTCCATCCCGGAACCGCACAGGCGGTTGATCGTCGAACCCGGCACGCCCTCCGGCAAGCCCGCCAGCAGCGCCGACATGCGTGCCACGTTACGGTTGTCCTCGCCGGCCTGGTTCGCGCAGCCGTAGATCACGTCGTCGATCGCCGTCCAGTCGACGTCGCGGTTGCGCTCGACGAGCGCCTTGAGCGGCACCGCGCCCAGATCGTCGGCGCGCACGCCGGACAGTGCACCACCGTAACGCCCGATCGGCGTACGGATCGCATCACACAGAAAAGCTTCGGTCATCAGTGTCTCCGGTCCCGTGAAAGGCTGGGAAATGAACAGGGCGCGCCCCTTGCATTACCCGCCGGGATGCGCTTAAATGTTCTACATACGAACATAAGATCGTGTATCGAACGTTCAACGCATCATAGGGAGTGCGGGGATGACCTGTCAAGGGCACGGTCGGCCAGGCGGTTGGCGTGTCGGGCCCCATGCGCTATCTTCTCGGCTGCACGACATTCCAGGCGCTCATGACAACCGACGATATTCAGACGAAACCCGGCGACTCCTATGTGCAGTCGTTCGCGCGCGGCCTCGCGGTGATCCGCGCGTTCGACGCGGCACGCCCGGAACAGACGCTCACCGAGGTCGCATCGGCCACCGGCCTCACGCGCGCGGGTGCGCGCCGGATCCTGCTCACGCTGCAGACGCTCGGCTACGTCGAAGCCGACGGCCGGCTGTTCCGGCTCACGCCGAAGATCCTCGAGCTCGGCTTCGCGTATCTCACGTCGATGCCGTTCTGGAATCTCGCCGATCCGGTGATGGAGCAACTGTCCGCGCAGATCCACGAAAGCTGCTCGGCCGCGGTGCTCGACCGCACCGAGATCGTCTACGTACTGCGCGTGCCGACCCGCAAGATCATGACGATCAACCTGTCGATCGGCAGCCGGCTGCCTGCATACTGCACGTCGATGGGCCGCGTGCTGCTGTCCGCGCTCGACGATGCGACGCTCGACGACACGCTCGCGCAGAGCGCCATCCGCGCGCACACGCCGCGCACGATCACCGACATCGGCGAACTGAAGGCGGCGATCGCGCAGGTGCGCCAGCAGGGCTGGGCCGTGGTCGACCAGGAACTCGAAGTGGGGCTGATGTCGCTGTCCGCGCCGATCCGCAACCGGCGCGGGCAGGTCATCGCCGCGATGAACATCAGCGGTAACGCGCAGCGGCATACCGCGAAGCAGATGGTGAAGGAGTTTCTCGGGCCGCTGCAGCAGGCCGCGCAGACGGTATCGGAGCTGGTGGCGCGACGTGGCTGAGCACCCTGCCCGATCGTCGTATCCGTGACACGACAAGTCACCGAACAAAAAAAGACGGGCGGCACAGGCCGCCCGCTCAAACTCTGATCTCTGCAACGTTCTTCTCACGGAACACGGAGCGCACTCCGCGTCGCACAATTTAGTAACGCGCTCGAACACGGTCAATCTGACGAGAACGAAATTGCATCGCGTCGGCAGGCCGCCGCCTCGTTCACGCGCCCAGCAGCATCCCCTTTCGCACCGGCACCGTGCCCGTCACGCGGCCGAGCGGCGCGCCGGCCGTCACGAAGCGGATCGCGCGGCGCATGTAGAACACGCCATCGGTCGCGCTCGAGATCGTCGTGACCGCATCCGTCAGCGGATCGACGATGTCGAACAGCGGATCGCCCGCACGAATCGTCGCGCCGATCGCCGCGCGGTGCACGAGAATCCCGCTCACCGGCGCATAAAACTGCTCGCTGCCCGCGAGCGGCGTGGCCGGCGCGGCCAGCGGCGGCAGCGGCGCGCGTTCGCCGCGCACCGCGCCGCACCACACCAGATAGTCGACGAGCGCGTCGGCGTCGCGTTGCGCATATTCGTACGTCACGTCGCGCTGGCCCCGACACTCGACCGTCACGGCCACGGTGCCGGCCGCCATCGGCGTGCCGTCCGGCAAATACGCGCGCAACCGTGACCACAGCAGATGATGGGCATCGTCGAACGCATGGCCGCCCGAATCCTCGGCGAGCAGCGACACCTCGGCGCCGAGATAACGCGCGAGCGGCTCGACCTCCGGCCACGCGGTATCGCTCGTGTAGACGTGCATCACCGCTTCGAGCGAGCAATGCAGGTCGATCACGACGTCGGCGTCGTGCGACAGCTTCAGCAGCGCCAGCTGCAGCGCATCGAATTCGGTGCGCGGCGCGATTTCGTCGAGCGCCGCGCCGACGCATTCGCGCACGATCGCGCGATTGCGCGCGCCGTCGTCGCCCAGCCGGTCGCGCGCACGCGCGGCGATCTCCGCGAGCGGCAGGAAGCCGCGATTGAAGTTGCGGCCGCTCGCGAGATCGAACCGGCCGATGAACTGCCCGAGCAGATGATGATTGAGGCCGACCGGGTTCGACACCGGCACGAGCACGATTTCGGCCGCGAGCCGCCCTTCGGCGTCGAGCTGCGCGAGGCGCTGCTTGAGCACGACCGCCGCGAGCATCGCGGGTGTCTCGTCCGCGTGCAGCGCGGCCTGCAGGTAGATCTTGCGGCCGCTGTCGGCCGGCCCGAAATGAAAGCTCGTCAGCGTGCGTTGCGTGCCGATCGACGGCGACAGGAGCGGCGTGGTGCGAATCTGCATCGAGGGTCTCGAATGGATGAAAGCAGGGAATCGGGGCAACGGGCCGGCACGGCGCTCAGTCGCCGTACGGGTTGAAATCGAAATACTGCTTCGCGATCCGGTCGTACGTGCCGTCCTTCAGCATCGACGCGATCGCGCCGTCGATCGACGCCTTCAGCGCGGTATCCGACTGCCGCATGCCGATGCCGACGCCGCGATCGCCCATGTCGAGCGGCGCGCCGACGAATGCGAAACCCTTGCCGCGCGGCTGGCGCAGGAACCCGTAATCGGCTTCCACGGTGCCGAGCAGCGCCGCGTCGAGGCGGCCGTTGACGAGATCGGCGAACACGTCGTCCTGGCTCTTGTACGGCACCACGCCGACGCCGGCCGGCGCCCAGTGCGCGAGCGCCCACGATTCGAACTGCGTGCCCGACTGCACGCCGACGCGCTTGCCGGCCAGCGACGCCGCCGTGCCGTCGAGCCCGCTGCCGGGCCGCGCGACGAGCCGCGACTTGAAGCGGAACAGCTTCGACGAGAACAGGATCTGCTTCTCGCGCTTCGCGGTGATCGCCATCGACGACAGGATCGCGTCGATCTTGCGCGCCTGCAGCGCGGGGATCATCCCGGAGAATTCGAGCTCGACCCACTGGCAGCGCAACTGCGCGCGGCGGCAGATTTCGTTGCCGAGATCGACGTCGAAGCCCTTCAGGCTGCCGTCGGGCGCCTTCGCGTCCATCGGCGGATACGTCGGGTCGATGCCGAGTCGCACCACGGGCGCGTCGAGCGCGGACGCGGACGTGGCGGCCAGGCCAATGCACAGGGAAACGAGCGGGGCAAGGAAACGTTTCATGGTCGACGATAGGCAGGAAAAGGAACGAACGGCATGAGCCGGACTGCCTGCGATCGTAGAAGCCCGCGGCCGCCGCCGGAACCATCGGCTGACTTATCATGATCGGTATTTCCGATCACCGGCCTCGCTGCTTCCCATGGCGTTCACGCTGTCCCAGCTCCGCATCTTCCAGGCCGTCGTCGAGCACGGCAGCCTGCGCGCGGCCGCCCGCGCGCTCGATCTCGCGCAAAGCGGCGTCACGCAGCAACTGCAGGGCCTCGAGGCGACGCTCGGCGCGACGCTGTTCACGCGTACCAACCGCGGGATCGTGCCGACGGCCGTCGGCCAGCGGCTGCTCGCGCGGTCCGGTGCGATCCTCGGCGAATGCGAGCAGGTCGAGCGGGAAATCCGTCAGTTGAGCGGCGCCTACGAAGGCACGGTCACGCTCGGCCTCGTGACCGAGCCGCTGATCGACGCGTTCGCGCCGGTGCTGACCGCGTTCCGCGCGCGCTTCGACAAGGTGGACGTGCACCTGCGCACCGGCACGTCGCGGATGATGATCGGCTGGCTGCGCGAAAGCGCGGTCGATTTCGCGATCGCGCTAGTCGCGAAGCAGACCGACACGACCGATCTCGCGGTCACGCCGCTGCGCACGTCGGCGCCGGTGGTCGTGTGCCGCAACGGGCACCCGGCGATGCATGCGCAATCGCTCGCCGAGCTGGCCGCCTATGGATGGGTGTCCACGCGCTCGCCGAACCTGAGCGCCGACCCGGTCGTCAACCGGCTGCTTGCGTACTTCGACGCGCACGGCCAGCCGCCGCCGAAGATTCTCGCGACCGTCGAGGGGATGTTCGAGACGCTGCAGATTGTCACGCAGACCGATTCGCTCGCGCTCGAAACCGAAGCGATCACGCGGCACGGGCCGTTCGCCGGCGCGCTCGCGAAGATATCGGTGCGCGAACGGGCCGACGCGCAGGACGTGTGCCTGCTGCAGCGCGCGGCCGTGCCGCTGACGCCGGCCGCGCAGGAACTCGCGACGATGCTCGCGTCGTATCTGAGGGTCGTGCGCGGGCGGTAAGCGCATCGGGCCGCGTCGCGGCCCGCATCGCGCCTCGCACGTCAGTCCAGCGATTCCCGCGCCGTCTCGCGCAGCATCGCGACCGCGACCAGCGACAGCACCACGCACGCGGCCACGTAGCCGGCCGGCGCGAGCTTGCTGCCGGTCGTCTTCACGAGCCAGGTCGCGATCAGCTGCGCGGTGCCGCCGAAGATCGTCACCGCGAGCGCATACGCGATCGAGATCCCCGTCGCGCGCACGTGGCGCGGCAGCGACTCGCACATCAGCGCCATTTCCGATGCGGAGCCGAGCGAATAGAACAGCAGCATCAGCGCGGTCAGCGGCAGGATCACCGACAGCGTCGGATGATGGTTCATCAGCCAGAACGCCGGGAACAGCAGCGCGACCAGCACGCCGCGGCCGACGAAGATCGGCAGGCGGCGGCTGCCGAGCCGGTCCGACAGCCAACCGAACAGCGGGCACGTGACCAGCATCACGCAGCCCGACGCGACGCCGACGAACATCGACAGCTTCATCGGCAGGCCGAGCGTATGGATCGCGTAGGTCGGCATGTAGAAGGTCAGGATGTAGGTCGACACCGTGCCGCCCATCACCGTGAGCATCAGCAGCAACACCGTGCGCGTGTGCTTCGAGAACAGTTCGTGCAGCACGCCGCGCTCGATGCCGTGATGGCGGTCGCCGGGCGCATCGTCCGCGAGCCGGCGGCGCAAAAACATCCCGACTGGCGCGATCAGCACGCCGACGAGAAACGGCAGCCGCCAGCCCCAACCTTCCAGCGCATCCTTCGTCATCGTGTTCGACAGCAGCGCTGCGAAGCCCGAGCCCATCAGCGCGGCGCCGCCCTGCGTCGCGAGCTGCCAGCTCGCGCGGAACCCGCGACGCGACGTGCCGCCCTGTTCGAGCAGCGTCGACGTCGCCGCGCCGAATTCGCCGCCCTGTGAGAAACCCTGCAGCAAGCGCGCGAACACGACGAGCAGCGGCGCGGCGACGCCCACCTGCGCATAGGTCGGCGCGATCGCGATCAGGCCGGTGCCGAGCGCCATCAGCATGATCGTCAGGTTCAGCGCGGCCTTGCGTCCCTTGCGGTCCGCGTAGACGCCGAGCACGACGCTGCCGAGCGGCCGCGTGAAGAAGCCGGCGGCGAACGTCGCGACCGACAGCAGCAGCGACGTGGTCGGGTCGCTCGACGGGAAGAACAGCTTGCCGATCAGCACCGCGAAGAAGCCGTACACGGTGAAATCGAAGAATTCCAGCCAGTTGCCGATCACGGCCGCGGCGATCGCGCCGCGCCGCGTGACGGCAGGCGCGCCGGGCGCACCGGCTTCGGCGGCGCCCGTCGACGCGGGGTGCAGCGCGAGATGGTCCTTCTGCATCGCTATCCTCTCCTGTCAATGCGGCCGGAAGCGCCGGCCGCGCGCCGCCGCCGCGATCACTGTCCGAGGTAACGCTCGACGAGGCGCGTCCAGAACGCCGCGCCGATCGGCAGGTTGCGATCGTTGAAGTCGTATTTCGGGTTGTGCACCATGCAGCCGTCCTCGCCTTCGCCGTTGCCGAGCCGCACGAACGAGCCCGGTCGCTGCTGCAGCATGAACGCGAAATCCTCGCTGCCCATCAGCAGGTCGGCCTGCTCGACCACGTGCGCATCGCCGACGAGTTCGCGCGCGACCTGCGCGGCGAAATCCGTTTCGGCATCCGTATTGACGACGACCGGATAGCCTTCGATGTACTCGACGTTGGCAGTCGCACCGTAGCTCGCGGCCTGCGTTTCGGCCAGCTCGGTGATGCGGCGCTTGAGCAGCGCGCGCACGTCGGGGCTGAACGAACGCACGCTGAGCTCGAGGCGCGCGCCGTTCGGAATCACGTTGTTCGCGGTGCCCGCGTGCATCGAGCCGACCGTGACGACCGCCGGCTGCGACGGGTCGACGTTGCGCGCGACGATCGTCTGCAGCGCCATCACGATGCTCGCCGCGACGACGACCGGATCGACCGTGAGGTGCGGCCGCGCCGCGTGGCCGCCGACGCCTTCGATCGTGATGATCGCCTTGTCGCCCGCCGACATGAACGGGCCGCGCCGCGTGAGGAATACGCCGGGCGCCGCGCCCGGATGGTTGTGCATGCCGAACACGGCGTCGCACGGGAAACGCTCGAACAGGCCGTCGTCGATCATCTTCTTCGCGCCGCTGTCGACGCCGTGCTCTTCCGCCGGCTGGAAATACAGGTGCACGGTGCCCGAGAAGTGGCGCGTCTTCGCGAGATGCTGGGCGGCGCCGAGCAGCATCGTGGTGTGGCCGTCGTGGCCGCATGCGTGCATCTTGCCGTGCGTGCCGCTCGCATACGGCAGGCCGGTCGCCTCGACGATCGGCAGCGCGTCCATGTCCGCGCGAATGCCGATGCTGCGCGTGCCGTCGCCCACCCTCAGCGTGCCGACGACACCCGTCTTGCCGACGCCGCGCGTCACCTGCCAGCCCCATTGCTCGAGCTTGTCCGCGACGAGCGCGGCCGTGTCGTGCTCTTCGTACGCGAGTTCGGGGTGGTGATGGATGTGGTGACGGATCTCGCGCAGCCCGCCGGCGGCGGGCATCAGATCCTCGACTTCGGTGAAGCGGGTATCGGTGGTCATCAAGGGGCTCCTGCCGTTTGTCTGCGCACGCCGCGGATGCGTGCGGGAAAGCGAGCCACTATAGCGAGCCGATATCGGTTCAAGAAGATGCGGAATTTTTCACCGTGATAAGTGTTTTTAATCAGGGTTAATACGGGGCTTCGGTCCGGCTCGCGTCGCTTTCGATGAGATTCGAATACAGGCATCCGATGCAGCACCCGTCACGCCACGCCGAATCTCGCGTCGGCATTGCCGGCACTTCAAGCCTCGGATGCCGACGTGACCAACATGTCGATCAAGTTGCGGGACGCGGCCGACAGGCGGCGATGCGGCGCATAGACGACCGAAAACGGCCGTGTGCGCCCGCGCAGATGGGGCAACACTTCGACGAGATGTCCGGCCCGGATCCGGTCCTGAACGATGAAGTCGTAGGTCTGGCAAATCCCGGCGCCGCTCTGCGCCATCGACACGACACCGAGCACATCGTCGGACACCGCGACGTTCGAAGCCGGCAGCCAATCGATGTCCCGATCGCCGTCGCGGAATACCCAGGGCGCGATACGGCCGCTGCTGGGCAGCATGAACGGCAAACAAAGATGGTGCTCCAGGTCGGCCACATTTCCGGGCGTGCCGGCGTGCGCGACATACTCGGGCGACGCGACCAGGCACAGTGCCGCATCCTCGAGCTTGCGCGCGACCAGGCCGCTGTCCGGCAATTCGCCCAGACGGATCGCCAGGTCGAAACCCTCGGCCACGAGATCCACGTTCCGGTTCGCGATGTTCAACTCCACGCGAACGTGCGGGTGCTCCCGCGTGAACCGCCGAAGCAGCGGCGGCAGACGATAGTGCCCGTACGTCGTGGGTACGCTCAGCCGGACATGGCCGGTCAAGGTACCGCCGTGCCCCTGAATGGCCCGCTCGGCGTCATCGATCAGCAGGAACGCCGCGCGCGATTGCTCCAGATAGAGCCGGCCGTGCTCCGTCAGGCTCAACCGCCGCGTGGAGCGACGCAGCAACTGCGTGCCCAACCGGGCTTCCAGGCGTGTGATGGCCCGGCTCAACACGGAAGGCGTGCTGCCCAATGCCACCGCGCCGGCAGTCATCGAGCCTTTTTCGACCACCGTCACGAATGCTTCCACGTCACCGAGATGGTCGAATTTGCGCGCCATCTTGTCCTCCAAAGAACAAAAGCTTTACTTTTTCGCCAGTTTATCTCCGCGACCGAGCCAAATAAAGTGCGTGCGTCGTGACTGCATCGTCGAGTCACCCATTGAAATCCAGGAGCACAGCATGAATGGCGAACATCGCGACCGGCAGGATCTGTCGGTTCTATTCGTACTCACGAGCCACGCAAGGAAAGGCTCGACCGGGGAGCCGACCGGTTTCTATCTCGGCGAAGTGACGCATCCGCTGGCCGAACTCGACGCGGCCGGCATTCCCGTCGAATTCGCATCGATTCAGGGCGGCGAACCGCCCGTCGACGGGCTCGATCTCGATGACGAAATCAACGCCCAGTACTGGAGCGATGCCGCGTTCCGAGACGCACTGCGCCACACGCAGCGGCTCGGCGACGTCGACGCGTCGAAATATGCGGCGGTCTTCTTTCCCGGCGGTCATGGCGCAATGTGGGATTTTCCCCGCAACGCCGACGTGGAGAAGGTGACGCGCACGATCTATGAAGCGGGTGGCGTGGTTGGTGCCGTATGTCACGGCCCGGCCGCACTGGTCGACGTGAAGTTCGACGACGGTACCTATCTCGTCGCCGGCAAGAATCTGAGCGCATTCACGGACGAAGAAGAACGGGCGGTCCAGCTCGATCGCGTGGTCCCCTTCCTGCTCGCGAGTACGTTGAAGCAGCGTGGCGCACTTCACGATCCCGCACCGAACTGGACCGCGAAGGTCGTCGTCGACGGACGGCTCGTGACCGGCCAGAACCCGCAGTCGGCTTCCGGCGTGGGCGCCGCGATGCGTCATCTGTTGCTCACCCGTTCACGACAAGCCTGAAACTTCCCGATGGAGAAAGCGATGTATTCGATGCGCAAGCTCGCCGTTGCGGCAATCCTCGGCATTGCCGCATACGGCGCCCACGCTGCCAACGTGCTTGTGGTGTTGTCGGATTCCGACCACCTCGACCTGAAGGACGGCAAGGTCTTCGCGACGGGCTTCTACCTGAACGAGCTGATGCAGCCCGTGAAGGCGCTGCTCGATGCCGGCCACCAGGTGACCTTCGCGACGCCGGAGGGCAAGGCGCCGACGCTGGACGTCACGTCGGCCGACAAGATGTACTTCAACGGCGACGAAAACGCGATGCGCGACTACCGCGCGTTGCTCGACCGGCTGCAAATCACGTCGCGCGCGCACTCCCCGGTGATCAGCCTGTCGCGGGTGGAGCAGATCGGTTACGCGCACTTCGATGCCGTCTATGTTCCCGGCGGCCATGCGCCGATGCAGGACCTGTTGACCAGTGCCGCCGTCGGCAGATTGCTGGCCGACTTTCACGCGCGCGGCAAGACCACTGCGCTCGTTTGCCACGGCCCGATTGCGCTGCTGTCGACCCTGCCCGATGCGCCGGGCTTCACGCGAAAGCTCGCGGCGGGAAACGCGGGCGACGGCGACATGAAATGGATCTACGCCGGTTACCGGATGACGGTGATCAGCAACGCGGAAGAAGAGCAAGCCAAAGGGCTGCTCGGCGGCGGCGCGATGAAGTTCTATCCGCAGACCGCATTGCAACGCGCGGGTGGCGTTTATAGCAGCAACGAGGTGCCGTTTACCGCGCACATGGTGACCGATCGCGAATTGATCACCGGACAGAATCCGGCGTCGGCGCTGGACGTCGCCGGCGAAATGCTGAAGCGGCTCAAGTAATGCCGTGCAACGGACCGGCCGTGCTGGTTCCTCGATGAGTAAAGTAAAGGAGAAGCAAACCGTGGATCTGCAACTTGAAGGAAAAACCGCGATCGTCACCGGCGCCACCGCCGGCATCGGGATGGCGATCGCGCGAACATTGGCATCGGAAGGCGTCGCGGTCACGATCACAGGGCGGCAACGAGACAAGCTCGACGCAGCCGTCGCCGAGCTCTCTGCTGCCGCGCCGCGCGGCAGCGTACGCGGAATCGTCGCCGACGTAAGCGGCGAGCGAGGCGTCGCGGCACTGATCGATGCACAGCCGGATACGGATATTCTCGTGAACAATCTCGGCTACTACGAAGCGAAGCCGTTCGCGGAAATCACCGATGACGACTGGCTGCGAATGATCGACGTCAACGTGATGTCGGGTGTCAGGCTGTCACGGCATTACTTTCCTCGCATGCTTGCGAAGAACTGGGGGCGTGTGATCTTCATGTCCAGCGAAGTCGGTGCGTTCACGCCGCCGGACATGGTGCACTACGGTGTCAGCAAATCGGCCCAACTCGCGGTCTCGCGCGGCATGGCCGAACTGACGAAGGGAACCGGCGTGACCGTCAACAGCGTACTGCCGTCCGCCACGCGATCCGAAGGCATCGTCGCGTATCTTCGGCAAACCGCGCCTCGGCCCGATATGACCGATGCGGAAATCGAATCGCACTTCTTCGGCACGTATCGTCCAAGCTCGCTGATCGCCCGCATGATCGAGGCCGACGAGATTGCCGCGATGGTGGCGCTGCTTGCCAGCCCTTTGGGCGCGGCATCCAATGGCGCCGCGGTGCGCGTCGAGGGCGGCACCTACCGGTCGATTCTCTGAGCCGCAGGCCGCTTGTCGGCGCACATGCCTGCGTCGCCGTCGACGCGCGCGTCTGGCCGGATACCGCGCGACGCGGTCGGCGGTAGCCGCCGCCGAGCAGCCGCTGGCTCCATCCGCCTTCAAACATATCCTCCGATTGCGGACGACATCGTTTCGTCAGCGGCTTCAAGCTTCCCGACCTCCTCCCCGCGCTATGCAAATCCGTACAACTTCGCCGGGTTCGTGACGAATATCCGCTGCTGCCAGTCCGGCCGCCCGATCCAGCCGGCGATCACGTCCAGCAAGCTTGCGTCGTCCGGCTTGTCCGTCTTCTGCGTCGGGTGCGGCCAGTCGGTGCCCCACAGCATGCGTTCCGGCGCCATGTCGATCAGCGCCTTCGCGACCGGCGCGACGTCGTCGTAGGCGGGCGCGCCCGTCTTGCTGTCGACGTACGGCCCCGACAACGTGATCCACGTATGGCCCTTTTCCACGAGGCGTTGCGCGGTACGAAACGCGGCCGACGACAGTCCGCCGGGCTGCGGCACATGCGCGATATGGTCGATGACGAGCGGGCAAGGCAACGCCGCAAGATGCGGCTCCAGCTCAGGCAGCCGCGCACCCTGCACCACCAGCTCGATGTGCCATCCGAGGTTCGCGATGCGCGCGGCGAGCGGCGCCAGCATGTCGAGTGTCGTCGCACCCGGATAGCTGAGGTTGAAGCGGATCGCACGGATGCCGCCGCGATCGAGCATCCGAAGTTCGTCGTCGCTCACGGTGCCGTCGACCACCGCCACGCCACGCGCGTCGGCGCCGAACTGCGCGATCGCCGCCAGCGTGCAGCGATTGTCCGTCCCGTACGTCGACGGCGTCACGACCACGTTGCGCTTCACGCCGATACGCGCCAGCACGCTTCGGTATTGCGCGACGGTCGCATTCGGCGGGCGCAGCGTCGTGCCCGGCGCGACCGGAAACCGGTCGTCGTAGATGTGCATGTGACAGTCGATCGCCCCGTCGGGCAACCGGAACGCCGGCCGTTCGGTGCCGCTCGACCACGTTTCGTCGGCCGCGGCCAGCCTCGGCGATGCAGCCGAAGCCAGCGCGGCGCCGGCGATCCGGAGGAATTCACGTCTCGCGATGCGCGCCATGATCAGATGGTCCCCGTCTTGCCGACCAGCTTGCCGGCCGCATGATTGCGCGTGAGCAGCAGCAGCGTCGCGACGCTCACGAGCGTGAGGATCGCGAGCGGCATCAACGCGAGCGCGTAGCTGCCCGTCGCCGCCTTCACCCACCCGTATACGTTCACCATCAGCCCGCCGCCGAGCAGGTTCGCGATGGCATTGACCGTCGCGAGCCCGGCCGCCACGGTGCTGTTGGACAGCATGTCGGTCGCGAGCGCCCAGAACGGGCCCTTGAACGAATACGCGCCGACCAGCACCGCGCAGAGCATGCAGATCGTGGGCAGCAGCGATCCGCTCAGCGACGTCGCGAACAGGCCCACGCCGATCAGCAGCATCGGTACGACCGTGTGCCAGCGGCGTTCGCCGAGGCGGTCCGAGCGCCGGCCCCAGTAGACCATCAGGATCGAGGCCACCGCGTACGGCGCCGAGTTCAGCAGGCCGGTTTCCATGACGGTCAAGCCGAACGACTTCAGCAACTGCGGCTGCCACACGGACAGCGTGCTGCCTGCCGCGGAAGCACACGTGTCGACGAGCGCGAGGCACAGCACATAGCGGTTGCGGAACAGTTGCGCAAGCGGCAACGACGGCACCTTCTTGCGCGTCTTGTGGCCGGCGGCCAGCGCGTTCGAGAGCCACGCGCGCTCGTCGTCGTCGAGCCACCTCGCGTTCTCCGGCTTGTTCGTCAGCATGAACAGGCACGCGATGCCGAGCAGCACCGTGGGAATGCCTTCGAGGATGAACAGCCAGTGCCAGCCACGCAGGCCCCAGACACCGTCCATCTGCAACAGCAGCGCGGAGATCGGCGAGCCGATGAAGCTCGCGGCCGGAATCGCGACCATGAACGTCGCGACGATCCGCGCGCGGTACTGCGCGGGAATCCAGTACGACAAATACAGCAGCACGCCCGGGAAGAAGCCGGCCTCGGCCGCGCCCAGCAGGAAACGCAGCACGTAGAACGTCGTCGCGTTGTGCACGAGCGCGGTCGCCGCCGACACGATGCCCCACGTGATCATGATCCGCGCGATCCAGATTCGCGCGCCGTATTTCTGCAGCGCGAGATTGCTCGGCACTTCGAAAAAGAAGTACGAAATGAAGAACAGGCTGCTGCCGAAACCGAAGACCTGCGCCGACATCCCGAGGTCATGGTTCATCTGCAGCGACGCCATCCCCACGTTGCCCCGGTCGATGAAGGCAAGCAGGTAGCAGATCATCAAGAAGGGAATGAGTCGCCAGACGACCTTTCGTATGGTCCGGCGCTCGATCGCGAACGCTTCCATGAAACCGGCTTGCATGTTGTCTCCGTTTATTGTGCGCCTGAGCGCGTTCCTGTGAACCGTTGCCACGCGATGACCGTCACCACGCCGCACGCCAGCACGGCGGCCATGGCGGCGAAGGTGTGTCGCACGCCGAGCGCCTCCGATGCGCTGCCGACGAGCAGGTAACCGAACGGCATCGTGCCGTTGTAGGCCATGCCGTACATCCCGACGAGCCCGCCGCGCACGTGTTCTGGGCACTGCCGCTGAATCGTCGCGTTCGTCGACGTGGCCGCGAACGTGAGGCTGAAGCCGAGCGCGTAGAACGCGGGAATCGATCCCGCCGCATCGGTCGTCGCGGCCAGTACGGCCAGCGCGCCGACTGCCGTCCACGGCGCATACGCGATGAGCCGGCGCGACGCACGCGGCCCGAACGCCGACGACAGCAGCACCGCCGCGCTCAACGAGCCGGCGCCGGCGCACGCGAAGAACACGCCGGTAAAGCGCGCCGCGTCGTGAAAGCCCTGGTCCGCGAGCAGCGGCACGAGCGTCTGGTAGCTGCCGGCGAACAGGTCGATGCACGCGAGAATCGGCAGATAGCGGGCCGAGAACGCATCGGACAGCACGTAGCCGACCGCATCGCGCAGGCCGCTTTCCGTGCGCGACGGGCCGTCCACCGTCGCGGTCCGGATCGACCGCACGCACGCCGCCATGAAGCACAGCGCGAGCGCATAGATCGCGAACGACGTCCGCGGGCCGAGCGTCGGATAGACGAAGCCGGCGATGGTCGGGCCGACCATACGCCCGACGTTGTAGACCATCGTGTTCATCGCGACCGCGTTGGACGTGTGCGTCGGATCCTGCAAGCTCGTCAGCAGCAGCACCTGCCGCGCCGGCGTTTCCACCGCGCTCGACACGCCGATCGCCAGCGCATGCGCGAGGATCAGCTTCACGCCGAGCAGGCCAAGCAGCGACAACGTGAAGAGGCTGCCCGTCAGCAGCAGCGACGTCGTCAGCACGCAGAGCGTCACGCGGCGCGCGTTGGCCGAGCCGATGCGGGAGCCCGCCACCGGTGCGACGATCAACTGCGGCCCGTACAGCAGGAAGTTGAGCAGCGCGAGGATCGCCGCCGAGCCGGACAGGTGATAGATCAGCAGATTCAGCGTGACGTTCTGCGTCCAGCTGCCGAGCACCGACGCGACCTGCCCGCTCAGGTAGCGCCGCAGCGATGCCTCCGTCAGCGCGGGAAACAGCCTGTTCACCCATCCCGCTTGCGTCGCCACGTTCATGACAGCGCCTTTCCGCGCGTTTCGGGCGCGAACAGCACGACCGCGGCCGCGGCGACGAACGCGACGATCGTCGTCGCGAGTCCGAGCACGAAGCCGCCCGACGTCGACGCCAGCGCACCGATGATCAACGGCGCGATGAAGCCGCCGAGCCGGCCGCCGTTGTATGCGAGACCCATGAAGAAGCCGCGCGATGCCGTGTTGCCGATGATCTCCGCGAGGAACGGGCCGGCACCCGCGAAGATGCCGTTCACGCTGAAGCCGGTCAGAAAGATCGCGGTCATCAGCAGCAACGGATTCGCCGACACGATATACACGCCGACGGCCAGCGCGCCGATCAGCAGGTAGCCCAGGAACATCGGCCGCCGGCCGAGCCGGTCGACCCATGCCGAGAACAGCAGGAACCCGGTGATCGCGCCGAACTGCAACGCCAGCACGAACTTCAGGCTATGCACGAAGTCGAGGTGCTTCACCGTGATCAGGAACGTCGGCGTCCACGTGAATACGCCCCAGTAGAGGTACTGCAGGAAGAAGATGAAGCAGAAGGCAGTGAGCAGGCCGCGCACGTTCAGCTTTTCGTGACCGGCCGTGTCGGGCTTGCGAGCCTGCGACTTCGCGTGCCGGCGTTCGAGCCAGATCGGTGATTCCGGCGTCTTGCGCGCGACCCAGAACAGGATGAAGAACGGCGACGCACCGATCAGGAACAGCAGACGCCAGCCGTCGCCGCCCAATCCGCCATGCGTGGCGCCGACGATGCCCGAGATCGCGATCGCGAGAATCGCGCCGATCGGCAAGCCCATCTGCATCAGCGCACCGCCCTTGCCGCGCCGGCCCGGATGCCAGGTCTCCGCGATGAGCGCCGCGCCGGCGGTCCAGGTCCCGCCCATGCCGAGCGCGCCGAAAAAGCGCAACGTGGCGAACGCGTGCGCATCGGGCGCAAATGCGATCAGGCCGGAAAACAGCGAGTAGATGCCGACGCAGAGCAGCGCGGTGCGCACGCGCCCGATCCGGTCCGACACGAAGCCGAACAGAATGCCGCCGATGATCTGTCCGGCCGCCGTGACGCTCGTGAACATGCCGAGCTGCGCCTTGTTCAGCCCGAACTGCAGCGCGAGCGTCGGCAGCAGCAGCGACAGCAGGAATGAGTCGTAGCTCTCGAACGTCCAGCCGAGCCCCGCGAGCGACAGCGAACGCCACTCGATACCGGTCACGCGCGTGAGCCCTTTTTCCGCGGCGGCGGCATCGATGTCCTGCGTCGCCACGGTTGCAGTCGTCTTCATGGGTTGTCTCCGGGAATCGCGACGCGATACGTCGAGGCGGCCGTCCGGCTGAACAGCGCGGCCTTTTCGTCGACCGACATCGCGGACGCGAGTCGTTTGAAGGCGTTCCACAGCACGCGATAGCCGAACATCCCCTTGTCGACGGGGAAGTTGCTTTCGAACATGCAGCGATCGACGCCGAAAAGCTCGACGCAGGTATCGAAATACGGCTGCCACGCGGCCGCCAGGTCCTGCGACGACGGCGGCAGCGCGCGCGCGGCGAAGTCGAAACCGAACACGGTCATGCCCGCGCCGCCGAGCTTCATGCGCGTGTTCGGCAACGCGGCGAGACGCGCGAGTTGCCGTTTCCACTGCGCATGCACTTCGGCACGCCGGCCGGCATGCGGCCCCACGCCGACGGGGCCGCCAAAATGGTCGATGACGACGACGACGTCCTCGGACGCGCGCGCGAGTTCGTACAGGTCGTCGAGCTGCGTGTGATAGACCCACGCGTCGAGCGACAGCCCGTAGCGGCCGAGCGTCGTCACGCCCTGCCTGAAAGCCTGCTCCGACATCCGGTCGCGCGGCGGCGTCACCGGGCTCGACCGCACGTCGGGGCTCGCATGCCACGCGAGCGGATTGCGGATGCCGCGCAATCGCCCGCCGGACACCTGCAGCATCGTGTCGAGCACCGCATCGAGTTCCGCGCCGAGCGACAGATCGGCGCCGCCGACGATGGCCTCGCAACAGCGCGTGGGGCCGTATGCGCCGCTATCGAACATCGCGGCGATGCCGCTCGCGAATGCCACTTCGCCCACCGGCTTGAACGCCTCCGGCCCGCTTGCACGCAACATCGAGCGGCACTGCACGTAGACCGTCGACACGATCCGATGCCCGCCGCGCACGTCCGCGCCGAACTCGTCCGCGAGATAGCGCCCGGTCTGGCGGTCCCACAGGTGATGGTGGGCGTCGACGATGGCGAGTTCGGGTTCGAGCACCGGCTCGTCGCGCAATGCGAGCCACTCGGGCCTGACCGGCAGATGGGGCGCGTGAACGGTCTGCATCGCACTCGCCTCAGAACTTCTGGCGCATGCCGATCACCACGCCCGTCTGGTTGTGATCGGGCGCGACCGTGCCATAGCCGTTCACGCCGAGCGCGGAGCCGCCCTTGTTGCGCGCGAAACCCGCCGTCGCATAGATATCGGTGCGCTTCGACAGCAGATAATCCGCACACAGCACGGCGAGCCACGGGTCGGCACTCGTCGAATGCACGTCCTGGTAATAGGCCGTCGCCGTGACCACGATCGCCGGCGACACCGCGTATTGCGCGCCGGCCCAGTACAGGTTCGCCGCGCTGGCATCGGCGCCGTTCGCGACACGGATCGGGTTCGCCGGCAGGAACGCATTCGACGCACGAAGATAGCGATAACCGGCGAATCCCTTCACCGGTCCGATCGCATACGACGCGGCGGCCGTGGCGCGCCGCTCGGTGCCCGTGTTGGTCGCGACGGTGTTGCTGTTGCGCTGCTCGTACGACACGCTCGCGGCGAGCGGCCCTTGCGAGAAAGTCAGCGCCCCGCTGAAGAAGCGGCCGGTGAGTTGCGCGCCCGGCACCTCGGCGCCGTACCCGGTGTCGTAGCGGGTGCTATACATGGCCTGCGCCGTCAGCGGACCGGACACGCCGGTGTACTTCACCGAGTTGTCGATGCGCGCGGCCGCCGCGTAGTCGACCGACAGCACCGAGTATCGCGACGACGCGCCCATCGGGTCGAAGGCCACGGCCTGTTCGTAAAAGAGCGCGTTCTGGCGGCCGAACGTCAGTTGCTGGCCCCGGTACGCCAGCCCGACCCACGCCTGTCGGCCGAAAATCCGCGACGTCGTGGCGGCGTTCGAACCGAGGCCTTTCGTCGACTGCGCGGTCGTGCCGTCATTGATGTTGAAGCCGTTTTCCAGCTGGAAAATGGCCTTCATGCCGCCGCCGAGATCCTCGACGCCCTTCAGTCCCCAGCGCGAACCGGACAGATTGCCCGACGCTTCGCGCGTCTGCGCGCCGCCGGTATTCGTATTGTTGATGTGCTCGATACCGACGTCGGCAATGCCGTACAGCGTGACGCTGCTTTGCGCATGCGCGGCAGCGCACCACGAGGCCGCGCTCGCGACGGTGACGGCGCCGAGCACGAAGCAGGGTTTCGGGCGGGAATGCTGGCTGGCCTGATTCGACGACATGAAGTCTCCAAACTGTTTTTTGTGGGTGGGTGTTCTGGCGAAAGCAAATTCACGTCTCGCGGGCGGCAGGCGCTTCGCCGGCGCCCGAGCCCGGATCGCCGAGCCATGCGATGGTCAACGCGCCGAGCAGCAGCACACCCGACACGGCGATGAGCGGCGCGGTGAAGCCGCCGGAGAATTGCTTGAGCGCACCGATCATTGACGGCCCGACGAAGCCGCCGAGATTGCCGACCGACACGATCAACGCGAGTCCGCCCGCGGCGGCCCGACCGGTGAGGAATCCCGACGGGATGGCCCAGTAAGTCGCCTGGAACGCGAGGATTCCGCTCACCGTGACGCACAGTGTGATCAGCTTGAAAACCGGCGCATGAATGAAGGCGCTCGCGCACAGCGCCACGGCCGCGACGGCCAGCGCACCGGCGACATACGGAATCCGGTTGGCCGCGCGATTGGCGAGACGCGCCCACCAGAGCATCACGCCGGCGCCGATCGCATACGGAATGGCCGTCAGCCAGCCGACCACCGCGTGTTCGACGCCGAACTGCTTGATGATCTGCGGCATCCACAAGCCGACGCCGAGCGAGCCGACGATCCCGCAGAAGTTGACGAACGCGAGCACGAACACACGCCAGTTCGTCATCGCGTCGCGCAGTGTGCTGCCGTGCTTCGCGCCGATGTCGCGCTGCTCGAACGCGAGGCGCTTCGCGAGCGACGCCTTCTCTTCGTCATTGAGCCACGCGGCTTTCTCGGGACGGTCGGCCAGCACGAACAGGCACGCGATGCCGAGCATCACCGCAGGGACGCCTTCGATCAGCAGCAGCCACTGCCAGCTGCGCAGCCCATGCAGGCCGCCGAGTTCGAGTAGCGCGCCCGAAACCGGCGAGCCGATCATGTTCGCGACAGGAATGCCGACGAGGAAGGCGGCCGTCACCTTCGCACGCCACTTGCCGGGAAACCAGTGCGTGAAATACAGGTAGATGCCGGGCGTGAATCCCGCCTCGGCGAGCCCGAGCAGAAAACGCGCGGCCGCAAAGCTCTTCGGTCCGACGACGAACGCCGTCGCCATCGAGAACAGGCCCCACGTGATCATGATTCTCGCGATCCATACGCGCGCCCCGACCTTCTGCATGATCAGGTTGCTCGGAATCTCGAACAGGAAATAGCCAATGAAGAACAGGCCTGCACCGACACCGAACTGCTCGGCCGTCAGACCGAGATCCTTGTTCATCGTGAGCGCGGCAAAACCGACGTTGGTCCTGTCGAGATAGCTGATCACATAGCAGACGAAGATGAACGGCAGGATGCGCCGGAACGCCTTGGCGAGCGTGCGCTCGCTGGCCGCGTAATCGTCGCCGGCAAGCTGGGCCGAGGACGGTGCGTCGGCGCGCGGTGCGTCGTCGCCGGCACGCAGCGCGTGCGAAATGGTCATGCTTGTCTCCTTCGTCGCGCGGCTGGCGGCGCGATCTTTCGGCATGCGGGCGGGAAGCCGACGCGCGGCTTCCCGGCTCGTGGGTCTCAGTCCTGCTTCACTGCCCGTTTCGCGGCCTGTTTCGGCAGCGGGCCGGCAATGCGCATGTCCACTTTCAGGACGGAACCGGACGTCGATTCGGTGATGAAGAGCGTCTTCATGTCCGGGCCGCCGAAGCACACGCTCGTGAGCGACGCCCCTTTCGGTCCGGTCAGGATCTCGACGGGCTCCGCGCAATGGTTGAGCACCCACACGCGGCCAAGCCCCGGATTCGCGACGAACAGGCGGCCTTCGAGATCGACGGTGAGGCCGTCGGGACCGCTCGGTCCGTACGACGTGAAGAACTGGCTGACCTTGCTGACCGACCCGTCGGCCTGCAGCGGCATACGCCACACGGCATTGCCGCGCGTCATCGCGACGAACAGCACCTTCTCGTCGCGCGACAGGACGAGCCCGTTCGGGCTCGGGCAGGTGCCGAGCAGCATGTCGAGCTTGCCGTCGGGCGACAGCCGATACACGCGGCCCGTCGGATCGTGCAGCCCGGTCTGCCCTTGATCGGTGAAGTAGATATTGCCGGCCGAGTCGAACGTCAGGTCGTTCACGCCCTTGAAGCGCTCGGTGTTGCGGCGCTCGAGATAAGGGCGAACTTCACCGCGCTCGATATCGAGCAGCATCAGGCCGTTCCGGTAGTCGGTGATGATCAGGTGCGATGCGTCGAAACGCTTCATCCCGTTGGGCTCGCCGTCGTATTCGACGACGAGATCCCAGTCGCCCGACGGCGAAATGCGGAAGATGCGCCCGTGCGGAATGTCGGTGACGAACAGATAGCCGTCCGGATCCCACACCGGCCCTTCGAGAAAGGAATCCGTGACCATGCCGCCGCGATTCGCGCGCGCCCATTCCGTGCGGACGTCCGGCTTGCGAAACTTCTCCGGCATGCGCGTGAACACGTCGGCTTCGCGCACGTCGGGACTCGTCAGATAAAACATGCGTACCTCGATGTTCGGGGTTCAAGCCGCGCTGTGCGCGCGTTCGTCCAGCACCGCGAGAACGTTGGCGGCCGCACCCTTGCCCATGTTCACGTACGCGGCATCGCTCACGCCGCCGATATGCGGAGACAGAATCACGTTGGGAATCTGCTGGAACGGGTGCGGCGCCGTCATCGGCTCGACGTCGAAGCTGTCGAGGCCGGCTGTGCGCAAGTGGCCACTCGCCAGTGCCTCGACAAGCGCGGCTTCGTCGATCAGGCCACCGCGTGCGGTATTGACGAGCATCGCGCCGCGCTTGAAACGCGCGAGCGCGTCTCGGTCGAGCATCCGGCGGTTGTCGGCCGTCAACGGACAATGCAGCGACACGACGTCCGACTCCGCGTACAGCGTGTCGAGCGGTACCAGCGTCACACCGGCCGGCGCTTCCTTCGCGAACGGATCGAACGCGAGCACCTTCATGCCGAACGCCGCGCCGATCGCGGCCACGCGCCGGCCGATCGCGCCGAGTCCGACGAGGCCGAGCGTGCGCCCGTCGAGTTCGACGGACTTGTGCGTCGACTTGTCCCAATGGCCGTCGCGCATGCGCCTATCGAGCTGCGGAACCGACTTCGCGCACGCGAGCAGCAGCGCCCATGTGTGCTCGGCGACGGCGGCCGCATTCGCGCCGACCGCGGCGCGCACCGCGATGCCGCGCGCGGCGGCGGCGGCCTGATCGATCACGTCGATCCCGCTACCGTGCTTCGAAATCACCTGCAGATTTTCGGCCGCATCCATGATGCGGGCGTTGACCTTGCCGTACCGGACGATGATCGCGACCGGCTTGTGCCGGGTGCAGAGCGCCACGATGTCGTCTTCGGCCGGTTGCTTGCCGGCGAACACGACGTCGAACTGCGCAAGCATCTCGAGCGCCTGCGGCGCCAGGTCGGCGGCGGTCACGAGGACCACGGGCTTGTGCGAAGCGGCCTGCATCACAGTGCCTCGCCTTCTGCCAGCATGCCGGCTGCGCGCAACTCCTTCTCGATCCAGCCCGGGCGAAGGTCGCCCTTGTGGATCGCCGCGATACGCGCGGTTTCGAAGTCGAGCTTTTTCTGCGCGAGATCGACGATGCGCGCGACGTCGGCGCGCGCAATGACGACGACGCCGTCGGCGTCGCCGACCACCAGATCGCCCGGATTCACCGTCGTGCCGCCCAGCGAGATCGGCGCATTCACGCGCCCCGCGACGCTCTTGGTCGGGCCGCACGGATTGAGGCCGGCCGCGAAGATCGGATAGTCGCCGTTGGCCAGTTCGTGCGCGTCGCGCACCGCGCCGTCGATGACGATACCGGCGATGCCGGTCGCCTTCGCCTGCGCCGCCATGATTTCGCCGAGCAACGCGCACGAGATGTCGCCCTTGCCGTCGACCACGACGACGTCGCCCGGCTTCGCGACGGCGAGCGCCGCATGGATCGCAAGGTTGTCGCCCGGCCGGACTTCGACCGTGACCGCGGGGCCGGCGACCTTCATCTTCGGCGACAACGGCCGCACGCGGCCATGCACCGTGCCACGGCGGCCCGCGACGTCGGCCAGGATCGCGGCCTGGTAGCGCGCGGCCGCCTGAACGAGTTCGGGCGACACGCGTTCGATGTCGCGATTGATCGGAGAAGTACTGACGGATGGCTTGCTCATGTTTCGACCTCGGGTTATGCGTTGTACTCTGTACAACACTGGTGTACACAGTGAAACCACTATAGCCAGAGGACGCGCGTGAAGGCACTGGCGTTTACCCTTTTACGTGGTAAACCATCGTTTTACCCTGTACAATTCCGAATGAATGTCGACGGGAGAGAAGGAATGGGAAACGACGGGGTCGTTGCCGTGGAAAAGGCGCTTTCGCTGCTGGACTGCTTCAAGCCCGGCGCCGAATCGCAGTCGCTCGCGATGCTGTCGCAGGCATCCGGCATGCACAAGACGACGGTCTATCGGCTGATGAATTCGCTGGAGCGAATGGGGTATGTCGTGCGCGCGCAATCCGGCAACTATTCGCTCGGACATCGCGTGCTGTACCTCGGCAAGCTGTACGAGCAGTCCTTCCATCTGTCCACGGTGGTGGAACCGGCGCTGCATGCGCTGGCCGCGTTGACGAAGGAAAGCGCATCGTACTACGTGCACGACCACGGGCAGCGGCTCTGCCTGTTTCGCGTCGAGCCGTCCGAAGGTCTACGTGAAACCCGGCTCGCTGGGACGATGCTGCCGCTCGACGACACGGCCATCAGTCACGTGATCCGCTTCTGGGGGCTCGGCGAGCCGATCTACGACAAGCCGCCTGCACTGCCCCTCTTCACCGCGGGTGCGCGCGACGTGCACACGGCGGCGTTCGCGGTGCCGGTCTTCGGCGCCGGCGACAAGTTCATGGCGGCGCTGACGCTTTCCGGTCCTGCGTCTCGCCTCAGCGTCGCGCACGAGTCGGGCGAGCTGGATCGACCGCAACTGGATGCGGCCGCCGATCTATCGCGGAAGCTGGGCGCGAGTGTCGCGCTCTGCGAGAACGTCTACGGCACCTGATCGCCGCTTCGGCAAAGGCCGGGTTCAACTCGGCGAGCCGTAACAGCGCTAGTACGGACCGGTCGAGCCGGCACGCGCGCAACCCGCTTCTTCGCCCGCATGACGCGGCCGCCGTTCTTTATGCATGCGTCGAGCGCGGCCGATCGTTCGTCCGCACAACCGCATGGCCGGCGGACATCGACCGTGACTCGAAGTCCTCGCCGCGCGATTCTCGCGACGCGATCACCGCGACGAACGCTGGGAGCGCCATCAGCATCGCGTAACCCGCGACGAAGATCGCCGAGCCCGTATAGCTGACGAGCAGCGTGCCGACGATCGGGGCGATCGAGCCGCCGAGCACCGATGCGAGCTGATAGCTGGTCGACAATGCGGTAAAGCGCACACGCGTCGGAAACAGTTCGGCCATGTACGCGGCCATCGGTCCGAGAATGATGCCGTGGCAGGCCAGGCACGCGATCAACGCGAGTTGCAGATGCGCATAATCGCTGCCGGGCGACAACGTGAACAACGAGCAACCGGCGACCGCCGCGCCGAGCAAGCCGGCGATCAGCACCGGGCGCCGTCCGACCCGGTCCGACACGTGCGCGGCGATCAGGATGACGACGACCTCGATCGCCGACGCCCACATCAGCGCGGACAGCGCCTGCGGCCGGCTGAAGTGCAGATAGCCGGTCGCCAGTCCGAGCGCGAACGTCGAGAACAGATACAGGAACGTGTTTTCCGCGGCCTTCACGAAGAACGCACGCACCATCTGCCGCCAGTTGCCCGCACACGTTTCGCGCAGCGACGCGCGCTCGACCGTCCGATGCGCGGCGGCCAGCTCGGCGAACGCCGCCGATTCCTCGACGCGCCGACGCGTCCAGAAACCGACGATCACGAGCAGCGCGGAGACGAAGAACGGGATCCGCCACGCCCAGTCGACGAATGCGGCATCGCCGTAGAACCGCTGCACCAGCCCGATCACGAGCGCGGTCAGCACGTTCGCGAGCGGGCCCGCGAACATCGTGAAGCTGGTCCAGAAGCCGCGCTGCGTGGCGGGCATCGATTCGGCGATCATCAGGATCGCACCGGTCGCCTCGCCGCCGACCGCGATCCCCTGCACGATCCGCAGCAGCACGAGCAGCAGCGGCGCCGCGATGCCGATCGACGCATAGGTCGGCAGCAGGCCGACGCAGAACGTGCTGATGCCCATCATCAGCAGACTGACGACGAGCGTCTTGCGGCGGCCGATGCGGTCGCCGATCATCCCGAACACGATGCCGCCGAGCGGCCGCGCGACGAAGCCGACCGCGAACGTCGCGAGCGCGAGCAGCGTGGCCGCGAGCGGATTGCCGACGACGAAGAACTGCTTGTCGAACACGAGCACCGCACACGCGGCGAACGCGAAGAAGTCGTACCACTCGAGCGTGGTGCCGACGGTGCAGGCGAACATCAGGTTGGCACGCTTTTTCATCGCACATGTCTCCGGTATTTTTTGTGGTTGATAGCGGGGAGAACGGCGCCGCGGCGCCACCGCGCGCTCAAAGCTCGAGAACGAGCCGCTCGCCGCCGCGCGCGCGCGAACAGCAGGTCATCATCCGGTCGTGCGCGTCGCGCTCCGCGCGCGTGAGCACGCTGTCGCGATGATCGACTCGACCGGCCAGCACGCGGACTTCGCACGATCCGCACAGCCCTTCGCGGCAGTCGCTCTGCACGTCGATGTTCGCGTGCTGCAACGCGTCGAGCACGGTCTGGTTCGCCGAGACCGTCAGCGTGATGCCCGAATCCTTCAGTTCGACTTCGAACGGCCGCTCCTTCGACGGATCGAGCGCCGCCTTCGTCGACACGAAATGCTCGACCCGCAGCGCATCGCGCGGCCAGTGCGCGCAGCTCGCTTCGAGTGCATCGAGCATCCGTGCGGGGCCGCACGCGTAGATGTGCGTGTCGTCGGCCGGCTGCGCGAACAGCGCGCGAAAGTCGTTACGCGAGCCTTCTTCCGACACGTACACGTGCAGACGCTCCCCATGCAGCGCGGCGAGCGTGTCGAGCATCGCCATCGACGCGCGTCGCGAACCGCTGTAGTGGATTTCGTAATCGATGCCGCGCGCCTTCGCTTCGCGCGCCATCGCACTGATCGGCGTGATGCCGATGCCGCCCGCGACGAAGATGGCCTTGTCGGCGTCGGCGGCGAAGCGGAAGTGATTGCGCGCGCCGCGAATCTTCAGCCCATCGCCGGCGCGCAGATTCGCATGCACCCACGCCGATCCGCCGCGACTCTGCGCGTCGTGCAATACCGCGATCTCATACGCGTCGCGCTCGGCCGGGTCGCCGAACAGCGAATACTGGCGCGTGATGCCGGTATCGCCGCAGATCACGTCGATATGCGCGCCGGGCGTCCAGCGCGGCAGCGGGCGACCGTCGGCGGACACGAGCCGGATGTGGGCGATGCGATCCGCGCACATCGACACGCGTTCGACCATGACCGCGCGGCTCACCGCGTGCGACGACGGCTCGCCGATGCGCACCGCCGCGCGCGGGCGCAGCACCGACGGATCGCGGCGCTCGGGATTCAGCGCAGGATCCCATTCGACGTACAGGTGTTCGGGGCCGCGGAACGACGTGTTCGGCACATACGTGAAGCGCTGCTCGGCAAGCTTCATGTGCGGCAGGCGGCGCGTGAACTCGTCGAGGAAGACCTGCATCTCCATGCGGGCGAGATTCTTGCCCATGCACTGATGCGATCCATAGCCGAACGTCAGCTGATCGTTCGCGTTCTCGCGGCGGATGTCGAACAGGTCGGCGTCCGCGAAGCGCGCTTCGTCGTGATTCGCGGACGACGTGACGATCAGCAGCTTCGAGCCCGCCGGAATGTCGATGCCGCCGATCGTCACGTCCTTCGTCGCGAGCCGTCGCCATGCGGCGACCGAGCCGTTGTGCCGCAGGCACTCCTCGACCGCATTCGGGATCAGCGACGGATCCTCGCAGATGTCGCGCCACGCGTCGGGATGCTGCAGCAGCAGCTTCATCGCGTTCGCCGTCGCGTTGGCGGTCGTCTCGTGCGCGGCGACGATGCCCGCCATCATCATCGAATGCAGATACGAATCGGTGATCACGTCCGGCAGTTCCTTCTGCTTGCGGATCCCGTACTGCATCCAGCCGGGCCCGGACGGATTCTCGCGCATCTTGTCGAGCACCTTGCCCGCGAACTGCCAGAACTTGCCGACCGCATGCGCGACCGCGACCTGCTCCTCCGGTTTCGGGCGACCCCACGTGTTGATCGTGTGCGCGATCGAGTATTCGCGCAGCGTGTCCATGTCCTCTTCGGGCACGCCGAGAAAGTGCAGCGCGACCGTGAGCGGCACTTCCCACAGCATCTGGTCGACCAGATCCGCTCGACCGTCGTCGATGAAGCGGTCCACGTATTCGCGCGCGAGCCGGCGCACCATCGGTTCGTGATGCTTCAGCGCGTCGGGCGTGAACGGGTCGAGCAGCGCGCGGCGGCGCGGCATGTGCGCGGGCTCGTCCTCGTTGACGAGCGTGCGGTTCAACGCAAAGCCGTACGACGCGAGCACCGCGTTCGCGTCGGGCCCGGTGGGCGTGATCTTCTCCAATGCGATCGACGGGCTGAACGTGATGTTGTCGCGAAAGATCGCCTTGATGTCGTCGTAGCGCGTGACGACCCAGTAGCCGAGTTTGGGGCTGTAGAACACGGGCTCCTGCTCGCGCGCCCAGCGCACGTACTCGGGCGGATCCTGCTGGTAGCCGTCGTCGAACGGGTCGAATGCGGCTGCGGCGGCGCTCACCGGACAGCCGTTCGGCGCGGTCGCCGCGGCCGGCGCAGGATGAAACGGACATTTCGACGATGACGCGTGGCGCTCCGTGACGGACATGATTCGCTCCCGTGCTATGATTTTGCGTAAATCTAATACGCAATGCGTAATCAAACGACTGGGGTAAACCTTGGCGGCCGGGCGCCGCCGGTCGTCCGGCTAGAATCGGGCTTATGGAAAAAATCGCCAGAACGAAGAAGACCGCGCCGCCCGAGCGCGACCGCAGGCAGCGCGTCCAGTCCGCGTCGACCGGCCTGCTCGTGCTGAAGGAACTCGCCGCGTGCGGCGGCCGCGCCACGCTGACCGCGCTCGCGGCGCGGCTCGACGAGAATCCCGCGAAGGTTCACCGCTATCTGGCGAGCCTGATGGAGGAATCGTTCGTCACGCAGGAGCGCGCCACCCAGCAATACGTGCTCGGGCCCCAGTGCATCTCGATCGGGCTCGCGGCGATCCGGATGGCCGATCCGATACGGCTCGCCGAACCGTCGCTCGTGCGCCTGCGCGAGCGCCTGGAAGTAACGTGCTTCGTCGCGATCATGGGCAACCGCGGGCCGACGATCATGCGCTTCGAAGAGCCCGGCCTGCCGGTCACGGTCAATGTGCGCGCCGGCTCGGTGATGTCGTTGCTATGGTCCGCAACCGGGCGGCTGTTCCTCGCGCTGCTCGACGAGCCGCGTGTGCGACAGCTAGCGGAAGACGAACTCGCGTCGGCGCCGGCAGAGTTGCGCGCCCAACTCGATCGACGCGATCCGGTCGGTAAATTGCAGCGCGAGATTCGCGCGGCCGGCCTCGCGACCGTCTGCGACACGAACCTGAAGGGCATCAGCGCCGTGTCGGCGCCGCTATTCGATGCGAACGGACATATGTGCGCGGCGATCACCGCGTTGGGCGCGACCGGCGGCTTCGATGCGTCGATCGACGGGCCGGTCGCGACGGCACTGCGCCACGAGGCAGGGCTGATCAGCGGCGAGCTCGGGTACAGGACCGATCCCGACGGCCGGTAGTGCGTCAGCGTATCGACGCAGACGGCGACTTCCTGTCCGCGATACATGCGCGGCGAATTGCGCGGTGACGCAGCGTCAAGCGCCAGCGCGATGGGGCAGCAGCAAGTTGCTGCCCCATCGCGCTGGCGTTACCGACATTCGCGGATGCGGATTGCGCCGTTGATCCGCAGGTTCGGTAAAGGCGGCCCCGATCTGCCGCGCCGTTACGCCACGGCCGGAAAATCGAGCGTCGTATCGTTCACGCGATTGACGAGGTTCGTGAACGTGATCGACGCGATGGCGAGATTGATCTCGATGAGCTGGCGTTCCGTATAGCCCGCTGCGCGCACCGCATCGACGACCGCGACGGGGACCGTGCCGTGCGTACCGACGAGCGTACGGACATACGCGACCAGCGCGTCGCGCGCGGCGTCGCCGGTTGCCGCACCCGCGCGCACCTGCTTCATCTGATCGCTCGTCAGGCCTGCCAGCTTGCCCATCAGCGTGTGAGCGGCGACACAGTAATCACATCCCGCGTATTCGCTGACCGCCAGCTTGATCACTTCGATATCGGCCTTGCCGAGCGTGCTCGCCGCGACCGCCGCATCGAACGCCAGCGCCGCGCCGAGCGCTTCGGGGCTTTGCGTGCCGATGGTTGCGTATGCGTTGGGCACCTTGCCGACGGCCTTCTTGATCTTCGCGAACACTTCAGCGGCCGCGCCGGTTGCCTCTTCAGGGCGAATGGTGGTGAGACGGGACATGATCGACTCCTTGCTTCATGGTTGAACGGTTAGCCATGTCGTATGGCATGGGAGTCAGTGTAGGGATGCGCGACCGTTTCTTTAATGCCATACTGCCGCAACTCCATGCTCAAACGTCTCATATGGAAATGCTCGACCGATTGCTGTCGATGATGCCGGTCACGGGGCGACTTGACGTGCGGTGCCACTTCGGGTCGCCGTGGCGCATCGACCATCCCGAGTCGAGCGAGTGGGAACTCCCTTATCACATCCTGTTGCGCGGCGAGGCCGTCGTCGAGTGCGAGCCGGACGGAGAAGACGAACCGACGCTCCGGATGAAGGCGGGCGACATCGTGGTGTTTCCGTCCGGCAGCGCCCATCGGCTGCACGACGGCAGCGGCGAGGCGCCGCGCGCGGCGCGCGAGCGGCACAGGAACGGCCTGACCGTTGCGACGAACGGCAGCGCCAATGCGAACACCGACGTGCTGTGCGGGCGCTTCGTGCTGCCTGCCGTCCCGCAGCAGTTGCTGCGCGACCATCTGCCTCGACGTCTGCTCGTGAGCAGCGTAACGGCGGGGGACGAACAGACGCGCGACGCCGCGTTTGCAGCCACGCGGCTCGCGCGGGTCATCGAGTTGATGCGCGAGGAAGCGCTGGAGCAACGCGCCGGCAGCGCCGCGGTCGTGGATCATCTGTCCGGCGCGCTGTTCGCGTTGACCCTGCGCAGTGCGTCCGACGCAGGCCAAGCGCCGCGCGGGCTGCTTGCACTGGCACAACGTCATCGGCTGCAGCCGGCGCTCGCGGCCATGTTCGACGAGCCGGAAAAGCCCTGGACGCTGGCCCGGCTGGCCGAGCGCTGCCACATGTCGCGCGCGACGTTCGCACGCCACTTCGACGAGGCGATCAGCCGCTCGGCAACCGATGTCCTGACTGAAATCCGCATGGCGCTTGCCGGGCGCAAGCTCGCGCAAACGACAATGTCGGTCGCCGAGATCGGCGAATCGGTCGGATATCGATCCGAGGCCGCGTTCCAGCGGGTGTTCAAACGGCAGGTAGGCATGACGCCGGCGAAGTGGCGCATGCGATCGTCGAGAGTCGCGGAGCCGGAAGCGCGTTCATCCTGACGCACGATGCGCGCGAGGCCACGTTCACTTCACCCGGATATCTTTCATACATGGACAGGCTCCAGGCCATGACCACCTTCGTCACGGTGGTCGAGACGGAAGGGTTCGCATCGGCGGCGCGCAAGCTGAACGTATCGCCGTCGGTGATCAGCCGCGTGATGACGGAACTCGAGGAATATCTGGGCGTGCGGCTTTTGACGCGGACGACGCGCGTGGTCCGCATCACCGATGCGGGCGCGTCGTTTTACGAAGACTGCCGGCGCATTCTGGCGGACATCGACGCGGCCGAGCTTTCCGCCACCGGCACCGGCAATACGCCACGCGGCCAGCTCACCGTCACGGCGCCCGTGCTGTTCGGCAAGAGCTACGTGACGCCGATCGCGCTCGAGTATCTGGAGCAGCATCCTTTCGTCAATCTCAACTGCTGGTTTCTGGACCGCGTCGTCAATCTCGTCGATGAAGGCGCCGACGTTGCCGTGCGCATCGGCGAGCTGCCGAACTCGTCGCTGCAGGCGATCGCGGTCGGCAAGGTACGCCGCGTGCTGTGCGCTTCCCCCGCTTATCTCGGCGCGCACGGCACGCCGCAGCATCCGGACGATCTCGCGGCTCACGTCACGATTCAGGCGACGGGAATCACGCCCGCGCCCGAATGGCGCTTCCGCACGCGGGACAAGACGCTCACCGTCCCCATCCAGCCGCGCCTGCTCACCACGACGAACGATTCCGCGATTGCCGCGGCAACGGCTGGTCTCGGCATCGTGCGCCTGCTGTCCTATCAGGTGGTCGACGAACTCGCGCAAGGCACGCTGTGCGTGCTGCTGGCCGAACACGAACTTGCGCCGCTTCCGGTTCATGTCGTGCATCGCGAAGGCAGGTACGCGAACCGGAAAGCGCGCGCGTTCATCGATCTCTGCGTCGAAAGGCTGAGAGCCCAGGCGCCGATGTGGTCTGCATAGCCGACACCGGCGAGTCGGCACGGCGCAAGCGGCGGAACCGTCCCGACCGGCACGCGTATCGGGCGTCGCGTTCCGTATGCAAGCAGGCCTTACAGACCGAGATCGCTCAGGCCCGGATGATCGTCGGGCCTGCGCCCGAGCGGCCAGAAGAACTTCCGGTCGGCCTCGGCGATCGGCAGATCGTTGATGCACGCATGGCGGTGATGCATGAGGCCATCGTCACCGAATTCCCAGTTCTCGTTGCCGTACGAGCGATACCAGTTCTGCGCGTCGTCATGCCACTCGTAGGCGAAGCGTACGGCAATCCGGTTGCCGCCGTACGCCCACAACGCCTTGATGAGCCGGTAGTCGAGTTCGCGCTGCCACTTGCGCGTGAGCAGCGCAACGATCGCCGGACGGCCCGTCGCGAATTCGGCGCGGTTGCGCCACACGCTGTCGACGCTGTACGCGAGCGAAACCTGCTCCGGATTGCGCGTGTTCCACCCGTCTTCCGCGAGCCGCACTTTCTCGATCGCCGTCTCCAGCGAGAACGGTGGAACCGGCGGGCGAACAACGTTGACGTCTTTCATGATCAAACTCCTTTCGTTGGGAATCGTCGCCGGGCGACGACGGTTCTGAATCACACGTCGAGCAGCAGACGGTCGCCGCCGCCCGATTCGCGATGCGCGGGCACCGCGCAGCAGATCAGCGCTTCGTCGTCCGGTACCTTGAATTCCGGCGCGACCGGATACGTCACAGCGCCTTCGACAATCCGGGTGCGGCAGGTGCCGCAACTGCCTCCGCGGCACCCGTATTCGGGCGTCAGGCCGCGCGCCTCGGCCAGGTCCAGCAGCGAGCCGCTGCCCGGCTGCCAGCGCGCTTCCTTGCCCGACTTGACGAACGCGACGGGTGTCGGCGTATCCGCCGGCGCACGCAGCGGGGTACTCGCGCCCGAATCGACTCGACGCTTGAGCCCGGAAGGACCGAACGACTCCGCGTGGATTCGGTGGTCCGCCACGTTCAGGTCGCGAAGCCCGTCATAGACCGCTTGCATGAAGCCCGACGGTCCGCACAGATAGAAGTCGTAGTCGTCGAACGGCAGCGTGGCGCGCAGCAGGTTCGCATCGATGCGGCCGACGACGTCGAACTCGTCGCCCTCGCGCGCGCCGGTCGCGTCCGACAGGACGCGCACCACGTTCACCGCGCCGTTCGCCGCCGACGCGAGCTCGCCGATCTCGTCGCCGAACGCGCGCTCCTTCACGGAGCGTGCGGCGTGAAAGAACCAGGTCTTGCGCGTGCCGCGCTTGCGCGCGCCTTCGTAGACGATGTGACGCAGCATCGCCAGCATCGGCGTCACCCCGACACCGGCCGCCAGCAACACGGCAGGACGGCGCTCGAGCGCATCGATCGTGAATTGCCCGGCGGGTGCCCGGACGTCGATGCGGTCACCGACCTGCACCCCGTCATGCAGATGCGACGACACGCGCCCTTCCCGCTTCACGCTGATGCGATACACACCGTCCGACGGCGCGCTCGACACCGTATAGGTGCGGATGAGCGGATCGCCGTCCTCCGACAGATTCACGCGAATCGGCACGTGCTGGCCCGCCAGGTGCGGCACCAATCCGGCGCCGTCCGCAGGCTCGAGCTGGAACGAGCGAATCAGCGTGCTCTCGTCGGTGATTTTCGCGACCCTGAACGGGCGCCACGCCCGTGCCAGTTCGGCGGCCCTCAGGCGGCTCGCGGCCTCGTCCCAGCTGCCCGTCATCAGCGAGTTGGGCGACCAGCCTTCCGCCCGGAACGTCCAGCGCAACGGCAATGCGCCGGCGCGATAAACGACGCGGCGCGGCTTGAAACGCCACAGTCGCTCCGCGCCCTGAAATGCGGCGATCTCGGGCGAATCGAGGTCGACTTCGGCTTCGCCGGTCATCTGCAACACGTCGCCAGTTTCGAAGTCGGCGAACACGATGCCCGCGCGCGGATTGACCCGAAAATTGCCGAGCGTCGCGAAGAACAGGTTGCCGGCGAAATCCGGGATCGTCAGCACGCCGTCGTCGCCGATACGCACGAACCCGGCCTTGCCGCCGCGATGCGAAACGTCGACCTGACGCTCGGCGCCGTCGCCGACGTAGGATGCAACGAACAGCGTGTCGGCAGCCGCGATGATCGCGCGGGCGCGATCGTCGAGACGATCGCTTTCCTCCGGTGCGATTCCCGAGAACGTATCGGGTTCGCGGACGAACGCGAAATCGCGCAACTGGATGTATTGCGGGCAGTTGCCGAAGCTCTGCACGACGTCGAGATCGAATGCGCGCGTCTCGCCGCGACGGATCATGCCGTTCAGGCGATTGCGACGCCGCGTATGCAGTTCGATGCCGAGCAGGCCGATCGCCGCGCCGTCGTACGTGCCGCCGGCCGCCGGATCGTTCGGATCGAATACGGCGTCGATGCGCAGGCGTTTGTCGTTCGGCGACTGCATGAAGCCGGGCTGACCGAATGCGAAGGTCGCCCATACGTCTGCGTCGTCGGCCACCGCGCCGACGACGACGAAAGGCAGCTGCGCGAAGAACGCGCGATGCTGGTCGGGCATGTGATCCCTGACGAAGCGCCGTCCCACGCTGTCCATCTTCTGCATCACGCCCGTCTTTTCCTGCAGCTCGAGTTCGCCCCGATGCCATGGCGAGTTCGCTTCATTCGATACCGTGCTCACGATGTGTCTCCTCGACGGATTCTGCACATGACGCATTCGGCGCGCCTTGACGCGCCCGGCGTCGCTCACGCAGCCGCCGCGAGCCCGACCGGCGTCTTCACGAACTCGACGAAGCCCGGCAACGCTTCGATGCGGCGCAGCCATGCCGCGACGTTCGAATAGCCCGACAGGTCCACGTTGCCTTCGGGGGCGCGCGCGACGTAGCCATACAACGCGACGTCGGCGATGGTGGGCTTCGGCCCGACGATGAAGTCGCGCTCCACGAGTTCGGCGTCGATGAGCGCGAGGATGCGATGCGCACGGGCAATCACTTCGTCGGCGTTGAACTTCGCACCGAAGACCGTGATGAGCCGCGCGGCGGCCGGGCCGAAGGCGATCTCGCCGGCCGCGACGGACAACCAGCGCTGCACGGCGGCTTCCTGCGCGGGCGATTGCGGGAGGAAGTCGCTGTTGCCCGACGTGCGGGCGAGATACACGAGGATGGCATTCGAATCGGCGATCACGGTGTCCCCGTCGACCAGCACCGGCACCTGACCGAAGCGGTTCAGCGCCAGAAATTCAGGCGACTTGTGCGCGCCGGCGGCCAGGTCGACTTCAATCAGTTCGTGCTCGATGCCGAGCAGCGAGATGAGCAGGCGTGCGCGGTGCGAATGACCGGAAAGCGGGTGAACGTAGAGCTTCATGACTGTGTCCCTTTGGAAGGTGCGACGAGCAGGTCTCATCGCTTGAGGCAAGTCTAGAAACTCGGCGGTTGCGACAGAATCCCCGCTGAGGAGAATTGATCGTTCTCGTTTCGCGAATGGTCGGGCGAGAGCCGGCGGGCGATGCGGACCCACGCGGCGTTTTTGCGCGCCGGGCCGCCGGCGAAATCGATCGCGCCGGCACGCGACCCGGCTTGCGCGAGCGACGCCGTCGACGCGCCGCCCGCGACGACGGCCGCCCTTACTCGATCGCCTTGAGCGCCTGCAGCCCGTCCGGCAGCTTCGCGTCCGGAAACTGCGTGGACAGCGTGGCGTCCCGCCACCGCGCCGCCTCTTCCGCGCGCTGCCGTTCCGCCTGCTCGCAGACGAACAGCGCATCGCCGCCGAGCAGCAGGCGCAGCGGCACGTCGTCGCGGCGCGACAGGTCGACGATCAGCGCCGCGATCCGCGCGGGATCGCCGACCTCGTGCCCGCCATACGCACCGAGCAGGTCGAGGATCTTGCCGACCGACGGCTGATAGTCGGGCAGCAGATCGTCGATGCCGCGCTTCGCCCGCGCGGCCCATTCGGTCCGCATCCCGCCCGGTTCGAGCGTGCACACGCGCACGCCGAACGGCGCGACTTCCTTCGCGAGCACGTCGCTGAATCCGCCGACCGCCCACTTGGCGGCCTGATACGCGGACAACCCGGGTGTCGACGTCCGCCCGCCGACCGACGACACCTGGAAGATGCGCCCCGCGCGTTGTGCGCGCATCGTCGGCAGCACCGCGCGCGTCAGATTGATCACGCCGAACAGGTTCGTTTCGATCTGGTCGCGGAACACGTCGGCGCCCATCTGCTCGAACGGCGCCGTATGGCCGTAGCCCGCGTTGTTCACCAGCACGTCGATGCGGCCGAACGCGGCGCATGCCGCCGAGACAGCCTGCTCGGCCGCCGCTTCATCGGTGACGTCGAGCGCGACCGGCAGCAATCGGTCGCCGTACCGTTCGGCCAGATCGGCCAGTTGCGCCGGATCGCGTGCGCCGGCCACCAGTCGGTCGCCCGCCGCCAGCACGGCTTCCGAAATCGCGCGTCCCAGGCCGCGTGCGGCCCCTGTTACCAACCAGACTTTCGACATTTTTCCACTCCCTGATCGTGGTGAAACAATGAAAATGAATGATTACTCACTCATTAATATGGGCGATGAATCGATCCTTCCCGACCCGCATCGCCCTGCCTGAAACGCCCTGCCCGTCGTCGCGGCACGCACCGCCCCGACGGCCATGCCTGACTCATACCGTGTGCAACACGGCCCACAACGCGCGAAACCCGGCTTCCCGGTACGCATCGGCCCGCGCGGGATCGCGTGCGATCGATTCCATCGCGATGTCCGCGATCGACGTAAACACCGCCGAGCAGAACGCATGGGCTTCGTCGCGGTTCAGCGCGCCCGACGCGGCGACCTGTTCGCGCAGCAGCGCGCGAATCGCGCCGAAACCCTCGGCGCCGGCCGCGCGATTCGCGTCGTCGATGCGCCCGCTCACGCCGAGCTGCTGCAGCGCGCGCCGGCCGTCCGGATTCGCGACACCCCACGACACATAGCCGTTCCACGCATGCCGCACCGCCTGCTCGGCCGGCGCATGTTCCGGAAACCCGGTCATCATCGCTTCGCGCATGTCGGCCTTCAGGCTCACGTACAGCGCGTTCAACAACGCATCCTTGGTCTCGAAATACGTGAACACCGTGCCTTCCGCCACGCCGGCCAGCCTTGCAATACGCGCGGTCGTCGCGGTCGCGCCGTCCTCGGCGAGCGCGCGCGCGGCCGCGGCGAGGATGGCTTCGTGCTTGTCGGGACTGCGCGGTCGGGCCACGTTCGACTCCTTTAATGAGTGAGCGCTCAATCATAATCGGACCGTCGTCGGAAATGCAAGCCCTGTTACATCCGGACGAACGCGCACGCAAACCATCAAAACGGTGCACTATTGCGTTTTGCCGTACCGGCGCCCGCGCATCCGGCGCCTCATTGCCCTCGACGTTCGTTTCACGTTCACCGTTTCAAACCGCGAACCTCCCATGACGAATCAGCCTTCCCAAACCGCGGCCGACCGGCCCGTCGACATGATCATCTTCGGCGGCGGCGGCGACCTGGCCGCCCGCAAGCTGTTGCCCGCGCTGTACATGGCGCACCTGCACTGCAATCTTCCGCCCGAGACGCGCATCATCGCCGTCGGCCGCCGCGACTGGGGCATCGACGGCTATCGCAAGTTCATGGACGAGCAGTCGCGCCCGTTCATCGACGAGAAGGCGTTCGACGCCGACGCGTGGAGCCGCTTCCTCGACCTGTTCAAGTACGTGCTGATCGACGTGAACGCGCCGGACGACTACCTGCGGCTCGCCGAAGCGGCGCGTGGCGACGCGATCCGCGTGTTCTACCTGTCGACGTCGCCGGAGCTGTTCACGACGATCTGCAACAACCTGTCGGCCGCGCACCTCGTCGACGCGCACTCGCGCGTCGTCCTCGAAAAGCCGCTGGGCCACGATCTCGCGTCCGCGAAGGCGATCAACGACGCGGTTGGCAAGCACTTCGAGGAATCGCAGATCTACCGGATCGACCACTATCTCGGCAAGGAAACCGTGCAGAACCTGATGGTGCTGCGCTTCGGCAACCCGATCTTCGGGCCGCTGTGGCAGGCGCCGAACATCCGCAGCGTGCAGATCACGGTCGCGGAAACGGTCGGCGTCGGCAGCCGCGCGGGCTTCTACGACCATACCGGCGCGCTGCGCGACATGGTGCAGAACCACCTGCTGCAACTGCTGTGCATCGTCGCGATGGAGCCGCCCGTGTCGCTCGACCCGGACGCGGTGCGCGACGAGAAGCTGAAGGTGCTGCGCTCGCTGCGGCCGATGTCGCTGTCGGACGTCGCGCGCGACACGGTACGCGGCCAGTACACGGCCGGCGCCGTCGACGGCCAGCCGGTCAAGGGCTATCTCGAGGAAGACAACGTGCCGGCGGACAGCCGTGCGGAAACCTTCGTCGCGCTACGCGCGCACATCAACAACTGGCGCTGGGCGAACGTGCCGTTCTTCCTGCGCACCGGCAAGCGGCTGCAGCGCCGCCAGTCGGAAATCGTGATCGAGTTCGCGGACATGCCGTTCTCGATCATCCCGACCGGTCCGCGCAATTACGGCAACCGCCTCGTGATCCGGCTCCAGCCGGAAGAGTCGATCCAGTTGCAGATGCTCGCGAAGGAGCCGGGCAGCGGGATGAACATGGTGCCGGTGAGCCTGAACCTCGACCTGCAGCAGGCGATTCCGGAACGGCGCGCGGAAGCGTACGAGCGGCTGCTGATCGACGTGATCCGCGGCCGCCTCACGCACTTCATGCGCCGCGACGAACTCGAAGCCGCGTGGTCGTGGGTCGAGCCGATCCTCGACGGCTGGAAGCAGCTCGGCGACCGGCCGCGCCTGTACACGGCCGGCACGTTCGGGCCCGCGGCTTCGTCGGCGCTGCTCGCGCGCGACGGGATGTCGTGGGCCGAAGAGGCGTAATCGCACGCGACGGCGTGCCGCCGCGCGGCACGCCCGTTCCCGACGGGCAGCCCCCACCTGCCCTGTATCGCTACTGCGGCACCATCCACGCGGCCTTGCGCCGCGCCGGCGCATCGCCGCCGCTGCCGCCGCCCAGCACCTCGATCAGGTAGTCGACGAACGACGCGATCCGCGACGAAATCGCGGTATTGCGGTAGTACACCGCGTGAATCGGCTGCTGGACGTCGAGCGTCTGGCGCGCGAGTACCTGCGCGAGCCGCCCCGCCTCGCGATCCCGCGCGGTCACGAAATCGGACAGGCAGACGACGCCCGTGCCCTCCAGCGCCAGCTGCCGCAGCGTTTCGCCGCTCGACGAATACACGTCCGGCTCGATGCGGCACGCTTCGCCGTCCGCGCCGAGGATCGGCCATACGTTCAACGATTCGGGCTGCGTGAAGCCGAGCAGCGTGTGCTTCGCGAGATCCTCGACCTTGCGCGGCTGGCCATGCGCTTCGAGGTACGCGGGGCTCGCGAGCATGCGTACCCGGCTGTTGCCGATCCGCCGGCTGTGCAGCGTCGAATCCTTCAACCGGCCGATCCGGATCGCGACGTCGGTGCGCCGCTCCAGCAGGTCGGTGATGCCCTCGTTGCTGTTCAGTTCCAGTTCGACCTTCGGGAAGCGTTCGCGGTAGCCGCGCACGAGCGGCACGATCACGTGCAGCATGAACGGCGTCGCGGCGTCGACGCGCAGGCGTCCGGACGGCATCTCGCGCCGCGCGAGCATCTGCTCTTCCGCACTCTCGACCGATTCGATGATCGCGCGCGCGTCCTGCAGGAATGCGCGCCCCTCTTCGGTCAGTTCGAGCCGGCGCGTGGTCCGGCGCAGCAGCGTGGTCTTCAGCTTTTCCTCGAGCCGCGCGAGCGTGCGGCTCGTCGCCGACACGGTGAGGTCGAGTTGCTGGGCGGCCGCCGTGATCGAACCGGTGTCGACCACGGCGGTAAAGGCCTGGAGTTCGTCGAGGGTGGTTTTCATTGTTGACTTGAAATCAAAACAATTTGGTTTATAGACCAGTTTTTCAGCAAAAGTAAAGCCGGCACACTGCGATCCATTCCTACTGAAACCCGGATCCCGTCATGCCACTCGCGTTGCTCGCGCTGACCATCAGCGCCTTTGCCATCGGCACCACCGAATTCGTGATCGTCGGGCTGATCCCGACGATCGGCGCCGATCTCGGCGTCAGCCTGCCGTCCGCCGGCCTGCTCGTCAGCCTGTATGCGCTGAGCGTCGCGATCGGCGCGCCGCTCCTCACCGCGCTCACCGGCCGCGTGCCGCGCAAGGCGCTGCTCGCCGGGCTGATGGCGCTCTTCACCGTCGGCAACCTCGTCGCGTGGCAGGCGCCCGGCTACGAATCGCTGATCGTCGCGCGCATCCTCACCGGCCTCGCGCACGGCGTGTTCTTCTCGGTCGGCTCGATCATCGCGACCACGCTCGTGCCGAAGGACAAGGCCGCCAGCGCGATCGCGACGATGTTCAGCGGGATGACCGTCGCGTTCGTCGCCGGCATTCCGCTCGGCACCTTCATCGGCCAGCACTTCGGCTGGCGCGCGACGTTCCTGATCGTCGCGCTGTTCGGGCTGGTCGCGTTCCTCGGTGCGGTCGCCTTCGTGCCGCGCGGGTTGCCGCAGACGCCGCCGGCGCCGCTCGCCCGTCAGCTGCGCGTGCTGGCCCAGCCGCGCCTGCTGCTCGTCTATGCGATGACGGCCGTCGGTTACGGCGGCTCGCTGATCGCGTTCACCTATATGGCGCCGCTGCTCGAACAAATCGCCGGCTTCACGCCGTCGCAGGTCAGCCTCGTGCTCGTCGGCTATGGCGTCTCGGTCGCGGTCGGCAACGTGTGGGGCGGCAAGCTCGCGGACGCCGTCGGCCCCGTGAAGGCGCTCAAGCGGATCTTCCTGCTGCTCGCGATCGTGCTGCTCGCGCTGACCTTCACGATCCACGTGAAATGGCTCGCGGTGCTGACGATGCTCGCGTGGGGCGCCGTGGCGTTCGGCAACGTGCCGGGGCTGCAGGTGTACGTCGTCAAGCAGGCGCGCCACTTCGCGCCGGATGCCACCGACGTCGCATCGGGCTTCAACATCGCCGCCTTCAACCTCGGCGTGGCCGGCGGCTCGTCGCTCGGCGGCCTGATCGTCGCGAACGTCGGCCTCGGCCACACGCCGTGGATCGCCGCCGTCGTCACGCTCGGCGCCTTTGCGCTCACCGCGCTGAGCGGCCGTCTCGACCGCCGCCACGGGCTGCCGGAACGCACGGCCGAACCCGTCGAACTCGCCCATTGAACGTCACTTTTTTGCAGGAGCTACCCAGCATGAACGCATCGACCCAACGTCCGCCGTTCGCCGGCAAGACCTTCGAAGTCCGTTACGACGGCCTCACCGCGCTCAACGCGTACGACGAGGACGGCCGCCACATGCGCTACGCGATCACCGAAGGCCCGTACGCGGGCGCGAAGGGCGAAGTCGAATACACGTGGCAACGCATCGCCGGCGAGACCTACGCGATCTCGTGGCAGGAAGCCGATCGCGCGACCGTCGTGCATATCGACGACTTCGCCGCCGGCACGTCGCTCTCGTTCTTCACCGCGGCGTCGCTCGACTTCTACCGCCTCGACGGCAGCCTGCGCGCGGTCTGAACGGAGCAACCCGATCATGTCCACCTCCCTCGACAAGCTCGCCGCCGGCGGCTTCAGCATCGGCATCGAACTGCCGCTCGACAACGACTGGACCCCGTCCGGCAACGCCAAACGCCGGCATGACGGCCGCCACGCCGGCGTGCCCGACCTCGGCATCCACGCGGAGCTCGCGCAACTGGCCGACACGCTCGGCTTCCGCGCGCTCTGGGTGCGCGACGTGCCGGTGTACGACCCGTCGTTCGGCGACGCCGCACAGGTGTTCGAAACGTTCTCGTATCTCGGCTACCTCGCCGGCATCACGCACGACATCCTGCTCGGCACCGCGGCCGTCGTGCTGCCGCTGCGCGAACCGCTGCTGACGCTGAAATCGGCCGCGACGATCCAGGAGCTGAGCGGCGGGCGCCTGCTGCTCGGCGTCGCGAGCGGCGACCGGCCGGTCGAATATCCGCTGTTCGGCCGCGACTTCGCGTCGCGCGGCGCGAACTTCCGCGACCAGATCGCGCTGCTGCGCGACGGCGCGCGCGGGCATCTGCCGCCCGGCCTGGAAATGCTGCCCGCGGCCCGTTCGCCGGTGCCGCTGCTCGTCGCGGGCCTCGCCCAGCAGACGCCCGCGTGGATCGGCGAGCACATGGACGGCTGCCTCGCGTATCCGGGCACGCCGGCCGACCACCTGCAACGCGCCGCGAACTGGCGTGCGGTGGCGGGCGACAAGCCGTACGTGAGCTTCATCCATCTCGACCTCGCGGAAGATCCGCACGAACCGCTGCAGCGGCACCGCTTCGGCGCGCGCGCGGGGCGCATCGCGCTGACGGAGGAACTCGCGGCGATGCGCGATGCGGGCGTGCAGCACATCGGCCTGCATTTTCGCCGCAACCAGCGGCCGCTCGACGAGACGATGGCCGAGATCGCATCGGACGTGCTGCCTGCGTTCCATCCGAAAACGAATCCACGGACGCTCGCCGCATAAGACCGGCGAGCACCTTCAGATAGGCGAATGGCCGATCAATATTTGATTTCAAATCAAATATTTTTGACCTCTAAAGGCGTTTATTTCATCAGTCTCAAGCGCCAGAATGACTTCCATACCGCAATCGTTCCAACTCTTTCAGGAGCACATGATGAGCAAGATTCCCGCATTCGGCCTCGGTACCTTCCGCCTGCAAGGCCAGGTCGTCATCGACTCGGTCCGCAACGGCCTCGACGTCGGCTACCGCGCGATCGACACCGCGCAGATCTACGGCAACGAAGCCGAAGTCGGCGAAGCAATCGCCGCATCGGGCGTACGCCGCGAAGACCTGTTCCTCACGACGAAGATCTGGGTCGACAACTACGCGCCGGAGAAACTGGCGGCCAGCCTCGAGGACAGCCTGCGCAAGCTGCGCACCGACGTCGTCGACCTGACGCTGATCCACTGGCCGGCCCCGGGCAACGGCGTGTCGATCGACGCGTTCATGACCGCGCTGGCGAACGCGAAGGCGAAGGGTCTCACGCGCCAGATCGGCATCTCGAACTTCAACATCGCACTGACGAAGGAAGCGATCGCGGCCGTCGGCGAGGATGCGATCGCGACGAACCAGATCGAGCTGAGCCCGTACCTGCAGAACCGCAAGCTGGTCGAGTTCCTGAACGCCGAAGGCATTCACGTGACGTCGTACATGACGCTCGCGTACGGCAAGGTGCTCGGCGACCCGGTGATCGGCGCGATCGCGCAGCGTCACGACGCAACGCCGGCGCAAGTCGCGCTCGCGTGGGCGCTGCAACTCGGCTACTCGGTGATTCCGTCGTCGACCAAGCGCGAGAACCTCGCCAGCAACCTGCTCGCGCAGACGCTGCGCCTCACCGACGAAGACATGGCGCAGATCGCCGCGCTCGAACGCAACGGCCGCGAAGTCGACCCGGCCGGCCTCGCGCCGAAGTGGGACTGAGTAACCGTCTTCCGAGTCAAGCCCGATGAAGTGAATCGTCCCAAGGCGTGTTGGTTTTGACCATGGCATTGAGCATGGTTAGGAGCTTGCGCATGCAGGCAACAAGCGCGACCTTGGACAG
>NZ_JACCQB010000168.1:0-254 GCF_015712265.1 Burkholderia sp. 9777_1386 | reverse complement strand
ACCTGCTCGACATCGGCCTGCGTGAACTCACGCTGCTTCTTTTTACCCGGTTGAGGTGTGTTGCGATTCGTCTTGGTCGAGTCACCTCGATGCGCTCGCGATGGAGCCTTACCAATCCGGCTGTTATGGGGGTGTCAGGATTTCCGTGTTCAAGGCGGGTTGAGTAATTACACGGAAGGCCGGATGAATCGATCTGCGTAAAGGATAGCGAATTGGTTCATGGCGGTCTTCCAGTCATGAGCTGCACTACCCCA
>NZ_JACCQB010000167.1:0-254 GCF_015712265.1 Burkholderia sp. 9777_1386 | reverse complement strand
TTGCCGAACTGCTCAAGCAACTCGGCCGGAATCGCCGGCAGAGCCGCCGGCTGGGCTTTCGGTTTGCGAGGCATAAATTCTCCTTGGGAGCATGTTATGCCTTAAACACAAAATTCCTGACAGGCCCGCTGTTATCGCGTTGTGCTTGAAGGGCTTGCGCGACCTGCAGCACGTGACTCAAACGCTTGTGTTCGACAACGGCGGCTTGATCGATCTCGGCCAGCCGGTCGTACTGTCTGCAGGGCAGCACGCGA
>NZ_JACCQB010000166.1:0-254 GCF_015712265.1 Burkholderia sp. 9777_1386 | reverse complement strand
ATCCGTCGGCAATCCAGAACATACTTTTACAGTGCGCGCGCAGGCTTTCCGCTACGCTGCGTGCAACGCTCGTGGCATGCCGTCAGGCGTGCGCGTGCGTCGTTCCGGTGGCGCTCCGCGAGCGCGGACGACTATTCGGCGGGCGCTCCATTGCGGAAGTCCCGCGCCGTAAGCGATCCGTCGGCAATCCAGAACATACTTTTACAGTGCGCGCGCAGGCTTTCCGCTACGCTGCGTGCAACGCTCGTGGCATG
>NZ_JACCQB010000165.1:0-288 GCF_015712265.1 Burkholderia sp. 9777_1386 | reverse complement strand
CACGACGGATCTCCAGGGCGATATGGTCGGCGATCGACAGGACGGCGCCGCTACCGCGGCGCCGTCAGACAAAAAACTGGGGAAAATTACTTCGACGAAAGTGGGGAGTATCTATCCGACGCTGACAAGAGGCGCTGACGGAATTTCCGGCTTGCATATTGGGTGGATTCAACCGGTCGTCGCAACACTAGATTGTTGAACGGACCTGAGATACTCGTCCAGAGCTTCAGCAGGCGTTTTCCAGCCGAGTGTTTTCCGGGGCCTGGTGTTCAACGTATTTGCAACGGC
>NZ_JACCQB010000164.1:0-350 GCF_015712265.1 Burkholderia sp. 9777_1386 | reverse complement strand
GGATTCATGACTGGGGTGAAGTCGTAACAAGGTAGCCGTATCGGAAGGTGCGGCTGGATCACCTCCTTTCCAGAGCTATCTCGCGAAGTTGAGCGCTCACGCTTATCGGCTGTAAATTAAAGACAGAAAGACTGTCTGTTAGCGGTTTAAACGGTTATAATGCCGGCCGCTTTCGATAATCCTCAATGACAAACATTCGAATGAAGTTTGGTTCGAGTTTTTCTCATTGGCGATTGAGCCAGTCAGAGGATATCAACAGATATCGGCTGTCGTTCTTTAACAATCTGGAAGAAGTAAGTAATTTGGATAGCGGAAGCGTCTTGAGATGGACGTGGAAACTATCCGGGTTG
>NZ_JACCQB010000163.1:0-384 GCF_015712265.1 Burkholderia sp. 9777_1386 | reverse complement strand
AGTCGGGATGCGGTTTCAGACGGGCATTAACGATAGCGCCATTGCGCATATCACCCTCGACCCACACCGGTGAGGTGATAAATCGTTCCATCAGATAGCGTTCTGGCGGGCGCACATCGGCCTCGTAGACGGTAACGCCACCTTCACGCAGGCGCTTTTCGTAATTCATCAACTGGCGATGGGCGCGACAGTAAAGGCCATACACCGGCTGGCGGTGAAAATCTTTTAACGCCAGCGGCGTCAGGCGAAAGCCTTGTTCACCCTGCAAAATATGCTGAGCGCGGGGAACCTGATCGGCAGGAATAAACGCCACGGACTCTTGCGGCGCAAGGAAAACCTGCAACGGCCCGTTGTCCGTCGCCAGCCAGAAGGAAACTTCGGTCC
>NZ_JACCQB010000162.1:0-387 GCF_015712265.1 Burkholderia sp. 9777_1386 | reverse complement strand
GCCTAACGGCGCACCCATCGCCATCGCCCCGTAAGTGACAATGCCGTTCCACGAAATCACTCGCCCGATATGCAGCGAGCCAACCACGCCAACGCCCCACAGGGTCGATCCCGTTCCGGCAAAACTTTGCCCAATCCCAAGGATCACGCGTCCCAGGCAAAGTAATAACAGGCTGATGACGGGCAGACTGGCGGTTAATCCTGCCGTCAGATATCCCAGACCGCTCAAAAAGCAGCCGCATAAACCGAAGACGACAATCTTTTTGGGGCCCAGCAAATCGGCGTAACGTCCGGCATGAGGACGGCTCAGCAAGGTGGCGAAATATTGCAGGCTGATAACCAATCCTGCCCAGAAAGCGCTAAAGCCCATCACATCATGGACATAGCC
>NZ_JACCQB010000161.1:0-388 GCF_015712265.1 Burkholderia sp. 9777_1386 | reverse complement strand
GTCCTGATACAAAACGGGTCCCGCCATCATACTTCACAAGGACTTCACTTTCAGACAATAGTCTTTTGCCATCGTGATGAATGTGAGTGAAAAGATGGAACATTTCGACGTGGCGATTATTGGCATCGGCCCGGCAGGATCGGCGTTGGCGCGAAAATTAGCAGGCAAAATGCAGGTGATCGCGCTGGATAAAAAGCACCAGTGGGGTACTGAAGGTTTCAGCAAACCCTGCGGCGGTCTGCTGGCACCGGACGCGCAGCGATCTTTTATTCGCGATGGGCTGACGCTTCCTGTCGATGTGATCGCTAATCCGCAGATTTTCAGCGTCAAAACCGTCGACGTCGCCGCATCGCTCACGCGTAACTACCAGCGAAGCTATATCAATATT
>NZ_JACCQB010000160.1:0-390 GCF_015712265.1 Burkholderia sp. 9777_1386 | reverse complement strand
GTGCCATATCAGAAAGTGCGTCGCCCAGATTCCAGCGCGATTCAAAATAGGTGGGGATACCATCAACCATATAGTTATCGATCTGGAATCCGCGGGAATAATAAAGAGCACGATCGGAATCCGCCTGACTTTTGCTGATCCCCAGCGTGTTTTCCATCACTTCGCCCAGCGTTTGTAACTGCTGATCTTCCATCCGCTGCTGGCTAACAATAGTGACCGACTGAGGAATATCACGTTGAGTCATCTGCATTTTGGTACCCGCAGAGGTAGACGTTACGTTGTAATCATTTTCGCCATCATCTGGGGCTGTGGCTGAACCCTCAACAATCACCGTTTCTTCAGTGGCTGGTGCAGCAAAAGCAGCGGAAGGTAATAGTGCCAGTGCTATGC
>NZ_JACCQB010000159.1:0-391 GCF_015712265.1 Burkholderia sp. 9777_1386 | reverse complement strand
GGGTGGAAGCGGGCGAAGCACCGGCGGACATCAACCTGCTGGGCGAGATGGTGAAAAATATTTGCTTTAACAATGCGCGTGACTACTTCGCCATTGAACTGAACTAAGGTCTGGGGTTGATATGCAATACATCAAGATCCATGCGCTGGATAACGTCGCGGTCGCTTTAGCAGATTTGGCTGAAGGCACAGAAGTCAGTGTCGATAACCAGACTGTTACGCTGCGCCAGGATGTTGCTCGTGGACATAAATTTGCGTTAACGGATATCGCAAAAGGGGCCAACGTCATCAAATATGGCCTGCCGATTGGTTATGCATTGGCGGATCTTGCGGCGGGGGAACACGTCCACGCCCACAATACGCGCACGAATCTGAGCGATCTGGATCAGTAT
>NZ_JACCQB010000015.1:0-131435 GCF_015712265.1 Burkholderia sp. 9777_1386 | reverse complement strand
GCAGCGTCAGATGTTTATAAGGGACAGAGTTTGGTGGGTGCGGGGAGTTCGATCGTCGGTGCGACGGCATCGGGAGCGGGTGGCGCCGCGCTCGCGGCGCAGACGTTCGAGAGTGCATCGAGCCAGCCGATCTCGACCCGGACACTCCCCGCTCAGCCGGCTGTGTCAGTTGGTCCTGGCTCAGCAGGCTCCACGTTGTCGCGGGAGCCGCAACTCGGACATTCGGCTCCCGTGCCGGTGTCGGACGAACTCGAGGGACTACCGAAGAGCGGCCCCGCCGCGTCGATCGCCCCATGCAATCTTCATGTGCCGCCGCTCAAGCAGCTTGAATATCGGCCGGATATGGGACTTGTCGACTACTATCAGACTGACGCGAACGGCCGTGCAGTGCTCGAAGATCAGCATCCGATTCTGCTTCGCTTTTCCGGGTCGACCGGCATGTACGACATCGAATACACGCCGGCAACGGCCACGTTGACCGCAACGGTTCGCCTTCGGGTCGTGCTCGTGGATCAGCATGAGTATACGAACGGCCGGTTGCTGGTGGACAGGAAAACCGGTAAGCCGGTTTCGATACCGTACGACGGCGATGGGCCGGGGGATGACGAGGTCGTCTGGCAGAAGGTCGAGCGGCCCGCGAGTTCGGCCGATCTCGCGGGTTTCAAGCGGCGGATCGAAAACGGCCTGAACCGAAACCACTACTACATGCAGCCGAAGAAATGCCCACTCGGCAAGAACTGCACCTGCAAGGTGAAGTTGAAGCAGGAGATCGAATTCGTCACGACGACCGGACGGTTTCACAGCACCATCAGTCTGTACCCGATGGAGGCGCGGGCAAATTCGGAGAACTGGGGCGAGGTGCAGGTCACGTGGGATCCCGTGAAGAAGAAGGCAACGCGTGAGGCTACGCAAAACGCCATTATTCACGAGGCAGGACACCACTATGGGTGGCCGGACGAGTACTTCGAGAATCAAGGGGCCGTCTACGGCGCCTATATCAATGCACAGAAACTCGTCGACGTCGCGATGCCGCAGCTCCAGGATAATTGGCAGCGTACGTCTTCGACGAATCTGATGGGCGAGGGGATGTTTCTGCCGAATCCCGAGATTCCGAAGTATTACATGTACGGATTTCGCGATTGGTTCCAGAAGAAAACCAACATCGAGTGGGAAGTCCTGAAATGATGCGCTTTACACGGGTCCTGATGGCGATGACATTGATTCTTGGAGTGACGGACATGGCGTCTGCGAAAAACGAGCGCGGCTATTTCGAAATCCGCAGCGGGTCCGGACAGACCAATCCCGCGCCGACGATGGTGATCAAGGATGACGGCAAGACGCTTTCCTACTATTCGCGCGGAAGGGATCTCGATCACAGTTCGCAGGGCCGCTATCTGGGCATCGGGAAATATACGGTCGAATCGAGCGACGCCTATGCCGGGCAGCTCGCGGAAATCCGGCACGTGCTGAGCCAACGCGATGCGGCGGTCCGGGACGCGGTCAATGCGGGACCGGTTTTGTCCTATTCGTTCGACATGGATGGACACCACTACGAAGGTGCGTTCAACTACCAGGCGGAAAAGCCGGTACAGGACAAAATCATCGCGTTGTATTCGCTCGCGAAGGAACTGCTGAGCCATGGAAAGCCCGAGATCAATCTTCATCCGGCGTTGTCGATTCGTTCCGACTCGAATCGTTTGCTGGTCGAAGTCGAATTCCGGAACGAGGGCCGGCACGAGGTCATCATCGATGGTCCGGATACCTGGACGGACAATCTTGCGATCCCGACTCGGCAATACGTCGAAGTCAGGGGAAGCAACAGCGCAGGTGCCGACTTCAAGGTCCGCCTGGGGAGCAAGTATCTAATCGACGCGTCGCGCCGCTATGCCAGGGAGATCACCGTCAGGCCGGGTGACGTGACCCGGCTCGGGTTCGCGGTTCCCTACGATGCTTTGTCGTTCGACAGCGACTCTCCCATTCAGTGCATGGAAACAGGCACCTACGATTTTGTCGGGCGCATGCAGGGCAATGTCGACAAACCGGACGAGATGTCCGGCAGGTTCTTGACGTGGACGGACCCGGTGCCGTCGATCGGTTTGACGCGGGAGTGACATGATCCGGACTGAACGCACGCTACGCGCGATACCGATGATCGGGAAGCGAAAAGTTGTTCGTCGAGCGGGAAGCCGTACGGGCGGAATCGGGCGACGTGCGCCATATTTTCTGGCGGCGGTGTTTCTGTTCGGCGTGACGGAAGCCGCCTTGGCAGAAGCGGGCCGAGGCTACTTCGAAATACGGAGCAGCCCCGGCCAGATCGCACCATCGCCTCCACTGGCTTTCGCGTTCGACGGCGATCGCGTTGCCTACTATTCGCGCGGACGAGAGCTGGACATCATGCCGCCGGCGAAGTATATGGGCGTCGGAAAATACTCGGCGAAGCTCAGCGGGCACTATCGAACGGAGATCGATCAGGTGAAGCGGATGCTGGCCAATCACGAGATCACCTCGGTGCCGGGCCGCAATATTGGATCGGTCCTCGCGTATTCGTTCGATCTGAATGGAAGGCGTTATCAGGGCGACCTTCAGTATCGATCCAGCGACGAAATCAGCGGCAAGCTGGCGTTTCTTTATGACCTTGCGCAGGATCTGCTTGACCACGGCACGCCGGAAATCAATCTGCATCCGGTGTTTGCCGTGCATTCCGAGTCGGGAAATCTGGTGGTTGACCTCGTGTTCGAGAATGATGGCGTACAGGACGTTGTCATTGACGGTGTCGAGAATTGGTCGCCGCTACTTGCCCTCCCGACCGTGCAATACGTCCAGATCGGCGGGCTTAGCGACTCCGGCGTCGGCTTCGAGGTCCGGCTGGATGAGAAGTATCTGAGCGCCGCTTCCCGACCTTATGCGTCGACGATTGCAGTCAAACCAGGAGTGCCGGTAAAGGTCACATTCCTCGTGCCCTACACGGCGCTCACATTCGATCCGGGTTCGTCTGCGCAACGGATTCATTCGGGCACGTACCGGTTCGTAGGCACAGCCAACTTCAACATTGAGTCGCCCGACGAAATGAAGGGCAAGGTGTTTACGCAGATGGACCTGCTGCCGGCCGTCGAACTGACCGAGCGTTAATGCGGGCTTCGGGCATCCCGAAAGCCTTGATCAGAAACACCGTTCCCAGCGAACCCCGAGCCAAACATCATGTCGACCCAATCCGATCTCATCCAGGCATTCTTGCGCGGCTGGTCGCAGCACGACCGGTTTCTGTGGCTGACCACGCCGCTCGGCGCGGACAAGCTTGTCGCCGAGAGCCTGCAAGGATGGGAGTCGCTCGATCGCGGCGGCTTCCGGTTTCAGCTCACCGCGCTGACCGAGCGGCCCGACCTGCCGCTCGACAAACTGATCGGCGCGTCGGTCCTCATCGAATGGCAGGTCGCGGACGGGCAGGGCGCACGACGCCCGTTCCACGGCCATGTGACGGCCGCGGAACGCGTCGGCTACAACGGCGGGCTCGCGCGTGTGCGGCTCGTCGTCGAACCGTGGCTCGCGCTGCTGCATCAGCGCGTCGACAGCTACAACTTCGTGAACGCGAGCGTGGTCGAGATCAGCGAGCAGATCTTTGCGCACTATGCGCGTGGCGCGATCGCGCCGGCATGGCGCTGGGCGCTTGCCGACCCGGCGAAATATGCGAACCGCAGCCTGACCGCACAGGCCGGCGAATCGGATTTCGCGTTTCTCGAACGACTGTGGGCGGAAGAGGGCATCTTCTACTGGTTCGAACACCAGGGCGACGCGCACTCGACTGACCTGGGCAAACACACGCTCGTGCTGGCCGATACGAACCAGCGTTTCGCCCCGGCTGAACCCGAAGTCATCGGCTTCCATCAGACGAGCGACGGCGACCCGCGCGGTGGCATTCGGCAATTCATGAATGCGCGCCGCTGGCGCATCGGCAGCATCGCACGCGCAAGCTGGGATCACCGAAGCCTGTCGACCCGTCCGTCCAGTGTGCGTGCGAGCGGTGCGGTCGCGCCGGGCGAGGATCGCGATGTCGCAGGCCCGTACGCGTTCCAGACCGCCGCGATCGGCGACCAGCGCGCGCAGCAGCAACTCGACGCGCAGCGTGTGCCGGCGCTGCAAACCGAAGGCAGCGGCACGCGTCGCGATTTGCGGCCCGGGCTGCGTTTCGCGATGTCGCGGCATCCGTCACTCGATCCATCGCGCGCGTTCGTGTGCCTGCGCGTCGAGCACGACGCGCGTGCGAACGTGAGCGCCGATGTGCACGGCGCGATCGCGCAACGGCTCGGCGCGATTCCGCCGGGACTCGATATCGCGCCCGGCGAGCCGGGCGGCGCGCAGGCGCTGCACGCGGCATTCGACGCCACGACGCACGCCGGCGGCGCGCTGGTAGACGGCGACGAGGTGTACCGGAACCGCTTCGCCGCGCTGCCGTTCGACCAGGCTTACCGGCCGTTGGCGCCGAGCGGGCATGGCGCACGCGTGCATCCGGTCGCGGTGATGCCGGGCGCCCAGACGAGCATCGTGGTCGGCGCGGGCGATCCGGTTCATACCGAACGCGATCACCGGATCCGGATCCAGCATCATGCGCAGCGCGGGCAGAATTCCGCGAGTCGCGACGAACATCCGCGCGCGGCGAACGCGCCGGCCGATCGTGGCGCGGGCACCTGGACGCGCATGGTGACATCGATCGGCGGCGACAACTGGGGCGGGGTGAGCGTGCCGCGCGTCGGTCAGGAAGTCTGGACCGAATGGCTGGAAGGCCAGCCCGACCGGCCGGTCGCTGTCGCCGCGCTGTACAACGGGCAAGGCAACGCGGACGCGCAGCACAATGCGCTGGCGGGCGGCCCGAGCGGCAGCACGGCCAATGCGGCGGCCTGGTTTGCCGGCAACGACCACGCAGCCGTGCTGACCGGGTTCAAGACGCAGGACCTGAATGCGAGTCAGACCGGCGCGGGTGGCTCGCGACAATTCATGCTTGACGATACGGCTGGGCAGTCGAGTGCGCGCCTTTATACGACCGATCACGGCAGCGGCCTGACGCTCGGGCACATCAAGCAGGTGCAGGACAACCGGCGTCTGGCCGATCGCGGCTACGGCGCCGAACTGTCGACGCAGGCAGCCGCCGCGCTGCGCGCCGGCGCCGGCTTGTTGATCAGCACGGCGCCCGGCGTGAACCAGATGGACGCGAGTGCAGCGAGCCAGGTGCTCGCGCAGCAACGCGAGATGCTGCAGGGGCTCGCGAAATTCGCGCGCAAGCAGGGTGCGGAGCCGGGCGCGAGCACGGCGCAGCCCGATGGTGTCGCGTCTGTCGGCGACACGACATCGCCGCTCGTGGCGATCGAGGGCCTGCAGCAAAGCCAGGTGTCGCTCGGCGCAACGCGCGAAGGCAGTGGCGCGGGCGGTGCCGGCGGCGGTGCGGTTGCGTGGCAGCATCCGCATCTCGTCGCGCACGGCGCGGCCGGCGTCGCCGCGCTGACGGCGCAAAGCCACGTGTGGACGTCGGGCACGCAAACCGTACTGAGCGCCGGACGCGACGTGCAGGTCACGGTCCAGGGCAAGTCGAGCATCGTCGCGAAGGAAGGCATTGCGCTGTACACGCACGGCACCCCGGGCGGCAGCCGTCCCGTGCCGGCCGCCGGGATCGCGCTTCATGCTGCGACGGGCGCCGTCACCGTGCAGGCGCAGAACGGCGGCACGCTCGACGCCAGTGCGCAGCGTGCGGTGACTGTATCGAGCGCGAAGGCAAGTGTCGCGCTGCAGTCGCCGAAGCGGCTGCTGCTGACGGCGGCCAACGCGTTCCTGAAGATGGAAGGCAACGACATCGTGATCGGCGCGCCGGGCAAAGCGACGTTCCATGCGGCCCAGCACACGCTGACTGGCCCGCGATCCGCGAACGTCCAGTTGCCGTCGATGAACAAGCCCGCATGTGTCGAATGCATGCGGGATCTCGCGCATCGCCACGAAGCGATCGCCACGCGCGGGTGACGACGATGACTGCGCTGCTCCAGACATGGGAAACGACGGCGGCCGCCGAGCATGCAGCGTTTCCGGATGCCCATCGCTACCTGTTGGCCGATGCGTCGCAGTTGCCGATCAACGCGGCGCCCTGGCGCGAGTTGATTGCGGCGGGACAGGTTCACAACGTGCTGGCTGGCCAGCCCGAGGCGAGCAATCCGGAGGTCTGTGCGCTGGTGTGCGACTATCGTGCACCGCACGTGCCGGCGTTGCTCGAACGGCAGCTCGCGCGGCGGCCGTTCGCGTTTCTGTCGCTGGTCAGCGTCTATCCGCTCGATGAACTCGTGCCGAAACTCGGCGTCAGGACGCGCGTGACGCTGCCCGACGATCGCGACGGACTGCTGCGGTTCTACGACGCGGCGGTGTTTCAGACACTGGCGGGCGCGCTGTCCGAGTCGCGTTATCAGGCGCTGTTGTCGCCGTGCGTGTCATGGACCTGGGTGCGTCGCGATGGCACCGTCGGTACGGTGCGACATCCGCGCCGGCACGAACGAATCTTCTACGCATGCGTGGATGCGCGCGAGCTCGACGCTTTGCGGCGCGGCAGCCGGCCGGACGCCGTGCTCGCCGAATTGCGACGCAACGGCCGGATCCCCGTCGACGCGGATCCGTTCGATACTTACGCGCGCATGCGTCGTCTGATCGGCGTGCTGGATGCGCAGGGATTGGGTGACGACCGCCTTGCCTACCGGATCGGTGCGACACTGGCGATGGTCGGCCACGTGGAGCTCGACGACGAGCGCGTCGTTGCCGAGTGCATTGCTGCGTATCGGCATGATCACGACGCGTTGTGCGACGCATTGCTCGATCGCCTGATCGAGATCGATGCCGCGAATGCCGAGACGAAACAGGAGGCGCGGCAATGAACGTGGCCGCCCTGTTTTCGTTCCGCGGCCGGGCCGGGCGCATCGAGTGGTGGGGCGTGACCGTGCCGTGGCTGATTGCGGGCTCCGTGCTCGACGTGCTCGCCGGCCTGCCTGCAGCGCAACGTATCGCGACGTTCGCCGATGTCGTCGGCTGGGCATTCGCGATCGTGATGATCTGGATGCTCGTCGCGGTGTCGGTGCGGCGCTGGCACGACATCGGCAAGTCCGGATGGTGGACGCTTCTTCATGCGATCCCGGTCGGAGGCGCGTTCATCACCATTGCGATGAACGGGTTCTATCGCGGGGACGACGCGCGCAACCGGTTCGGTCCGCCATCGCCGGATGCAGGCAACAACGACGCAAGTTTGTGAGGGTATCGATGAAATTCAGAGCAGGGATGCACGTTGTGGCGCTGGTCGGGCTTGGCGTGCTTGCCGCATGCAGCAAGCACGGTGTCGACGTATCGGCGGAGCCGCATAACGTGTGCGTCACCGGGTACAACGAGTACGGGCGCAAGCTCCACGAATTCTGGCTCGACAACGAGCACAAGTCGGGATGCTTCGGCAATCCGTCGGCGCGCGAGGACGGCGAGGCATTCGGCGGCGGCGGCGGCTTTGCCTGCGGTTGCAAGGTAACGCCGGGGCAGAAGGTGAAGCTGTTCTGGGAATTTGCGCAGCCGCTGGACGACATTCAGCGCGGCATCCAGCCCGAGCGCAAGACGATCGACGTGACCATTCCACAGCCGGAATCGCCGACGTCGCGCTATCTGCGTGTGTATTTCCGCAAGAACGGCACGGCCGAGCTGCAGTGGGTCGACGACATGAACGCGCCCGAACTCAAGCCGACGCAGGAGAAGTAAGTGCCATGGCCGAAATCAATCTGAAGAAGGACGCCGTCTCCGCAGAGACGGACCGCGTCAAGGCGGAGGCCGAGCAAATGTGTCCCGCATGCGAACACATGCTGTGGGTCAGCTTCTATTTCGACGGATTCGGCTTCGGCGAGAAGGACGGTCCGCGAACCAATATCCTGAAGCTGTTCAACGCCGCGTACGACAAGAAGAACAAGAACATGCGGCGCTTCTACTATCCGGGACTTGGCGCGAATTTCGACCCCGAGGCCGGTGTGCTGCGCGAGGTCCTGAAGGACAAGGCGACGGATACGGTCAGCGAGAAAGCTCGCGACAAGCTCAAGGAGCAGACGGTCGACAAGGTCAAGGAAAAGGCGCAGAAGGCCGCCGAGGACGCGTGGAAGCAGAGTGGAAAGATCAGTGATCCTACGTTCGGAAATCGCGTGAGCGACACGTTCGACACGCTGGTCGGCAAGACGAAAGACGGCTTGGGCGACGCACGCAAGCGGATCGAGCGCGCGATCGAGCGGCCCGGGTCGGAAAAGAATCGTGCGCTGCGCTATCTGCGGCACGAATGGAAGGGCTTCTGGCGCGACGTCGTCAAGTATCCATACCGGATTCCGAAAACCGTGCTGAAGGAGGTCGGCAAGGAATCGCTGGGCGCGGCGGCCGAGTCGTTCCAGCTCACGCGCGATACGAAGCTGGGCGCCGCGCTATTCAATACGGGCGTGGATACGCGCCTGAAGGCGGCGGTAGAGGATTTCAAGGCGGCGGTGGCCGGCGCGAAGCAGGCCGGCACGGTGAACAAGATCCATGTCGCGATCTTCGGCTACGACATGGGCGGCGGCCTTGCGCTCGCCTTTGCCAGGCAATTGCTCGACGAGGTGGCCAAGGGGGGGAAATACGATGGCGTTTCGGTCAAGATCAAGTTCATGGGGCTGTTCGATTGCGTGACGAACCGCTTCGACGACAACCTGCTGACGGGCTACATCCCGCTGAGCAACGCGGTGTCGTCGGATCTGATCCTGTCGCCGGACATCGAGAAATGCGTGCACTACGCGGCCGCCCACGAACTGCGCGTGTACAAGCCGCTGACGATGCTCGGCGTCGACCCGTCCGACATGCGCGGTCGGCGGCAGGAGCGCTTGTTTCCCGGCGCGCAGGTGGACGTGGGCGGCGGCGCGATCGAAGGCGAGGACGGCATTTCCGACAAGCTGGCGCGCGTGCCGCTCGAGATGATGTACCACCGCGCGTACGGCGCCGGCATTCCGATGCCCAGCCTGACCGCGCTGGCCAACGAGGACGGTGCGCTGTATCAGCAGATCGTCGCGCCGCCCGAGATCCAGAATTTCCAGCTCGACTACCGGCTGGCAGTCAAGAAGCTCGTGGCGACGACACGCGAGATTCCGCCGCTCACGCCGCTGGGCACAGGTGTCGGCTATCCGTCGGCGACGCTCAAGCCGTCGATCGGGCCGCTCGATTTCCTCAATCCGAAGCCCGTGCCTGACATGACGGACGGTTGCCGCGTGCCCGATCCGGCGCCGCCGCGCCCGATCGTCGTGACCGATCTGCCGAAGGACATCCAGGGCGAACTCAAGGGCCACATGGTCGTGTATATCCAGTGGCTGCGCATGTGGTACGACCAGGCCGAGAATCGCGCGGCCGCGGCGCAGCGCAAGCCGGGCTGGCTCGGCGGCGCGGCCAATCCGCTAGCGTACGGACGTTACGAGAAGCTGGTGCGCGAGATCGATTTCCAGAAGCAGCACGGTACGCGCCCGGGATATGGGTTCGATGGCAAGCAGGCAATGAAGCAGCTCGGCGGCGAGTTGCCACCATCGATATTCAACACCGATCCGCAGGCGCAGGCGCTGTTCTGGCTCTGGAACAATCCGGGCGAGCGCCTGCCCCAGGTGGAGGCGATGTATCCGCTGTTCGTGAAGCACGTGCACGACAGCATGGCCGAGAGCGATGTCGAGGCGGTGTGGAGTCACCTCGTGTCGATCAAGAACTACCTGAACACGAGGGCGATGCAGAAAATCGCGACCGCACCCGACAAGTCGTTCCTGGACCGCGTCGCAGACATGTATCAGTCGCTGGTATCGACCGTATCGGCACCGTCCGGCACGACGGCCGTTCGATAGGCCCGATCGTCCGGCAGTCCGCCGCTCGCCGACGCCGGCTGCCTACAGGCAGCCGGGCCCGCGCGTTACTTCGAGATGTACCACAGCGCATCCGCACTGACACGCGACGGCTGCGCGGCCGCGGCCGGTGCTTGGGCCGGCGCGGGCGGCGGCGTGTTCGACGTGACGGCCGTCGGCAGCGTGGCCGGAACATTCGCGGTCGATGGCGACGCCGTCGCGGTGCCCGACGTCGACGGCGTATTCACGTACCACAGCGCATCGGCCGAGGCCGTGCGTTTCGCGGCCGTATTGGCTGCCGCGTTCGTCGTCGTATTCGCCGCCGTACCGGCCGACTTCTTCGATGCCGATGCCGATGCCGAGGCCGATGCGCCGGCTGTCGCCGCACCCGCCGTTCCGGCCTGCGCGGTCATGCCCGCGGCTGCCGCGCCGCGCTGCGCGCGCGCTTCGAACGGCCCGAGCTGGAAGATTAACGTTTGCGCGGGACGCGTCACGACGGCATACGGAAACTGCAGCTCCCACGACATCAGCACGCGCCCGGCCGACGTCTCGGTGAAGATCGCCGGCACGTGCTTCATGTCGCTGAACTGCACGTAGATTCGCGCGCCGTCGTCGAACACCTGGGTCGGCTTGGCCTGGTCGGCGCCGGTGACCGTCCAGCCGAAGTTGTACGTGCCGGCCGGACCGGCGGGGCCGCCCTGCGGCGGGGGCGGCGGGGCCGGCGATACGGTGCGCGCACGCGTGACGGGCGGCGCCGACACGCTCAGGCTCGCGAACGGGTTGTATGTCTGCGCCTGTTGCGGCGGCGTAAAGGACGGTGGCAGGATGGGCATGGGAGTATCCGGCGAATCCGGCATGGTCCGGATTGCATCATAGACCTTGCGCGCATACGCGAGGCGCTTGTCGGGCGACGCGGAGTTGTACGCGCCGATCGCGTTCCAGTTGGGGCCGAGCTGGCGGATGTTCTGCGACAGGATCCACGCGCCGACGTACGCGTTCGTGCACGCATCGAACAGGCTTTCCCGCGTGATGCCTTCGCGCGCCAGCGTCGGCAGCCACGTGCTGTTGATCTGCATCAGCCCGATGTCGACCGTGCCGTTGGTATTCGTGTTCACCGCGTTCGGATTCATCCCCGATTCGACTTGCGCGATGCCGCGCATCAGGCTGACGCTCACGTGCTGGAACGCGGCCGCGTCGTCCAGGCAATCGGCCCGCGCGACGCCGCAGAGCGCGCACGACAGCGCGATCGTCGAGGCGAGGGTCAGCGTGTCGCGGCTGAGCGGGCGAGTAGTATGACGCGGCATGGCAGGTTGGGGCGGAATCCGGCCGCCCGGTGCAAGGAAATTACGCAGACGCGAAGTGTGCCATAGCGGGCGGGCAAATGGCTCGCGTCAAACTTTCCTTTGCATTTGCCGGCGCGTTCGCCGCGCATTTTTATCGCGCCGGATCACGGCCCGCGGCGATGCGTGATCGGTAAAAACGGCCGGCATTTGCGCAAATAGCGTTGCAATGGTGGCGTCCCAAACCTGACGTATTACGTCACTCGCGCGATGAAACCGGAGATCGAGCGAGCGAAAGGGAAAATCGCTTGTCGGCCGTTCACCGAAGCGAAAGAAAGCGACAAAAAATCGGCGGCCGAAGCCGCCGTCTGAGAAATCCGAAGTCGACCGGCCGCGCGGCGCGCGGCCAGCCATTTCCCGGTATCGCGATGCGCGATCAGAAGCGGTGACGCAGGCCGAGGTTGACCATCGTTTGCGAGCTCGTGCCCGCATAGCCGTACGAACCGATCGACGCCTGCGCGGCCATCGAGCCGCCCTTGCCGTCGCCGGTCTGGCCGCTGGCGTGCTGGTACGCGGCGGTCAGGTAGACGTCGGTGCGCTTCGACAGGCTGTAGTCGGCGCCGGCCGAGACCTGGTGATAGGTTGCCGACGTGTCGCCGCCCGAGCGCGTGTAGCTGTAACCGACGCCGACGAGCAGCGCATTCGTCGCCTGGTAGTTCACGAAGCCTTGCCCCGTGTTGTAGTGCTCGTTCGAGCCGAACACCGAGCTGGCGTCGCGGCGGTACTGCGCGTTGCTGTAGCCGAGGCCGAACGTGAACGGGCCGGCGACGTACTGGCCCGCGATGCGGCCGATGCCGATCGAGTGCGCGCTCGCGTAGCCGTTGTTGATCGGGCCGTCGAACGTGCCGTCCGACGAGCTGGTCCAGCCGGTGCGCAGGCCGCCCGACGCGGGGCTGTTGGTCGCGTGGAAGTAGCCGCCGGCGACGCTGAACGGCCCGTTGTTGTACGACACGGCGGCCGAGTACGACTGCGCGGCGCCGGTGCTGCCGGCGATGCCGCCGAACGAATACATCGCCGAGAACTGCAGGCCCGAATAGACGGCCGACGTGTACTTCACCGCGTTGTCGACGCGGAAGCTGTTGTCGTAGTTGTCGACGTCGCCCGGCGTCGCGAACACGCTGCCCAGATAGTTGTCGGCGGTGATGCCCTGCACGAGATCGACGAGCGGGTCGTACTGGCGGCCGAACGTGAGCGTGCCGTAGCGGTCGCTCGTCAGGCCGACGAACGCTTGCCGGCCGAACAGGCGGCCGCCCTGACCCTGCCGGCCGTTGCTCGGATCGAAGCCGTTCTCCAGCTGGAACAGCGCCTTCAGCCCGCCGCCGAGATCCTCGGTGCCTTTCACGCCCCAGCGGCTGCCGGCGAGGTTGCCCGCGCTGCTGTTACCGAGCATCCACGCGTTGTCCTTGCCTTGTTCATGGTTCACATAGGTGATCGACGTGTCGATCACGCCGTACAGCGTGACACTCGACTGCGCATGCGCGACGGGCATCGCCGCGAACGACGCGAGCGAAATCAGCGAGAGGGTCGTGCGTTTCATGTCATCTCCTTGGCGCATTGGTGTGGGTTCGTGATCCGGAATGGCAGGAGACTACAGAGCCGCACTAAAACGGCAAAAATGAAATTCTTCGTTGTGGTCTGATGCAGACAGGGACGTTCCTGGAAATTCACCATTGAGGGATTTGCATTATTGATAGACGCGTATCAATGGGTTGTCATTCCATCGGTTTTTCATTGCATTTTGCGTGTGCCGTGATAATTCGGCGTGATTGTCGGGCGATTTACCGCAATCCCGATATTGTTATCGATCCGTCAAATTACTATTTAACGAATCGAGTTGGCCCGGCCGGAGCGAATGTGATAACCGAACGGGCGGTTCGCATCCGGCGGCGGTATCGCGGTTGCGCCAGGCGTCGCGGCGTCGGCGTCACCCTCGTGCCGAAACCGGGGTCGCTATCTCACTTTTGTATATAATAATCATTCTCATTTACAAAGTGGTTGATGCTCGCGCACCCCGGAACCCGGCCATGTCCGCTGACAAGCTGTCCCTCCATCGAGAAATCGACGCCCTCTATGCCGACCACCACGCGTGGTTGCGCGGCTGGCTGAGTCGCAAGCTCGGGTGCGCGCACCGCGCCGCCGACCTCGCGCATGACACGTTCGTACGCTTGCTCGCGCGCGACGAGCCGATCGGCGCCGACGAGCCGCGCGCGTTCCTGACGACCGTCGCGCAGCGGGTGCTGAGCAACCACTGGCGGCGCGAGCAGATCGAGCGCGCGTATCTCGACGTGCTCGCGCAGCGCCCGGAAGCAGTGGCGCCGTCGCCGGAAGAGCGGGCCGTCGTCGTCGAGACGCTGCTCGAGATCGACCGGCTGCTCGACGGCCTGCCGCTCGCGGCGAAGCGCGCGTTCCTGCTCGCGCAGCTCGACGGGCTCACGCAGGCCGAGATCGCGCGCGAACTCGGCGTATCGCTCGCGACGGTGAAGCGCTATCTCGTGAAGGCCGGCACGCAGTGCTTTTTCACGATGGCGGCCTGACCGATGGCCGCCCCGGGAGCGCCGGCGGTGCCGCCGCACGTTGCACGTCGCGCGGTCGAATGGTGGGTCGACCGGCAATCCGGCCGTACCGACGACGCATTCGTCGCCGCGCTCGCGCGCTGGCGCGCGGAAGATCCGGCGCACGACGCGGCGTGGCGTCACATCGAAGCGATGCAGGGCCGGTTCGGCCGGCTGGCGGCCGGGCTCGATGCGCAGGCCGCGCACGCGGCGCTGTTGCCGAAGCGGGCAGGCCGCCGCGCGGCCGCGAAGGCGCTGGCCGTGCTGCTGTTCGCGGGCGGCGCCGCATGGATGGCCGAACCCGCGCGGCGCGCGGCGATCTGGCCGGCCGACCTGCGCACGGCGGTCGGCGAGCGGCGCACGGTGACGCTCGCGGATCGCACGGTCGTCGTGCTCGATACCGACACGGCGCTCGACGTGCGCTTCGACGATGCGGCGCGCCGCCTGCGCCTGCTGCGCGGCACGGTCATGGTGACCAGCGGCCACGACGATCGTCTGCCCGCGCGGCCGCTCGTCGTCGTGACCGCGCAAGGCGAGCTGCGGCCGCTCGGCACGCGCTTCGCGGTGCGGCAGCGCGACGGCGCGACGCGCGTCGAGGTGTTCGCCGGCGCCGTCCAGGTGCAGCCGGTCGATGCGTCGGCCGGCATGCGCGTGATCGCGGCCGGGGAGGGCGCGGATTTCACGCGCGATGCGATCGACGCGCCGGCGCCGCTCGATCCGTATGCCGCCGCATGGACGAACGGCATGCTCGTCGCGTCGCGCATGCGGCTGGCCGATCTCGTCGCCGAGCTCGACCGCCATCGCCGCGGCAGCCTGCGCTGCGATCCGGCCGTGGCCGAGCTGCGCGTGTCGGGCACCTATCCGCTCGACGATCCGCAGCGCGTGCTCGATACGCTGGCGGCGACGCTGCCGATCGACGTCCACTACCTGACGCGTTACTGGGCGACCGTCGTGCCGGCCCGTTCGTGAGCGCGCCGGAAATTTTTTTCGCCGACCTGAGCTGTTTCTCGATGTTCGCGTGACATGGGTCATGAAAGCAGCACTGGCCCATCGTCCACCGACTCTCCGATCATGGCTTCCATCCGTCTCACGTATCGGCGCCGTCCGGCGCCCGCCCGTCATCTGCCGCGCGCGTCGCGCCCGGCCGCGCCGGGCCGTCTTGCCCGCCGGCTCGCCGGCGCGGTCCTGCTGTCGGCACTGCTGCCGCTGCCCGCGCTGGCCGACACCGACGCCGATGCGGCGACCGCGGCGCAGCGCGCGTCGCGCCGCGCGTTCGACATTCCGGCCGGCCCGCTCGAAGCGGTGCTGAACCGGTTCGGCCGCGACGCGGGCATCCTGCTCGCGTTTCCGGCCGAGCTGACGGCGGGCCTGACGAGCGGCGGCGTGCACGGCCGGTTCGACGTCGACGGCGCGTTCGATCGCCTGCTGGCCGGCACGGGGCTCGTCGCGCTGCGCCAACCGGGCGGCGGCTACACGCTGATGCGCGCCGACGGTTCGGCGGCCGGGCCTGTCGCGGCCGGCGCCGCGCCGGCCGCCGAGTTGCCGACGATCAACGTGCGCTCCAGTGCATTGCGCGCCGAAAGCTATCGCGCGCCGAAGGAGGCCGGCGTACTGCGCTCGGACATTCCGCTGCTCGACACCGCGCAGGCCGTCAACATCGTGCCCGCGCAGGTGCTGCGCGACCAGCGGCCGCGCAATCTCGACGACGCGCTCGGCAACGTGAGCGGCATCACGCAGGGCAACACGCTCGCGGGCACGCAGGACACGATCATGAAACGCGGCTTCGGCGGCAACCGCGACGGCTCGATCATGCAGAACGGCATGCCGCTCGTGCAGGGCCGCGCGTTCAACGCGGCGACCGACAGCGTCGAGGTGCTGAAGGGGCCGACGTCGCTGCTGTACGGGCTGATGGACCCGGGCGGCGTCGTCAACGTCGTCAGCAAGCAGCCGCAGCTCACGCGCTACAACGCGATCTCGCTCGGCGCATCGACGTTCGGGCACGGCAAGAACGGCGGCAGCGCGACCTTCGACTCGACCGGGCCGGTCGGCGATTCGCGGCTCGCGTACCGGCTGATCGTCGACCAGTCGAACGAGCAGTACTGGCGCAACTTCGGCGAGTACCGGCAGACCTTCGTCGCGCCGTCGCTCGCGTGGTACGGCCGCGATACGCAGGTCGCGGTGTCGTACCAGTACCGCAAGTTCCATTCGCCGTTCGATCGCGGCACCGCGCTCGATCCGCGCACCAATGCGCCGCTCGACATTCCCGCGCGGCGGCGCATAGACGAGCCGTTCAACAACATGGACGGCGAATCGCATCTCGCGCAACTGAGCGTCGATCACCAGTTCAACGCGGACTGGAGCGCGCATGTCGGCTACAGCTACAACCGCGAGACCTACGATGCGAACCAGTTGCGCACGACCGGCGTCGATCCGGTGAAGGGCACGATGACGCGCAGCAACGATGCGACGCACGGGTCGCTCAGCACCGACAGCTACGGGATCGGCTACGTGATCGGCAAGCTGTCGCTCGCGGGGATGCGGCACGACATGCAGGTCGGCTTCGATACCGAATACCGCCGCATCTATCGCAAGGACATGCTGCGCCAGGCCGTGAAGACGCCGTTCAGCTATGTCGACCCGGTGTACGGGCTGCTGCCGCCGTCGAGCACGGTGTCCGCGAGCGACAGCGACCAGACCGACACGCTGCACGATGCGTCCGCATTCTTCCAGGACACCATCCACCTGACCGACAAGTGGATCGTGTCGGGCGGCATCCGCTACATCACGTACAACCAGGTCGCGGGGCGCGGCCGGCCATTTACCGCGAACACCGATCTCAGCGGCTCGAAGTGGCTGCCGCGCGCGGGCGTCGTCTACAAGTGGACCGATTCGTTCTCGCTGTACGGCAGCTATTCGCAGTCGCTGAAGCCGTCGTCGTCGATCGCGCCGATGACGGGCTACATCATCGACGGCGCGACGCCGCCCGAGGAAGCGACCGCGTGGGAAGTGGGCGGCAAGCTCGACTTGGCCGGCGGGATGACCGGCACGCTCGCGCTGTTCAACATCGACAAGAAGAACGTGCTGGTGTCGCAGTACAACGACGCGACGAAGCTGACCGACTGGCGCACGTCGGGCAAGGCGCGCTCGCGCGGCGTCGAGCTCGACGTCTCCGGCAAGCTCGGCGAACGCGTGAACGTGATCGCGAGCTACGCGTACATCGACGCGAAGACGACCGAGGATCCGCTGTACGCGGGCAATCAGCTGTGGAACGTCGCGCGTCACACCGCGTCGTTCGCGGCGGTCTACGACTTCGGCACGGTGGCGGGCGGCGACGACCTGCGCCTCGGCGCGGACGTGCGCTACGTAGGTGCGCGCCCCGGCGATTCGGCGAACAGCTTCACGCTGCCGTCGTACGTGCTCGCCGATGCGTTCGCGACCTACGACACGCGGATCGGCAAGCAGAAGCTGTCGTTCCAGCTCAACGTGAAGAACCTGTTCAACCGCACGTACTACCCATCGAGCGCGAACCGCTATTTCGTCGCGGTCGGCGACGCGCGCCAGGTGTCGCTGCTGACCACGCTGCAGTTCTGACCATGCAATCGCCGCGCGGCCGTGACGTCGGCGCGCGGCTTCGGAGAAGATTCAGATGAAGCTGAAGATGAAGAACGGCGCGCGCCGCCGCTTGTTGCGCGCGATTGCGGGCTCGGTGCTCGCGCTGGGCGCGGGCCTCGCCGCCGGCGTATCGGCGCCCGCATTCGCCGCCGATGCGCCGCCGGCCGTGACGCGCGTCGCGATGCTCGTGCAACTGCACGGCCCGAACCTCAAAGTCGACGAACGCATCGGCCAACATCTCGGCGAACGCGGTTACACGGTGCGCCTGATCGACGAGGCGGCCACGCCCGATGCGGCGCGCGACGCCGATCTGGTCGTGATCTCGTCGACGGTCTCGTCGAAGAACGTGCGGCCCGGCTGGCGCACGCTCGACAAGCCGCTCGTGACGTGGGAAAACGACCTGCTCGACGATCTCGCGATGACGGGCAAGCGGCACGACGTGGACTTCGGCGAAACGGGCAAGGAGCGCTACCTGTGGCTCGTCAATGCACCGCATCCGATCGCGGCCGGGCTGCCGGCCGGCGCGACGAACGCGTACGGCAAGCAGGCGCCGATGAGCTGGGGCAAGCCGGGGCTCGGCGCGATCACGATCGCGACCGTGTACGGGCAGCCCGACAAGGCCGCGATCTTCGCGTACGAGAAGGGCGCGACGATGGACTACGAAACGCTCGCGCCGGCGCGTCGCGTGATGTTCTTTCTCGACAACGACACGTTCACGAACCTGTCGCCGGCCGGCGTCGCGCTGTTCGACGCGGCGGTGGACTGGGCGGCTGGGCGGCGCTGAGCCGCCACGTGTCGATCACGCGGCCGGCCGCGGCGCGCGCCGCCGCGATGCCGCCTCGATCAGTTGCGCGAGCGTTTGCGCGGGTTCCGAGATCGTGCGCCGCGCGCGATGCACGAGCCCGATGTCGCGATGGAACGTGTGATGCCCGAGGTCGATCGCGCGCACGCCGGCCGGCCAGCGGCGATACACGGCGGTTTGCGGCACGATCGCGACGCCGACGCCGTGCTCGACCAGCTTGACGATCGCGTCGAGCTCGTCGAGTTCGCAGGTGTCGCGCACCGCGATGTGCATCTTGCGCAGAAAGCGGTCGACCTGGCGACCGCCGAACGACGCGCGGTCGTAGCGCACGAACGGCTCGTTCGCGAGCAGCGCGGCCCAGTCCTTGCCCTTCACGCCGCGCGGCACGATCAGCCGGAACGGTTCCTGCACGAGCGTCGTCCAGTGCAGGTCGCTCTGCAGCGCGAACGGCGGGCGGATGATCGCGGCCATGTCGAGCTCGCCCGCGTCGACCCGGTTGACCAGCTCGATCGACAGCCCCGGGATCACGCGCGTGCGGCACGCGGGGTGCCGGCGATGGAAGTCGGCCAGCGCGGCCGGCAGCAGCGCGCTCTGCACCGACGCGATCGCGCCGATCGTCACGCGCACGGCGGCCGGCGAGCCGGGTGCGTTCGAGCTGAGGTTCTCGTACAGGCCGATCAGCGCCTGCGCCTGGTCGAGCACGTGATGGCCGCGCTCGTTGAGCCGCGCCGAGCGCCCTTGCCGGTCGAACAGCGCGAAGCCGAGCTCGGCCTCGAGGCGCTGCATCTGCGCGCTGACGGCCGCCTGCGTGAGCCCGATACGATTGCCGGCCGCGGCGAAGGTGCCTTCCCGGGCGACGGCGACGAGGGTTTTCAGTTCGCGGATCATTCATCGATTCCATTTGTGAATCGCAAAACTATATATTGATTTAATTTTTGCTCGGCCTTGTCTACCATGATGCCGTCCTCGCGCCACGCGAGCGTTTCTTCACGAGGCCATCATGAGTCTTTCCCCGTTTCACCTGGCGATTCCGGTCTACGACCTGCCGGCCGCGCGCGATTTCTACGGCCGCGTGTTCGGGCTGGAAGAGGGGCGCTCGAGTGCGCAGTGGGTCGATTTCAACTTTTACGGGCATCAGCTCGTGATTCACGAGCATCCGAAAACGGCGTCGCAGGAAGGCGCGCATACGAATGCGGTCGACGGCCACGACGTGCCGGTGCCGCATTTCGGGATCGTGCTCGACTGGCCGAGCTGGGAAGCGCTGGCCGAGCGGCTGCGCGGGTTCGGCGTGACGTTCGTGATCGAGCCGTACGTGCGGTTCCAGGGGCAGGTCGGCGAACAGGCGACGATGTTCCTGTTCGATCCGTGCGGCAATGCACTCGAATTCAAGGCGTTTCGCGACATCGGGCAGTTGTTCGCGAAGTGACCGGCGGCGGCGCCAGCGCCGATTGACGTTGGGTGCGAGAATGCGGCCTTCGGCCCGGCCGCGCGCAGATGCGACGGCCGGCACCGCGCCGCACGGTATGGGTCCGTGCGCATCGTTTTCCAAGGAACCCGTATGGACAGTCACATCGCGCCGGTGGCGCTGAACAAGGCCTACCGTCTCCTCAATCACGGCCCGACCGTGCTCGTGTCGGCCCGCCACGACGGCGTCGACAACGTGATGGCCGCCGCCTGGGCGTGCGCGCTGGACTTCCTGCCGCCGAAGCTGACGGTCGTGCTCGACAAATCCGCGAAGACGCGCGAGCTCGTCGAACGCAGCGGCACGTTCGTGATCCAGGTGCCGACAGCCGCGCAACTGCAACTCACGCATGCGGTCGGCAGCCACAGCCTCGCGGAGCGCCCCGACAAGCTGCGCGAAGCGGGCGTCACGCTGTTCGACGTCGACGGCCACGACCTGCCGTTCGTCGCCGGCTGCTCGGGCTGGCTCGCATGCAGGCTGATTCCGGAGCCGCACAACCAGCAGACCTACGACCTGTTCATCGGCGAGGTGGTGGCTGCGTGGTCCGACACGCGCGTGTTTCGCGACGGCCACTGGTATTTCGAATCGGCCGATCCCGCGCTGCGCAGCCTGCACTACATCGCGGGCGGCAATTTCTATGCGATCGGCGAATCGCTGCACGTCGATCCGGACGCGCAGTAAGCGCCGAACGACGACCTTTCCTGCGTCGGGGCGCGCGGCTTACGTGCGCTTTTTCAATTCCGCCAGCATGAGGTCGGCGAACGCCTGCGCGACACGCGGCAGTGTGCGCCCGCGCTTCGCGACGAGCGCGATCGGCCGCACGAACGCCGGATCGTCGATCGGCTTCGCGACCAGGTCGGGTTCGGCGCGCACCTCGCGGGCGGTCGCGGGCAGGATCGTCACGCCGAGGCCGCCGCGCACCATCGCGACGGCCGTCATCATGTAGGTCGGCTCGCACGCGATGTCGGGCGTGCAGCCGGCCGCTTGCAGCGCGGCATCGACGACGCTGCGCACGCTCGTGCCCTGCGCGGTGAGCACGAGCGGCACGCCGGCGACGTCGGCGGTGGCGACGCGGCGCTTGCGCGCGAGCGGATGATTTTTCGGGCACACGGCGACGAGCCGGTCGGCGCCCGCATACAGCACCTCCAGCGACGCATCGAACGTATCGCCGCCGGTCAGCCCGAGATCGGCTTCCCCGTTGCGCACCAGCGCGGTGACGAGGCTCGCGACGCCGTCGCGGATCTCGAAGCCCGCGCGCGGCACGTCGCGCCGGAACGACTGGATCAACTCCGGCAGCACGCTGGACGCGAAGGTCGGCAGGCACGCGAGCCGCACCGTGCCGCTCGTGCCTTCGCCAAGCGCGCGCGCATCGCGCAGCACGCGTTCCATGTCGTCGAGCGAGCGCTGCAACAGCGGCAGCAACTCGCGCCCGGTCTGCGTGAGCGCGACGCTGCGGCTGTTGCGGTCGAACAGGCGCGCGCCGACGATGTCCTCGAGCCGGCGGATCTGCACGGTCAGCGCCGGCTGCGACAGATGCAGCCGCGCGGCGGCGCGCGTGAAGTTGCCGGCGTGCGCGACGGTGACGAACGCGCGAATGTCGCGGAGATTCAGATCCATAACGATTCGTGATTGCTACGATCAAATCATTTCAATTGTGCTATCGCTGCGGCGACCTTACGCTCGTCTCCAACAAAAGACAAGGTAGGAGACACGGATGCTGCCGTTACTCGGGCTTGGCACGATCGTCGTGCTGCTGGCCGCGATTCTGTCGAAGCGGATGTCGCCGCTCGTCGCGCTGATCGTCGTGCCGATCGCCGCATCGCTGCTCGGCGGCTTCGGGCTGCACACCAGCAAGTTCGTCATCGACGGGCTGAAGGGGCTCGCGCCCGTGGTCGGGATGTTCGTGTTCGCGATCCTCTATTTCGGGACGATCACCGACGCCGGCACGCTCGACCCGATCATCGACCGGATCCTGCGCGCGGTCGGCACGCGGCCGACGCGCATCGTGATGGGCACGACGCTGCTCGCGCTGCTGATTCACCTCGACGGCTCGGGTGCCGTCTGCTTTCTCGTGACGATTCCGGCCGTGCTGCCGCTGTACGACCGGCTGAAGATGGACCGGCGCGTGCTGGCCGCCGCCGTGTCGATGGCCGCCGGCATCAACTTCTTGCCGTGGACCGGGCCGATGATCCGGGCGTCCGCGTCGCTGCACCTGCCGGTGTCGGCGCTGTTCAATCCGCTGATTCCGGTGCAGGCGATCGGGCTCGTGTTCGTGTTCGGCGTCGCGTACTGGCTCGGGCGGCGCGAGGAGAAGCGGCTCGGCCTGTCGCGCGACGACGCGTCGATTCCGCTGCCCAAGCGCGAACTGACGGCCGACGAGCAGGCGTTGCGCCGGCCGCACCTGTTCTGGTTCAACCTCGTGCTGACGCTCGTCGTGCTCGGCACGATGGTCGTGATGGGCGAGAAGATTCCGCCCGCGATCATGTTCATGGTCGGGCTGTGCATCGCGCTGATGGTGAATTACCCCGACGTCGACATGCAGCGAAAGCGCATCGACGCGCATGCGCGTGCCGCGCTGATGATGGCCGGCATCCTGCTCGCGGCCGGCGTGTTCACCGGCATCATGCAGGGCAGCGGGATGCTGAAGGCGATGGCGCAGGCGGCGGTCGGCTTCGTGCCGCCGTCGATGGCCGGCCACATTCCGGTGGCGCTCGGCCTCGCGTCGATGCCGCTCAGCATGCTGTTCGATCCCGATTCGTTCTACTTCGGCGTGCTGCCCGTGATCGCGGAAGTGGCCGGCCAGCTCGGCGTGCCGGCCGTGCAGGTCGGACAGGCGGCGTTGCTCGGCCAGATGACGACGGGCTTTCCGGTCAGCCCGCTCACGCCTGCGACGTTCCTCGTCGTCGGCCTGTGCGGGATCGAGCTGGCCGAGCATCAGAAATTCACGTTTCCGCTGTTGTTCGGCGCGTCGATCGTGATGACGATCGCGTGCGTCGTGCTCGGCGTCTTTTGATTCTTCCCGGCGGGCGTTTCGCCGGACGACGGTACGGACATGACAGCAAAGCAACCTGAACGGCGCGTGCGCATCGGCGCGGGCGCCGGCTACTCGGGCGACCGGATCGAGCCCGCGGTCGAACTGGCCGAACACGGGCAGCTCGACTACCTGGTCTTCGAATGCCTGGCCGAGCGCACGATCGCGATCGCGCAGCAGGCGCGGCGCAACGACCCGGCGCTCGGCTACGATCCGCTGCTCGATGCGCGGATGCACGCGGTGCTGCCGGTCGCGGCGGCCCGGCGCGTGCGCATCGTGTCGAACATGGGCGCGGCGAACCCGCGCGCGGCCGCACGGCGTACCGCGCGGATCGCGCAGTCGCTCGGCATCGCGGGGCTGAAAGTCGCGGCGGTCGAAGGCGACGACGTGCTCGACGTCGTGCTGCGCGGGGCGTTCCGCTTCGAGGAATCGGGCGACGCAGTCGCCGCGTATCGCGACCGCATCGTGTCCGCGAACGCGTATCTGGGCGCCGCGCCGATCGTCGACGCACTCGCGGCCGGCGCGGACGTCGTGCTGACCGGGCGCGTCGCCGATCCGTCGCTGTTCGCCGCGCCGCTGATCCATGCGTTCGGCTGGCGGATGGACGACTGGGACCGGCTCGGGCAGGCGACCGTCGTCGGCCATCTGCTCGAATGCGCGGGGCAGGTGACGGGCGGCTATTTCGCCGATCCCGGCTACAAGGACGTGCCGAATCTGGCGCGGCTCGGGTTCCCGATCGGCGAGGTCGCGGCCGACGGCGCGGTCGTGATCACGAAGGTGCCGCATGCGGGCGGCCGCGTGAGCGCGGCGACCTGCAAGGAACAGCTGCTCTACGAGATTCACGACCCGGCACGGTATCTGCAACCCGACGTCGTGGCCGATTTCACGCGCGTGGCGGTCGCCGAGGAAGCGGCCGATCGCGTGCGCGTGACGGGCGGGCGCGGCACCGCGCGGCCCGATACGCTGAAGGTGTCGGTCGCGTATGTCGACGGCTGGATCGGCGAAGGCCAGATCTCGTACGGCGGCCCCGGCGCGCTCGCCCGGGCGCGTCTGGCGCTCGACATCGTTCGAGAGCGGCTCGCGCTGACCGGCGTCGCGGCGCGCGAGCTGCGCTTCGACCTGATCGGCGTCGATGCGCTGTATGGCGACGCGACGCCGGCCGTGCGCGGCGAGCCGGCCGAGGTGCGCGTGCGGGTGGCCGGCCGCGCGGCGAACGCCGCCGAAGCCGCGCGGATCGGCAACGAAGTCGAGACGCTCTATACGAACGGACCGGCCGGCGGCGGCGGCGCGTTCAAGTCGACGCGCGAGGTGATCGCCGTGCAGTCGGTGCTGCTGCCGCGTGCGGCCGTGACGCCGTCGTTTTCATTCGTGGAGGCCTGATGCAACTGCGTGAACTCGCGCATGCGCGCACCGGCGACAAGGGCAATACGCTGAACGTGTCGGTCATCTGCCGCGATCCGCGTCATTACGACCATCTGCGCATGCATGTGGATGCGGAAACGGTGAAGGCATGGCTCGCGGGCATCGTGCACGGCGACGTCGTGCGCTACGAACTGCCGGCGCTCGGCGCGTTCAACTTCGTGCTGCGCGATGCGCTCGGCGGCGGCGTGACGCGCTCGCTCGCGCTCGACGCGCACGGCAAGTCGGTCAGTTCGGCGCTGCTCGCGATCGAGGTGCCCGACCCGGCGTGACGACGGCGTCGCGGCCGGGACGCGGCAGGTGCTTACGGAATCAGCAGTTCGCGACGGCCGTCCGCGTGCGCGATGCGCTCGCCGGCGATCTGCAGGCGCTGATCCCGACGATAGTCGTACACCGCCCGCGACGCGGCGAGCTGATCGAAATCGAGTTCGATCGCGTGCCGCGATTCGGTGTTGCCGGCTTCGAAGATCAGGTCGCCGAACGGGTCGACCGCGAGGCTGCCGCCGGCGAACACGACGTCGTGGCTGCCGCCGCCGACGCGGTTGGCGACCGCCGCGAACACCTGGTTCTCCATCGCGCGCGCCGTCACCGACGTGCGGTGGACGTTGCGGTATGGCTCCATGTTGCCGTCGGTCACGAGGATCAGTTGCGCGCCGAGCGCGGCGAGCGCGCGGCCGGTTTCCGGGAATTCGCTGTCGTAGCAGATCAGCAGGCCGATCCGCACGCCGCGCCATTCGACTGTCGCGTAGCGGTCGCCGGGCAGCACGACGCCGTGCTCGCCGACCCACAGGTGCGTCTTGCGGTAGCGCAGCGCGATGCCGTTCGGCGTGACGAACACGGTCGTGTTGTAGAAGCGGCCGCCATCGTTCTCGATCAGCCCGACCACGACCGCGACGTCGCGCGCGCGGGCGGCCGCGATCACCGCACCGACGCTCGGGCCGTCGAGCGGCTCGGCGAGTTCGGCGAGATTCGACGGATCGAGGAAGCCGGTGAGCTGCGCTTCCGGGAACATCACGAGGTCGGTGCCGGGTGCGCAGGTCGCGATCGCTTCGAGCGTGCGCCGCAGGTTGGTGGGCGTGTCGCCGTCGCGGCCGGCGAGCTGCACGATGTCGAGCTTCAGCTTCATGGGTGGTTTCGGGGGCAGTGGCCCGTCGCGACAGGCGGCGGAGCGGTTGGAACGAGGTCCTAGTATGCGCCGAACCCTGTCGTTGCCCATCCCGCCGACGTGCTAACCCGTTGGGGGTATTGATCTCGTGAACGACGTGCGGGCAGCCATGAAAAAAAACGCCGACCCTTCGGAAAGGGTCGGCGAACAGGTCCTGACTGACGAGGAGGTGCCATCAGAACCCAGGCCAGCGTCTGCCGCCCGTTTCGTGTCGAACGGGCAGACCGGATCGGATCGCGCAAGGATAGGGGCGTGCCGTTCGTTTGCACAGAAGGCGCAGCCGATAGCGCGTATCGGCGGTACGGGAGGGGCGCAATGCGGGCCGCGAGCGCGTCACGCCGCCCGATCGTCACGTATCGGTCTGCGCCTTCAGGAACAGCGCAAACAGTTCAGACTGCGAATTGATCGTGAGCTTCACGTAGATGTTGCGCCGGTGCACCTTGACCGTTTCGGCCGAGATGTCCAGCTTGCTCGCGACTTCCTTGTTCGAGCGTCCGCTCAGGATCAGCCGGATCACGTCGAGCTCGCGCGCGGTGAGCGGCGTGCCGAGCCGTGCCATCGCGTGCTCGAAGCCGTTCCCGGCATCGGCGCCGGGCCGGCGCGACGGAGCCGGTTCGGCCAGCATGGGCTCGTATGCGAGGCGCTGGCGCATCAGCGCGGCGACCCACGGCCGTACCAGGTCGAGCAGTGCCACGTGTTCGGGGCTGAAGCGCCGCTTGCTGCCGAGCGACAGGCACAGCGTGCGCGTGTCATCGAGCACGACGTTGAACTGCACCTCGTCCTCGACGACGTTGTGCGTGAAATAGCGCGTGTAGTACTCGGTGTCGCGAAAGCACTCGGGCGCGACGTCGGACAGCCGGAACAGGCCGCTCGTCGGCGCGTCGCGGTTCGCGATGTAGAACGGGTCCAGCAGGTACAGTCCCTGCACGTAGTCGCGAAACAGCGGATCGGGGCCGCCGCCTTCGTACGCGCATTCGGCGAACACCTGCGGGCGGCCGTCGCCGAACGTCAGCGCGACCCAGCTGTCGACCGCGACGTATTCCTCGATCAGCCGGATCAGCGACAGCCAGAAACCCGGCTGGTCGAGCGTCTCGATGAGCCGCCCGACCGAGCGGTGCCAGGCGACGTCCTGCAAGGTCAGGTTCATGCGGGTGTCCATGTCGGGGGGGCGGCCGTACGGCGCGTGCGGCGCCGCGCCGTGCGTGGACGCGACGGCCTCGCCGGCCGATTCCCGCGCGCATCGTACGGAGCCTGGAGTGAAGAACGAGATCGTAACGCCGGCCGACGCGATTGGCGAGGCCGTGCGGCGTGGCCGGTGCGCGGCACCGGCATCGCGCCACGGCAACCGTGATCGTGCACACTTGCAACTTTCCGCAACGTTTCTTCCCGGCCAGAACGAACCTCGTCATGACCGTCCCGCACCGGAACACACGTCTCGAGCCGCTCGCGGCTTCGCTCGCCGCACTTGGCGCACTCGCGGTACTCACGGCGCTCTCCGCGCCGTCGCCCGTTCATGCGGCCGAGCCGGTCCAGCTTGACCGTTCGTTGAAGACCTTCGTCCACGACACGTACGGCAACTGGCGTGCCGACCGCAAGGGTTGGCAGGCAGACGGCGACGATTTCATCTATGCGCCGTGCGGTTCGCTGCGCGTCGCGACCGCGGACGGCCCGCGCATGCTGCTCGCGATGTGCGGCGAGACCGAGGCTGCGGTACAGAACGGAATGCCGGGCATGGATTCGGACGCGTCGACCGGCGCGATTGATTTGTACGTGCTGAAGCCGACGGCCGACGGCAAGACGCTCGAGCCGATCGTGAAGAGGACGCAGATCGCGTCGGGCCAGCGCGGCGAGCCCGGCACGGTGCGCATCGAGCGGCTCGGGCCGCACCTGTTCGGGTTCGTCATCGGCGAAGGGGACATGCGGCAAGGCTATACGCAAACCTTCCGGTCGATCTGGCTGCCGTACGGCAATGCGCTGGTGCTGGCGGCGGCGCGCATCGACGAGGCGCTCGACAATGCCGAATCGAGCGAATGTGCGAATGCGCGGGCGCGTTGCGAGGAACGGCGCTTCGAGATCGCGCCGGACTTGGCCGGCGCCGGCGACGTCTATCCGCTGACGGTCACGGAAACGGGCACGCGCGGCGGCAAGGCCATCCACGCGCGCCATACGGTGAAGTTCGACGCGGCACGGGGCCGCTACGTCGTGCCGAAGGCATTGCGCGAAGGGTACTGATGCTTCGCGCAGGCACGGGCGGCATGGCGCCGCCCGCGCCTCACACGTACAGATAGCGCACGAGGTGGAAGAACACCGGCGCGGCGAAGCAGATCGAATCGACGCGATCGAGCATCCCGCCGTGGCCGGCGATCATCGAGCCCCAGTCCTTCGTGCCGAGCGAGCGCTTGACGGCCGACAGCACGAGCCCGCCGACGAAGCCCGCGATCACGATCGCGAGCGAGATCCCGAACGCCGCGCCGAAGCTGAACGGCGTCACGCGATACAGCGAGGCGCCGCACAGCGTGGCCAGCAGGCCGCCGCCGACGAAGCCCTCGATCGTCTTCGACGGCGACAGCTGCGGCGCGATCTTGCGGCGTCCGAACAGCTTGCCGACCACGTATTGCAGCACGTCGCTGATTTGCACGACGAACAGGAAGAAGAACAGCAGCAGCGCGTTCTGCCCGGCGTAGCGCGGGATGTCGAGAATCAGCACGGCCGGCGCGTGGCTCAGCCCGTACACGCACACCATCAGCGCCCAGTTGATCTTCGCGTTGCGGCTCAGGAATTCGCGCGTGTCCTGCGTGAGCGCCGACACGAGCGACATCGCGAAGAACAGGTGCACCGGCACGAAGATCGAGTACATCCCGTACCAGTTGATGCCGAGCAGCAGGTACTGCACGGGGATCGCGACGAAGAACGCGATGAAGAGCGTCGTGTGGTCGCTCGCGGTGGTCGGCGTGAGCGTGATGAATTCGCGCAGCGTCAGGTACGACAGCAGCGCGAACACCAGATACGTGACGTTGTTGCCGAGGCCGATCGCGACGGCCATGATCGCGATCATCGCCCACCACGCGCGGATGCGCTGGTTCAGGTTGACGATGGTCGCGCTCGTGCCGCCGCTGCGCGCGCCGAGGATCGCGCCGATCACGGTCGCGACGACGAGCACGCCCGTGACGCCCGCGACCAGTTCCCAGAAGAGGGTTCGCATGGTTGATGTCCGGAAAAGGAAGAAGGGGGCGCCGCGTTCAGCCGGCGGGCCGCTGCGGCGGCGCGAGCGCGATGACCGCGTCGCGCATGCGGGCGAGGAACGTCGGCTTGTCTTCCTGAGCGCCGAGCGCTTCGTTCGCGCCGAAATGCACCTTGCAGATCAGCGGCACGGGCCAGATCGCGCCCTTCGGCATGATGCGCTGCAGGTTCTCGAGATAGACGGGCGCGAGCGCCACGTCCGGGAACTCGGTCGCGAGATGGAACAGCCCGCTCTTGAACGGCTGCGGCAATACGTCGGCGCCGCGCGTGCCTTCCGGGAAGATGATGATCGAGTGACCCTGCCGCAGCGCGTCGCGCACCGGATCGAGCGGGTCGCCCCCGGATTCGCGATGACGGTCGATCAGCACGACGTTCAGCAGCTTCTGCGCGATGTGGCGCTTCAGGTCGCTGCTGTCCCAGTAATCGCGCGCGGCGACCGGCCGCACGACCGCACGCACGTCGCGCGGCAGCGCGGCGAGGATCGCGAGCGTGTCGATGTGGCTCGTATGGTTCGAGAAGTAGATCTTCTGCGTCGGGGACGGCGGCGCCTGATGCCAGACCGGATACGCGCCGGCGACGAGCCGCACGATGGACAGCAGGAAATCGCGCTGCCAGACGTTGAGGATGTTCATCGGCGCGCTGCCTCCTGCCTGCATGCCCGGCCCGCTGCGCATGCGCGGCGGGCGGAACCCCGGAATGCCGGCGCGGCAGGATGCGCGCCGGACGGCTCTTGTTTAAATTTTTTCAAATTCGTGGCTGCCTGTCGCAGGTCCGCGATAATCGGACGATTCGCCGTCGCACGCTGTTGCGTCGCGGCGAATGCGCCGGTCGGCGGCGTGATAATCGGCTGTTGCACGAGTGCCCGTCTGCAGTTCGAATCGATCTCGCTGCGCTCGGGCCAGCGGATTATCGCGAGTTTCGCCAAAAAACGCCAGATTGGCGCCGCGCGGCCGGCCGGCCGCATGCTTGACGCATCGGGGCGGCTCGGCGACGATGAGGGCCGTTCCAGCCAGGCCGGCCAAGGCCGTTTCGCCGCCCGGGGCATCGCAGCGGGAAATGCATCCGACCGTGCCGCACGAATAAAACGAATACGAAACGATGAGCCTCTACGCACTCAAACCCAAATTCCAGAATCGTCTGCGCCCGTTCGCGAATTCGCTCGCCGAACGCGGCGTCACGGCCAACCAGGTCACGCTGTTCGCGGCCGGCGGCTCGATCGTCGTCGGCGCGCTCGCCGGGCTCGGCGTGTTCGCCCGCGCGCTGTTCCTGCTGATTCCGCTGTGGCTGTTCGCGCGGATGGCGCTCAATGCGATCGACGGGATGCTCGCGCGCGAGCACGGGCAGAAGAGCACGCTCGGCGCGTACCTGAACGAGCTGGGCGACATCGTCTCCGATGTCGCGCTGGTGCTGCCGTTCCTCGCCATTCCCGCGTTCGCTCCGGCGGACGTCTGGCTGTTCGCGCTGACGGCGGTGATCGTCGAATGCGCGGGGCTGATCGGCCCGCTCGTCGGCGCGACGCGCCGCTACGACGGCCCGTTCGGCAAGAGCGACCGGGCGCTGGCACTCGGCGCGTTCGCGCTGTGGATCGGCTTCGGTTTGCCGGTCGGCAGCGTCGCCGCGTGGCTGTGGCGGCTGCTGATCGTGCTGTCGATCGTGACGGTGGTGCGGCGCGTCCAGGCCGGCATCGCCGAAGCGGGCGGCTGACGGCAGCCGACGCGAAAGCCGGACCGGCGCCGGAGGGCGGCGCCGCACACATTCGAATAACGAAACGAGAGAGATCGCATGAGCGCACGCACGGCCCGTGAGGCCGACTTCATCACGCACGACGGCGAAACGCTGTTCTATCGTCACTGGCCTGCCACAGGCGCGCGCTGCCGCGGCGCCATCGTGCTGCTGCACCGCGGCCACGAACATTCGGCGCGCGTCGCGCACCTCGTCGACGAGCTCGACCTGCCGGAGTTCGCCTTTTTTGCATGGGACGCACGCGGCCACGGCCGCTCGCCGGGCGCGCGCGGCTACAGCCCGAGCGCGGCCGCGTCGGTGCGCGACCTGCAGACCTTCGTCGAGCATATCCGCGACACGCACGGCATCGCGATCGAGGAGATGGCCGTGGTCGGCCAGAGCGTCGGCGCGGTGCTCGCGGCGACCTGGGCGCACGACTACGCGCCGCCGATCCGCGCGCTGGTCGTCGCGTCGCCGGCGTTCCACATCAAGCTCTACGTGCCGTTCGCGCGGCCCGGGCTGCGACTGATGCACAAGCTGCGCGGGCTGTTCTACGTGAACAGCTACGTGAAACCGAAATTCCTCACGCACGATCCCGAGCGAATCGCGAGCTACGCGTCCGATCCGCTGATCACGCGGCCGATCGCGGTCAACATGCTGCTCGACCTGCACGATACCGCGCAGCGGATCGTCGCCGACGCGGCCGCGATCACCGTGCCCACGCAACTGCTGATTTCGGGCGCCGACTGGGTCGTGCATCGCGGCCCGCAGGACCGCTTCTTCGAACGGCTCGGCTCGGCGCGCAAGGAGCGCATCGTGCTGCCGGGCTTCTACCACGACACGCTCGGCGAGCGCGACCGTGCGCAGGCGCTCGCGCCGCTGCGCGCGTTCGTGCTGCGCGAATTCGATGCGCCGAGCCCGCGCGTGTCGCTCGTCGATGCCGACCGGCGCGGCGCGTTCCACGACGAATATGCGGCGCTCGGCCGGCCGCCGGCCAACGTGTTCGCGCGGGCGTACTGGGCGCTCACGCGCGCCGGCCTGAAGGCCGGCGGCGCGCTGTCGGACGGCATCGCGCTCGGGCTGCGGCTCGGCTTCGATTCGGGCTCGACGCTCGACTACGTGTACCGCAACCGCGCGCAGGGGCGGCTCGGCGTCGGCGCGCTGATCGACCGCACGTATCTCGATTCGCCCGGCTGGGTCGGCATCCGCCAGCGCAAGGTGCATCTGCAGGAACTGATCGGCGCGGCGATCGGCCGCCTGCGCGGGCACGGCTCGCCGGTGCGGATCGTCGACATCGCGGCCGGCCACGGGCGCTACGTGCTCGACGCGATCGCAATGGCCGCCGAGCGCGACGGCGCGGCGCCCGACGACATCACGCTGCGCGACTACAGCCCGCCGAACGTCGAAGCCGGGCGCGTGCTGATCGCGCAGCGCGGCCTCGAGCCGATCGCGCGCTTCGAGCGCGGCGACGCGTTCGACGAGGCGTCGCTCGCGACGCTCGAGCCGCGGCCGACGCTCGCGATCGTGTCGGGCCTGTACGAGCTGTTCGGCGAGAACGCGCTGATCGAGCGTTCGCTGCGCGGGCTCGCGCAGGCCGTGCCGCCGGGCGGCTATCTCGTCTATACGGGGCAGCCGTGGCATCCGCAGCTCGAATTCATCGCCCGCGCGCTGAACAACCACCGCGGCGAATCGACCTGGGTGATGCGACGCCGTTCGCAGGCCGAAATGGACGAGCTCGTCGCGCGGGCGGGCTTCCGCAAGCTCGACCAGCGGATCGACGAGATGGGCATCTTCACGGTGAGCCTCGCGCAGCGGGTCGACGCGTCATGAGCGCGCTCGGCGGCGGCACGGGCGCGGGCGGCGGGCTGACCGAGCCGGCGGCCGGCGCGCGCGACGCGTCGTTCGCGCTGCGCTTCGGCTGGCTCGCGGCGATGGGCGCGGTGTTCTTCTCGACCTACGGCTTCGCGAACTGGCTCGCGGCGCGCCGCGCCGCGGTGCCGACCTTCGCGTTCGGCTGGGAGCAGGCGATCCCGTTCGTGCCGTGGACGATCGTGCCGTACTGGTCGATCGACCTGCTGTATGCGCTGTCGTTCTTCTTCTGGACGCGCCGCGACGATCTGCTCGATCACGTGAAGCGGCTGCTGACCGTGCAGCTGGTGTCGGTCGCGTGTTTCATCGCGTGGCCGCTGCGCTTCGGCTTCGAGCGACCCGACGCGGGCGGCGTGGCCGGTGCGCTGTTCACGCTGCTGATGGGTTTCGACAAGCCGTTCAACCAGGCGCCGTCGCTGCATATCGGGTTGCTGGTCGTGCTGTGGGCCGTCTATGCGAAGCATCTGCGCGGCACGTTCGCCCGCGTCGTGCTGCATCTGTGGTTCGCGGCGATCGGCGTGTCGGTGCTGACGACCTACCAGCATCACGCGATCGACGTGCCGACCGGGGCGGCCGTGGGCTGTCTCGCACTGTTCCTGTTTCCGTTGCGCGATGCCGCGGGCCGACTGCCGGGCGCCGAGGCGTCGCCATCCGCGGCCGGCCGCGCGCTCGCGCGCCGCTACGCGTGCGGCGCCGCACTGATCGCACTCGCGGCGCTGGCGTGCGTGCCGCGCGCGCCGGGCTGGGCGCTGGCGGCAGGGTGGGTCGCGCTGGCGCTCGCCTGCGTCGCATGGGCTTATCGACGTGGCGCGCCCGGCGCGTTCCAGAAGGATGTGCACGGACGGTTACCGGTCTTCATCGGCTGGCTGCTCGCGCCGACGATCGCCGGCGCGTTCGTCAATTCGCGGCTGTGGACGTTCCGGCAGCCGGCGCCGGTGCGGATCGACGAGCGTGTGTCGATCGGCCGGACGCCGACGACGCGCGACATCCGGCGCGACGGCTTCACCGCGCTGGTCGACCTGACCGCCGAGATGCCGCGCTGGGCGGCGGCCGATGCAGCGCTCGCGTATGCGTCGGTGCCGCAGCTCGATCTCGTCGCCCCGACCGCGGCGCAGCTCGCGCAGGCCGTCGCGGCGCTCGAACGCCTGCACGGCGAGGGGCGCGACGTACTGGTCTGCTGCGCGCTCGGCTATGGCCGCAGCGTGCTGTGCGCGGCCGCGTGGCTCGCCGCGCGGCGCGGGCTGGCCGATGCGCGCGACGCGCTGGTCGCGGTGCGCGCGGTCCGGCCGCACGCGGTGTGGTCGGATGACGGCGTGGCCGTGCTGCAGCAGTGGATCGATCGCCGTCGCGATGCGGGGCGCGTGTGATGCGCGATCCGTCGGCACCGTTCAGGATTGCCGCCGCGCGCGGCGCGCTCGACGCGGGCGCATGGGCGCTCGTGGCCGCGCTCGCCGCGGCCGGCGCGGGTGGCTGGATCGCGGCGGGCTGGGCGCCGGCGACGCTCGCCCGCGTGCTGCTGGCCGCCGTCAGCGCGGGGGCGGGGATCGCGGCGCTGTGGTACGCGGTTCGTATCGAGATCGACCGGCGGTTGTTTGCCGCGCTGGCGCGGACGGTGGGCGACGACGGGGCGGTCGACGACGGGCTCGCGGCGCTCGATCGCGCGCTCGCCGATCTGGGCTGGATCGACGCGGCGAAGGCCGGGCGCACGCTCGACGCGCGCGTGCGCGGTGCGGTCGGGCTGTGCCGGGCCGCCGTGCTGGTGGCGATCGTGCAGTGGCTCGTCGTCGGGATCGCGATCGCGGTGTCGCCGATCGGTTAGCGAGGGGCGGTGCCGGTGCGCCGCGATCGTGTTCGATGGGTTTCCTGCAGCGTCTGGTTCGGGTGCGCGGTCGGTACGTTCTTCGTATGGGCGCCGTTGGTCGACCGTTTCACACCGCCGGTGCGGATAGCCGGCCGTAGCGCCCCTGTCGTTCGACCGATGCGCCGACCGGCCGCGCGCGGGCCGCGTGCGTCGCGCATGCGCGTCATCGCGGAGGCCGGGGGCGGGCGAAGCCGGAGCGCGCGCGATCGACGGCAACCGGCCCTGCGTCAGCGTGCTCGCAGGGGCCGGCCTCGGATTTCGCGATTTCGACCTGCGTCGCGCCGTTGCCCGCCCCGGTGGCGGATGGCGGCGTCGACGAATTGATCCAGGTCAGTTTTTCACGAAGAAAATACGTCGCGCGACGCGCGCTTGCGGTAGCATACGCGCCGCTCGCGGCAGCGCGTTCCGGGCGGCCTGCAACGGGCCGCCACCGGTGCCCCGGCCGGCCGCCGTGCGTCGGAACGACGCCGTTCCGGCCATCCGGCAGCAACGGCGCAATTCTTGCCATTCACTCTTCCTGCGCAGCATTTCCGACCGCATTGAGATTTTTTTCGCTTCTCAGTCGCGAATCACGGTAAGTTCTGTTCTATTTTTGAGATAGTGTGACGAATGGGCGGCCGCCGGTGCCAGGCGCGCCGCCGCGCGGCGAACCGATCATTGAAGAATCCGCCGCGTCGTTCCGATAAATGCAATCAGGCCATGAATGAGGGGAAGCAGAGGGGATGTGCACTTACGGGCATAGCTGCTTTGCGCGCGTCGCTTTCGACGCGCAGAAGGACGGGACCATCGTGACGAAGCGGAGCGGTGCATGAAGCCGGCCGTGTCGCTGTTCGTCCTCGCGACCGCGATGACCGGCGCTTTCCATGCGGCCGCGCTGTCGGCCGCGCCGATGCCGGCGGTGCCGGCCGCCGCTTCGACGGCCGCTGCCGGTCACGCGGCGGCGTCCGATGTCGCGCCCGCCGCGGGGCCCGTGGCCGCGCCGGCGGCGGCCAGCGCGCCGGCCGCCGGCCTGCCGGCGACGACCGTGCATGTGCCGTTCGCGTCGCTCGGCGCGTTCGATCCGCTGCGCCTGCGCGGCGCCGACGACGCGCGCACGATCAACGCCGGCGTGCGGCTCGACCGCGTGATCACCGGCGCGCGGTTGCGCCTGACCTACGCATATTCGCCGTCGCTGGTCTTTCCGCTGTCGCACCTGAAGGTGTCGGTGAACGGCGAGGTGGTCGCGACCGTCCCGTTCGACGCCGCGCGCGCGGGCCGCACGGTGACGCAAGAGATCCCGATCGATCCGCGCTACTTCTCCGATTTCAACCAGATCGGCCTGCGCCTGATCGCGCACTACACGCTCGACCATTGCGAGGATCCGTCGAACTCGGCGCTGTGGGCCGACGTGAGCCCGACGAGCGAGCTGATCCTCGACGAATCGCCGGTGCGCCTGCCGAACGATCTCGCGCTGCTGCCCGCACCGTTCTTCGACCGGCGCGACAACGGCCGCGTGCGGCTGCCGTTCGTGCTGCCGGCGACGGCCGATTCGGCGACGCTGCGCAGTGCGGGCGTGCTCGCGTCGTGGTTCGGCGCGCTGGCCGACTACCGGCATGCGCGTTTCCCGGTGTCGGCCGCGTTGCCGGCCGACGACCAGGCCGTCGTGGTCGGCACGGCCGCGACGCTGCCGGCCGGTCTCGCGCTCCCCCCCGTCAACGGCCCGCTGCTCGCGGTCGCCGACAACCCGGCCGCGCCGGGGCGCAAGCTGCTGGTCGTCACGGGCCGCACGGCGGCCGAGGTCGACGACGCGGTCGCGACGCTCGTGCTGGGCCGCGCGGCATTGTCGGGGCCGGCGGCGTCGGTCGCGCACGTCGATCTGGGCGCGCCGCGCAAGCCGTACGACGCACCGCGCTGGCTGCCGGTGAGCCGGCCGATCGCGTTCCGCGAGCTCGTCGACGATCCGCGCCAGCTCGAAGTGCGCGGCACGACGCCCGACGCGATCCGGCTGAACCTGCGCGTGCCGGCCGATCTGCATTCGTGGAACGGCGCGGGCGTGCCGATCACGCTGCGCTACCGCTACACGGCGCCGACCGTGCAGGACAACTCGACGCTCGCGGTCGAGATCAACGATCAGCTCGTGAAGTCGTACCGGCTCGGGCCGGCCCACGCCGAAGACGCGCACGGCCGCATGCAGCTGCCGCTGCTGTCGGTGCCGGAAGGGCGCGTGACGAGCGACGTCGACATTCCCGCGTTCCGCGTCGGCAGCGGCAACCAGCTGCAGTTCCGCTTCTCGCTCGATTCGCAGAAGACGGGCCTGTGTTCGAGCACGGCCACCGAGCCGCAGCGCGCGGCGATCGATCCGGATTCGACGATCGACTTCTCGCACTTCGTTCATTACGCGCAATTGCCGAACCTCGCGTTCTTCGCGAACAGCGGCTTCCCGTTCACGCGCTTCGCCGACCTGTCGCAGACGGCCATCGTGCTGCCCGAGCGGCCGTCGCCGCAGGAGCTCGAGGCCTACCTGACGATGCTCGGCCACATGGGCGAATGGACCGGCTTCCCGGCGCTGCGCGTGCAAGTTGCGCGGCCCGGCGACGTCGCCGCGCTGTCCGGGCACAAGGATCTGCTCGTGATCGACGGCTCGCCGGCGTCGCCGCTGCTCGCGCACTGGCGCGCGGCGCTGCCGCTCGCGATCGGCGAGCAGGGCGGCGCCGGCGGCGGCGCGACGCGCGTCGCGTTCACGGTGAAGGAGCGCTGGCGCAACGGCGTGGGCCTCGCCGACGGCGGCGCGCACATCGAACAGACGGGCCCGCTCGCGGCGCTCGCCGGTTTCGAGCTGCCGGGCAGCCGCGGCCGCAGCGTCGTCGCGCTGACGGCGACCGACCAGGCGCGCCTCGGCGATCTGCTCGACGTGTTCGAGAACGCCGGGCTCGTGTCGCAACTGCAGGGCGACCTCGCACTGGTGCGGCCGGGGCAGGTCGACAGCCTGCGGGTCGGCGAGCCTTACGTGGTCGGCTTCGTGCCGTGGTATGCGCGCGTGTGGACGGAGGCGGCGCGGCATCCGGTCGTGCTCGGCGCGGTCGGCGTCGTCGCGGGGCTGCTGCTCGCGCTCGGCGTGTTCAGCGTGCTGCAGCGCATCGCCGCGCGTCGACGGGGGATGTAACGGATGGCGCGGGCAATGACGAAGCGACGGGCAACGCGGCCGGCGCGGCGTGTCGGCGCGACGTTCGCGCTGGCGCTGGCGGTGACGTGCGCGGCGGCCGGCATGGCCACGCGCGCGCACGCCGCCGGGACTGGCGCGGCCGACGCGGCCGGCGCCGGCTGCAGCGTGGCGTGGCCGCGCTGGGACGCGTTCAAGCGAGATTTCATCTCGGCCGACGGCCGCGTGATCGACGTCGGCTCGGCCGATTCGCGCACGGTATCGGAGGGGCAGGCGTATGGACTGTTCTTCGCGCTGGTCGCGAACGACCGGCGCATGTTCGACACGATCCTCGCATGGACCGAGAACAACCTCGCGCAAGGCGACCTGAGCGCGCACCTGCCGGCGTGGCTGTGGGGCCGCGCGCCCGACGGCGCGTGGCGCGTGCTCGACGCGAACCCTGCGTCGGACGCCGACCTGTGGATCGCGTATGCACTCGTCGAGGCCGGACGGCTGTGGCGCGAGCGCAGCTATACGGCCCGCGGCGCGCTGCTCGCGAAGCGCGTGCTCGACGCCGAGACGGCGACCGTGCCGGGCCTCGGCCTCACGCTGCTGCCGGGGCCGACCGGGTTCAAGCTGGCCGACGGCCAATGGCGCGTGAACCCGAGCTATTCGCCGCCGCAGGTGATTCGCGCGCTCGGCGCGCGGCTGCCCGACGACCGTCGCTGGGCCGCGCTGGCGTCCAGTACCGGGCGCGTGCTGCTCGACACCGCGCCGAAGGGGTTCTCGCCGGACTGGGCGCTGTATCGCGCGGGCAAGGGTTTCGGGCCCGATCCGGACACGCATGCGCAGAGCGCGTACAACGCGATCCGCGTGTACCTGTGGGCCGGCATGCTCGACCGTGCCGATCCGCTCGCCGCGCCGCTGCTCGCGAAGTTCGCGCCGTTCGCCGATGCCATCGCCGCGCACGGCGCGCCGCCGGAGCGGGTCGATACGACGACGGGCGTCGCGGGGCCGAACGACGGCAACGGCGGCTTCTCCGCGGCGGCCGTGCCGTTTCTCGACGCGCGCGGCCAGCACGCGCTCGCGGATGCACAGGCGGCCCGCGTCGATACGCTCGCGCGCCAGTCGGCGCCCGGCTACTACACCAGCGTGCTGACGCTGTTCGGCCTCGGCTGGCGCGACGGCCGCTACCGGTTCGGGGCGGACGGCACGCTCGACACCCGCTGGGGAGACCGTTCGTGCGCCGCCCGCTGAAGTGCGCCGCGCCGCACGTCGCGGGATTCGCATGGCTCGCGTCGTCGGTGTGCGCGGCGGCGTCGGGCCCGGCGATCGCGAACTCCGCGACTTCGGCGACACCGTCGACCTCGGCCGCCGCCGATGCGCGGCGCGAACTCGACACCGCGCGGATGTGGGGCATCAAGCATCGCGACGATCTCGCGCGCGATGCGCTGCGCAAGGGCCTGCTGATTGCGCCGGGGGATCCCGAGCTGCTGGCCGAACAGGTGCGCGTGCTGCTGCGGTTGGGCGATGCGAAAGGCGCGCAGGCGTCGCTGGCGCGGCTGCAGGCGCAGTCGCCGAATGTGCCGGCCACGCGGCGGGTGGCCGACGAATACCGGGTCGCGACGAGCGGGCGCGGCGAGATGGCGCAGATCCGGCTGCTCGCGCGCAGCGGCCGTGCCGACGAGGCGGCACGGCGGATCGTCGCGCTGTTTCCGAACGGCGCACCGGCGGGCGCGCTCGGCGCCGAGTATTACCAGATCGTGTCCAATGCGCCGGGCGGGCGTGAGCCGGCGATCGCCGCACTGCGCCGCGCGATCGCGGCCGATCCGGGCGACACGAGCGCATCGGTCGCGCTCGCGCGGCTGTTGAACCAGCGCGACGACACGCGCGCGGAAGCGAACCGGATCGCCGCGTCGCTCGCGCAGCGCAACGACGCGGACCACACGGAAGCGATGGCGCTGTGGCGGCGCGTGCTGCAATCGGCCGGCAGCGATCCCGCGTATCTCGACGCGCTGCACGCGTATCTCGCGCTCGCGCCGGACGACACCGAATTCCGCGACCGCGCCGCCGGCCTCGATCGGCAGCGCGACGCGCGGCGCCGGCTCGAACGCGATCCCGACTACATCGCGCAACAGCGCGGGCTGCAGGCACTCGCGCGCGGCGATCTGGCCGCCGCCGATCCGCTGCTCGCGCGCGCCGCGCGGGCGCGGGCGGACGACGCCAATGCGCTGGGCGGGCTCGGCCTGCTGCGGCTGCGCGAGGGGCGGCACGACGAAGCGCGCGTGCTGTTCGCGCGGGCCGCGACGCGTGCGACCGACCAGCGCGGCAAATGGCAAAGCCTCGCGCGTACCGCGCAGTTCTGGGGGGTGCTCGCCCAAGGCCGTGAAGCGGCCAGTGCGGGGCGCCCGAAGGAGGCCGAGCGCGCCGCGCGGGCGGCGCTCGCGATGCAGCCGGACAACCCGGACGCGAAGTTGCAGCTCGCCGATGCGCTGCTCGCGCAGCGCGACTGGGCGCAGGCGGAGCCGTTGCTGCGCGGCTTGCTGGCCGCGCGTTCGCCGAGCCTGTCGGCCGTGCGCGACACGGCCACGCTGTACGAAAACACCGGCCGCGCGGACCGGATCGGCCCGTTGCTCGACGCGCTCCAAGGGCGCGTGACGGGCGCCGACGATCGCCGCGCGCTCGACGGCCTGCGCGGCGACCTGCTCGCGAACGAGGCGCGCGCGCTGGCCGACAAGGGCGCACGCGGGCCGGCCGCGCAGCGCTACGAGGCGGCCGTGCGCGCGGCGCCCGACGCGCCGTGGACGCGCTTCGCGCTCGCGCGCCTCTATCGCGACATGGGGCTGCCGCAGCTCGGCCGCACGGTGATGGACGACGGGCTCGCGCAGCGCGATACGCCCGAGATGCGCTACGCGAACGCGCTGTACCGCAACTCGCTCGACGATGTCGCGGGCGCTCAAGCCGTGTTGGCGCCGGTCGACGACGCGCACCGTTCGGACGGGATGCGCGCACTGGCGCGCAAGCTCGATGCCGAAAGCGCGCTGGCCGACGCACGCAGCGCGCACGCACGCGGCGACCGCGCGGCATTCGCCGCCACGCTCGCGCACGCGCAGGCGAGCGCACCGGACGATCCCGACATGCTCGCCGCGATCGGCGCGCAGTGGATCGACGCGGGCGAACCCGAGCGCGGCCTCGCGCCGCTGCGCGACTGGATCGCCGCGCATCCGCGCGAAGCCGACGCGGACGTGCGGCTGCGCTACGGCGACCTGCTCGGCCGCGCGGGGCGCGACGACGCGCTCGCCGCGTGGCTCGACACGCTGCGCCGCGACTCGTCGCTGACGCCCGCGCAGACCGCGCGGCTCGAGGATCAGTCGCTGCGGCTCGTGCTGCGGCAGACCGACGACGCGATCGCGCGACAGGACTACGCACAGGCGCGCACGCTGCTCGACCGCGCGAGCCCGGCCGGCCGGGCGGACAAGCGTTACGCGCTCGAACTCGCCGATCTCGAACGCGCGCAGGGCCATTACGATGCCGCGCGCGATGCGCTCGCGCCGATCGTGGCGCGCACGCCGGACGATGCCGATGTGCAGCTCGCGCTCGCCAGAATCGACGAGGACAGCGGCAACCGTGCCGCCGCACGCGCGCGCGTGCAGGCCGTGCTGGCGCGCACGCCGGACGACGACGTCGACACGCAACTGTCGGCCGTGCGCCGCCTGAACGCGCTGCGCCGCCCGGACGAAGCCGCGCAGGTCACCGACCGGCTGCAGGCCGCGTATCCGGCGCGCGCCGACGTGACGGTCGCGGCCGGACGCGTGGCCGAGGCGCAGGGGCGCTATGACGACGCGGCGTCGCTGTACCGGCTGTCGCAGTCGCAGGAACGCGCGACGGGCGTGAGCCCGGGCCGCGACGGGTTGACGCCCGCGCAGGCCGCGTTCGCGGATCTGCGGCAGCGGCGCAATCCCGAGATCGAGACCGGCTGGATACCCGCGTACAAATCGGGCGACGAAGGCATCTCGTCGTATCGCGCGCAGCAGGTGCCGATCTATATGCAGATGCCGGTCCGTTACGACGGGCACGTGTTCGCGCAGATCGACACCGTGCATCTCGACCCAGGCACGCTCGACACGAGCAACCCGGACGCCTATTCGCTGAAGACGTTCGGCACCTACGCGGCGCTCCGCGCGCAAAACGGGTTGCCGCCGCCATTCCAGCTGAATCAGCCGGCCGCCGCGCTGCTCGCGAATCCGCCGGGTTCGCTGCACCAGTCGACGACGGGCGTCGCGCTCGGCGCCGGCTATCTGTCGGACGCGTGGCGCGTCGATCTCGGCACGTCGCCGCTCGGCTTCCCCGTGCATTACCTGGTCGGCGGCGTGCGCTATCGCTTCGACGCGGGCCCCGCGAGCTTCTCGGTGAATGCGTCGCGAAGGCCGGAAACGAGCAGCGTGCTGTCGTACGCGGGGATGCGCGACCCGTGGACCGGCGCGGTGTGGGGCGGCGTGCGCCGCGACGGCGTGAACCTGCGTGCGTCGGTCGACGTCGGCCGCACGAACCTGTTCGCGGAGCTCGGCGCGGGCGTGCTGTCCGGCCGCAACGTCGAACGCAACGCGGAAGTCACGCTGCGCACCGGTTTCACGGTGCCCGTGTACGAGCGCGCGACGATGAAGCTCAGCACGGGGCTCGTCGGCAATGCGTGGCACTACGCGCAGAACCTGCGTTACTACACGTACGGGCAGGGCGGCTACTACAGCCCGCAACGCTACCTGTCGCTCGGCGTGCCGATCGAATGGGCGGGGCGGCGCGATGCGCTGTCGTGGGACCTGACCGTTACCGGCGGGATCTCGAACAGCTACGAAAAGGATTCGCTGTATTACCCGACGTTCTCGGACCAGCGCGCCGCGCAGGTAGCGGCCGGGTTCGTCTATGCGGGCAGCTCGACGCGCGGTGTGTCGTTTTCTTACGGCGTGAACGGCATCGTCGAGTATCGCGTGAACCCGCACCTGAGCGTCGGCGCGCAGTTGCACATCGACCGGTCGCACGACTATGCGCCGAGCTCGGCGCTCGTGTACCTGCGCTATGCGTTCGATGCGCGCGCGCCGCGCAGCTGGCTCGTCACGCCGACGCCGGTGCGGCTTTATTCGGATTACTAGGGACTAGGGGAACGCCGTGACTACGGAATTCGATGCCACCCGCCTCGCGCCCGGCGCCACCAGCCTGGTCGATCGCCTGCGCGCGTCGTTGCGCATGGGGCCGGCGGGCGGCCGCGCCGGCGCGTTGAGCCGGCTCGCGATCGACGGCCTGCCCGATACCTGGACGCAACTGGAAGCCGGCGGCCTGTATGCGATCTACGCGGCCGCCGGCACGCCGGGCTGCGATGCGCTCGTGTGGGAAAGCGCGCGCCAGGCGCGCACGCGCGACGTCACGGTCGTGCTGGCGCGCGATCCGGCGCGCGTCGCCGCGCAGATGGCCTCGCTCGGCTTCGCGGGCGGCGCGCAGCCGGCCGGCTGGCCGCGCAACCTGAACGTATTGGCGATGCCGCCGGCGGCCGGGCCGGCCGACGACGGTGTGGATGCCGGTGCGGCCGGCGGCACGCCGCGTCGCGCGGCACCGGGCCCGTTCGCGCGGCTGACCGGCGGCTTGCGCGCGATGAAGCGCTACGGGCTGCATGCCCGTTCGCTGTATTTCGTCGAAGGCGCGCAGCGCTGGTTCAGCTGGGACGATCCGGTCGCGCTCGCGGACGAAGCGCACGCGCTGGCCGACTGGTGCCGCACGCGCCGGATCGCGCTCGTGCTGCTGCTCGACCCCGAAGCGACCCGCGCGGGCGGCGACGCGCGCGCCGACGATGCGCCGCTCGTGCGCGATGCCGATCGCACGCCGCGCAGCGGCTTTCACGGCATCTGCTCGGGCGTCGCGCAGTTGCAGCGCACGCATGGCGAGCTGCTGTGGATCGTCGATTTCTGGCGCGCGGGCGACACGCTCGCGGCCGGCGAGGTGCGGCCGCTGCGCTTCGCGCCGGGCGGCCGGCTGTCGGCGAGCGTCGACGGCGGCGCGACCGAACCGGCGCGCCGGATGAAGCTCGCGAGTGACGAGGATCGCGTGGTGGTCAGCCGCGCGGTGGTCGACGGCGCGAGCCGCGTGCCGGACGGCTGGGAGATCGTCGACGACAATGCGGCCGTCGTCGCCGCGTGCGCGAGCGCGCAGGCCGCGACCGCGGTACTCGTGTTCCGCTCGCATGCGCAACTCGAAGCGCTTTGCGCGGACGTGCACGCGCTGCGCCGGCAGTGCGGCGGCGCGCTGAAGATCGCGGTCGTCGAGCGCGGCGAGGTGCTGCGCCACCAGTTCGAGGTGCTCGTGCTGAGCGTCGGCGCGAACCGGGTCGTCGCGCGCGACTTGCCCGTCTCGCGGATGCAGGCCGCCGTGCATGCGCTGCGCGGCCAGCTCTACGCGCGGCCCGTCGCGGCCGACTATCGCGCGGCGCTCGCGGCCGCGCTCGGCGATTCGGTGCTCGGCTATCTGCCGGTCGGCGCGTTCTGCCAGCGGATTCGCGCGGTGCTCGATCGCGGCGCCGTGCTCGCGCTGCCGCATACGCTCGCGAAGCTCACGCTGTTGCCGGGCGTGTCGCACGTCGATGCGTTGCGGCACTGCCGGCCGCGTCGCGCAGGCGACGTCGTGACGGCCGATGCGGCGCACCTGTTCGTGTTCCTGTTCGCGTGCGAGCCGGTCGACGCCGACGATGCGCTCGCGCGGATTTTCGACGTGCCGGTCGATACGCTGTCCGACCGCGTCGTGTGCCTCGGGCAGGGCAGCATCGATACCGAGCTCGAGACGCTGAAGGCCGCGAACCGGCGCGCGCCGATCGCCGACTACAGCGACCTGTTCGCGGCGCCGCAGCCGGCGGGCGCCGCGCGCGCATCGACCGCGCCCGCCGAGCCCGGTGCGGCGTTGCCCGACGCGGGCGAGGTGAGCGCTGCGATCGACGCGATCGATACCCTGGTCGCGCTCGACGCGATGGGCGTGCCGCAGCAGGCCACGCCCGCCGCCGTCGAGGCCGGCGTCGCGTCGACGCCGGACCCCGTCATTCCCGCCGCGCGTGCGCGCGGCGCCGTCCGCAGCGCGATGCCGCTGCGCAAGCAGGAGGACGCATGATCGCCGAACTCGTCATCGGCTTCATCGTCGGTATCGTGATCGCGGTGCCGGTATGGATCGTCGCGCAGCACCTCGGCGTCGGCCGCGGCTTCCACGCGCCGCGCGGCATCGACCGCCGCGACGCGGTGCCGTGCGCACTCGTGCCGGTCGCGCTGCGCGGCCGCCTGCTGCCGGGCGCCGGCAACGAAGGCGGCGAACTCAACGAGCGCGACAGCAAGGCGCCACGATGAAAACGATCGCCCTCACCTCGACGACGGGCGGCGCGGGCCGCACGACGCTCGCCGCCGCGCTCGCGGTACTGCTCGCGCGCCGCGGCCGGCCGGTCGTCGCCGTCGAATTCGATGCACAGAACCTGATGGGCGCGACGCTCGGCCTCGATACGCTGGCCGAACACGGTCTCGCGCACAGCCTGCTGGGTGGCGCCGAACCGTGGCACGCGCACACGTGGCGCAACGCCGACGGCGTGCTGTTCGTGCCGTACGGGCAAGTCGATGCGGCGGAGGCCGCCGCGTGCGATGCGCGGCTCGTGGCCGATCCGGCGTGGCTGCCGCGCGCGCTCGACGAGATCGCGCTGCCGGCCGATGGCGTCGTGCTGGTCGACACCGCCCGTTATCCGTCGCCGCAGGCCGCGCAGGCGATCCGTTGCGCGGACCTGACGCTCGTCGTCGTGCCGCCGGAGCCGGTCGCGTGCGCGACGACGGCCGCGCGGCTCGGCGCGTTGCGGGCCGGCCGCGGCGAACTGCAGATCGTCGTGAACCGGCTGAACCCGGCGCGCGACATGCAGCGCGACGCGCTGGCGATGCTGCGTGCGGTCGCGGGGCCGGCGTCGATGCTCGAGCAGCGCATCCACGTCGACGCGGCCGTGCCCGAGGCGCTCGCGCGCGGCAGCTGGATCTTCGACGACGCGCCGTATTCGCAGGCGTCGCACGACCTGAACGGCGTCGCGAACTGGGTCGACACGTGGCTCGCGGCGACCGTCGCGGGCCGTACCGGAGCGGGGCGATGAAGGCCGCGTTCGGCGCGCGACTGCGTGCGTTCGGCCGGCGCGTGGCCGACTGGTGCGCGCGCGGCATCGGGCTGCCGGCGGAACGCACGCGGGTGGACTGGCTCGTGCGGCTGTTTTTCCACGCGCCGCCGCCTGGCCGGCCCGATCACGTACGCCGCTGGGTGCGTGTCGCGTTCCTGCGGCTCGCGCACGACTGGGGCGTGCTGCAGCCGCTCAGCGTGCGCGAATGGCTGTGGCGCGCGATCGTGCGCGCGCCGCGCGTGGCCGACGGCCGTCCCGCGCGCGATCCGCTCGCGTGGTTCGACACGTTCGTGGTGCCCGTCTACGTGGCCGGGCGCGCGCTCGGCAGGCGCATCAACGCGATGCTCGAGCGTCTGCCGTGGGCGCGCTGGGGCGGCTGGCTCGATGCGCGCGCGAACGGCGTCGGCCGGCGCCGCTGGCTCGCGCCGCTGCTGCTGGTGGCCGGCGCCGTGCTGTGGGCCGCGGCCGGGATGTCGCCGCTGATGCCCGGCGCGCAGTTCGCGTTCTTCGCGATCGTCGCGGTGCTCGCGCTCGCGCTGCGCCGCCTGCCGGGCCATTTGCCGACCCTTGCGCTCGCGTCGCTCGCGCTGCTCGCGGCGGTGCGCTACGTGTGGTGGCGCACGACCCAGACGCTCGACTTCCGCAGCCCGGTCGAAGCCGTCGCCGGTTACCTGCTGTATGGCGCCGAAGCCTATACGTGGATGATCCTGCTGCTCGGCTTCGTGCAGACCGCGTGGCCGCTCGACCGGCCGATCGTGCCGCTGCCCGACGATCCGGACAACTGGCCGACCGTCGACGTCTATATCCCGACCTACAACGAGCCGCTGTCGGTCGTGAAGCCGACCGTGTTCGCCGCGCAGAGCATCGACTGGCCGAGCGCGAAACTGCGCGTATACCTGCTCGACGACGGCCGCCGTCCGGAATTCGCGGCATTCGCGGCCGAGGCCGGCATCGATTACCTGACGCGCGACGACAACCTTCACGCGAAGGCCGGCAACATCAACCGCGCACTGCCGAAGACGCACGGCGAGTACATCGCGATCTTCGACTGCGATCACGTGCCGACGCGCTCGTTCCTGCAGACGACGATGGGCGTGTTCCTGCGCGATCCGAAGTGCGCGCTCGTGCAGACGCCGCACCATTTCTTCTCCCCAGACCCGTTCGAGCGCAACCTCGGCACGTTCCGCGAGATCCCGAACGAGGGCAACCTGTTCTACGGCCTCGTGCAGTCCGGCAACGACCTGTGGAACGCGACGTTCTTCTGCGGCTCGTGCGCGGTGCTCAAGCGCAGCGCGCTGGAGGAGGTCGGCGGCGTCGCGGTCGAGACCGTGACCGAGGATGCGCATACGGCGCTCAAGCTGCACCGGCGCGGCTATACGTCGGCGTACCTGCCGACCGTGCAGGCGGCCGGCCTCGCGACCGAAAGCCTTGCCGGCCACGTGAAGCAGCGCACGCGCTGGGCGCGCGGGATGGCGCAGATCTTCCGCATCGACAACCCGTTCCTCGGGCGCGGGCTCGGCCTGATCCAGCGGATCTGCTACGGCAACGCGATGCTGCATTTCTTCTACGGGATTCCGCGGCTGGTGTTCCTGACGATCCCGCTCGCGTACCTGTTCTTCCACCTGTACTTCATCAACGCGTCGTCGCTGGCGCTCGCGAGCTACGTGATCCCGTATCTCGTGCTTGCGAACATCGCGAACTCGCGGATGCAGGGCCGCTACCGGCATTCGTTCTGGGCCGAGGTCTACGAATCGGTGCTCGCGTGGTACATCGCGCTGCCGACCACCGTCGCGTTCTTCAGCCCGAAGCACGGCAAGTTCAACGTGACCGACAAGGGCGGCAAGATCGACGAAGGTTACGTCGACTGGTCGACGTCGAAGCCGTATCTCGTGCTGTTCGCGCTGAACGTGCTCGCGATCGCCGCCGGCCTGTGGCGGCTCGTGGCCGACCAGGGTGACGAGGCGTCGACGATCCTGATCACGCTCGGCTGGACCGTGTACAACCTCGCGATGCTCGGCGCGGCGCTGGCCGTCGCGCGCGAGACCAGGCAGGTGCGCGTCACGCACCGGATCGCGATGCGCGTGCCGGCGATGCTGCTGCTCGCCGACGGCTCGACCGCCGCGTGCTTCACGAGCGACTACTCGACGGGCGGCCTCGGGCTCGAAGCGGTGCCCGGGCTGCCGCTCGCCGTCGGCGACACGCTGACGGTGTGCGTGACGCGCGGCGACCGCGCGTTCCCGTTCCCGGTGCGCGTGACGCGCGTGACGTCGACCCATGTCGGCGTGAGCTTCGACGAACTGACGCTCGAACAGGAACGCCAGCTCGTGCAATGCACGTTCGGCCGCGCCGATGCGTGGCTCGACTGGCATGAAGGCGCGCGGCCCGACACGCCGCTCGGCGGGCTCAAGGAAGTGCTGCGGATCGGGCTGGACGGTTACGTACGAATGTGGAAGGGTGCGGCGCGCGGCGTGCAGACGATGCTCGCGCCGAAACTCGATCGCGCGCGCGACTGACGCGGCGCGCATCATGGAGTGGGTTAGATGACGTTCTGGAATCTGTATTTCATCCTGAAGTTCGCGCTGTTCGCGACCGGGCACCTGCAGCCGTTCTGGCTCGCGAACCTCGCATTCGCGGTGGCGCTGGCGGCGAGCGCGCCGCTGCGCGCGCGTGCGTGGCGCATCGTCCGGCAGGTCGTGGCGATCGCGATCGCGGTGCCGCTGCTCGCGCGCGAGCTGCATGCGCCGCCGCTCGCCCGTCTCGCGGAGGCCGCGCGCGAAGTCAGCACGTTCCGCCTCGACTACTGGATGGAACTGCTGCCGCGTCTGTTGCCGCCGGTGCTGGCGCTGACGATCGTCGGCGTGCTGATCGTCTATTTCATCGTCAATCGCTGGCTGCGCGTCGCGACGTTCGTGCTGGCCGTGCTGATCGTGATGCCGCTGTGGCAGGCCGGCAGCGGGCTGATGGCGCGCGTCGTCGCGCCGGCCCAGCCGCAGGCGAACGTGGCGGGCGCCACGCGTGTCGACCAGCCCGAGGACCACAACGCGGCGCTCGCGACGTTCCGCGCGCAGGAATCGCAGCGGCAGGTCGCGTTCGGCCATCTCGGCAGCGATCCGGCCGCGCAGTTCGACGTGATCGTGTTGCACATCTGCTCGCTGTCTTGGGACGACCTCGATGCGGCGAAGGTGCGCAACCACCCGATGCTGAGCCACTTCGACTACCTGTTCACGAACTTCAGCACGGCCGCGAGCTATAGCGGCCCGGCGGCGATCCGCGTGCTGCGCGCGAGCTGCGGGCAGGAAGCGCATGCGGACCTGTACAAGCCCGCACCGCAGCAGTGCCATTTGTTCTCGCAACTGGCGGGCGCGGGCTACACCGTGCAGTCGCTGCTGAACCACGACGGCCATTTCGACAACTTCCTGCAGGTGATCCACGACAACATCGGCGTGGCCGATGCGCCGATGATCTCGAACGCGGCGGCGCCCGTCGCGATGCACGCGTTCGACGGCTCGGCGATCAAGGACGACTACGCGACGCTCGCGAACTGGTACGCGCAGCGTGCGGCGGTGCCGGGGCCGGTCGCGCTGTACTACAACACGATCAGCCTGCACGACGGCAACCGCGTCGTCGGCAGCGCGCTGACGAGCATCGACTCGTATCCGCAGCGCGCGACGAAAATGATGACCGATTTCGATCGTCTCGCCGACCTGATCGCGCAATCGGGCCGCCGCGCGGTGATCGTGTTCGTGCCCGAGCACGGCGCCGCGTTGCGCGGCGACAAGAACCAGGTCGCGGGCCTGCGCGAGATTCCGACGCCGCGCATCGTGCACGGGCCGGTCGGCGTGCGGCTCGTCGGCTTCGCCGGCAACCACGGCGCGACGACCGTGATCGAGCAGCCGACCAGCTTCCTCGCGCTCGCGCAGTTGCTGTCGAACCTCGTGTCGAACAGCCCGTTCAAGCCGGGCGCGACGCTCGCGCAATACGCGGCCGATTTGCCGCGCACGCGGATGATCGGCGAGAACGAGGGCACGGTGACGATGCAGACGGCCGCGGGTTACGCGGTGAAAACTCTGGATGGCGTATGGATCGACGAACAGTAACGATCGCCGGCGAAGGCGACGACGAGCGCCTGTCGCAACCGAACGACGTGATCGGCCTCGCGCGGCATCTGCCCGCGCTCGATCCCGAACGCTATGTCGACGAACAGGCGCGCCGTGCGTTCGATGCGTCGCTCGATCGCTGGCCGACGCTCGCGAAGCTGATGGGACTGAAGCGGTAAACGCACGACGGCCGGCGTGGCGGCCGGCCGTCGTCGGTGGGGCGGGGCGCGCCGCTTACTGCGTCCGGCGTTCCGGCTGGCGCGTCCATTCGCCTTCTTCGCCCGGCACCTTGCCGAACGTCTGATCGGCCCATGCGGCACGCGCCGCGTCGATCTTCGCGCGGTCGCTCGACACGAAATTCCATTCGATGAACCGCTCGCCCGGCAGGTGGGCGCCGCCGAGCAGCATCGCGCGTGCGCCGTGCGCGCTCGCGAGCGCGACCGTCGCGCCCGGTTCGAGCACGGCCATCGTCGCCGGGGCGAGCGGCGTGCCGTCGACGGTGAGGTCGCCGTCGACGAGATATACGCCGCGTTCGTCGTGCTCCGCATCGAGCGCGAGCTGTCCGCCCGACGCGAATTCCGCAACCGCATAAAGCGTGGGCGAGAACACGGCGACCGGCGACGCGAGTCCGAACGCGGTGCCCGCGATCACGCGCACGGTCGCGCCGTCGCGCGTGAACGACGGCAGCGTGTCGGCCGCGTGGTGGACGAACGCGGGCGCGGTGTCTTCATGCTCGACCGGCAGCGCGACCCAGGTCTGGATGCCGTGTACCGGCTGCTCGCGCGGCCGATCCTCGTCGGGCGAGCGCTCCGAATGCACGATGCCGCGGCCGGCCGTCATCCAGTTCACGTCGCCCGGCACGATCTTCTGCCGGAAGCCGAGGCTGTCGTGATGCATCAGCGAGCCGTCGAACAGGTAGGTGACGGTCGCGAGCCCGATGTGCGGATGCGGCAGCACGTCGATGCCGCGGCCGGCCGGCAGCACCGCGGGCCCCATTTCGTCGAAGAAGATGAACGGGCCGACGAGGCGCGCGGCGCGCGCGGGCAGCACGCGGCGCACGACGAGGTTGCCGATGTCGCTTTCGCGCGGCGTGAGCAGGGTCTTGATCGAGGCGGACATGACGGGAATCTCGTGACGGTGGCGGGCAGCGATCAGGCGATCGCCGTGTCGATCGTGATCGGATGCGTGAGGATCTTGTGGACCGGGCACGCGTTCGCGATTTGCAGCAGGCGTTCGCGCTGCTCGTCGGTCAGGTCGCCGTCGAGCGTGATGCGGCGCACGATCGTGCTGCCTGCGCTGCCCGATTCGTGCGCGAGCTTCACGTGCACTTCGGCGAGCGGCCAGCCCTTTCGTTGCGCATACATCTTCAGCGTGATCGCGGTGCAGGCACCGAGGCTCGACAGCAGCAGCGCGACGGGCGTCGGCGCCGCATCGCCGCCGCCGAGCGACGCGGGTTCGTCGGCGCGCCACTGATGGACGCCGTCGGTGAAGTGGACGAGGTAATCGACCGAGCCGATGCTCGCTTCGACGGACAGTTCGCTCATTGCGGTTCCAGGTGGGAAAGGGGACGGGCCGGGCAGGCCGGACGTTACGGTTCGAGCAGGCGCTGCAGCCGCAGCTCCTCGAAATCGAGTTCCGATTCTATGCGGTGCAGTACCGCGTCGTCGACCTTGCCGTCGCGATGCAGGTCGAGCAGCGCGCGGCGCGATATGCCGACGAGCTCGAGTTCGACGCGCAGCATGCGGGCGCGCACGCCGGCCGGTTCGGCGCCTTGCCGGTGCGCGCGTTCGTTGAACGTGACGCGGTTGCGGTATTCGGCGAGCAGGCGGTCGAGCGACGGCTGCTCGAGCGCCGAGCCGTGCTGCCCGAGCGTATCGAGTTCGGCGAGCGCCGCGCCGAACGTGTGCGCGCGCACCGCATGTTCGGACATCGTGTGGCGCGCGGCCGGGCGCAGCTTCAGCACGCGAATGAGCGGCGCGAGCGTGCCGCCCTGCACGACGAGCGTCGCGATGATCAGCAGGAAGGTACTGAACAGGATCAGGTCGCGGCCGGGGAAGTTGGCGGGCAGCGCGATCGCGGCCGCGAGGCTCACGACGCCGCGCATGCCCGACCAGCCGAGCACGACGGCTTCGCGCCACGACCACGGTGTGTGGCCCGCGCGCCGCGCACGCAGGCGGCCCGGCAGCCACATCGCGACGAACACCCACACGACGCGCGCACCGATCGCGGCGGCCGTCGCCGGCAGCGCGACCCGCAGGCCGGCCATCAGCACCGCGCCTTCGTGGTTCACGCGTGCGAGGATCGCATGCAGCGCGAGGCCGATCAGGATGAACACGAGCGCGTCGAGCACGAACACGATCGCCTCCCACGTCGCCTTCGCCTTGATCCGCATGTCGGCGTTGAACACCCGATGCTGGCGCACGCCGAGCACGAGCCCGCAGGTGACGACCGACAGCACGCCCGAGCCGTCGACGGCTTCCGCGATCCCGTAGCTGCCCCATGCCATCGCGAACGTCACGACGATGCCGAGCATCGGATCGCGCAGGCGCGGCAGCACCCAGCACATCGCGTGGCCGCACGCGAGGCCGACCGCGATGCCGATCAGCGTGAGCGAGAAGAACAGGCCGGTGGCACTGGCCGCCGTGATCGACACGGCGAGCGCGGCCGACACGGCCATCTGGTACAGCAGCAGGCCCGACGCATCGTTGACGAGACTTTCGCCCTCGAGCACCGCGACGAGCCGCGCGGGCAGCGGGTGGCGTTGCAGGATCGCCTTCGCGGCGACCGCGTCGGGCGGCGACACGATCGCGCCGAGCGTGAAGCACGCGGCCCACGGCAGCGCGGGATTCGCCGCATGCACGGCGAGCGCGACCGCGACGGTCGTGAACGCCACGGCGCCGAGCGCGAGCGACGCGATCGACGCGAGTTCCTGCCGGAATTCCTTCCACGCGGTGTAGAACCCGCTCGACATCAACAGCGGCGGCAGCACGGCCGCGAGCAGCAGCGCCGGGTCCATGTCGGGCACGCGCTTGCCCGCGACGGCGACCACGCAGCCGCCGAGCAGCAGCACGACGGCCGGCGGAATCGAAATCCGCTCGGCGAGCCAGGTGAGGGCGCCCGCGCCGCAGATCAACAGCAGCAGGTAATGGAACAGCTCGACGTTGGTCATGCGCGGCCGGCGGCGATGGGGTGGATCACGAAGGCTTGCGGTCGTTCGCGGCGCCGCCCGGCAGCGCGCCGAACATGTGCTGGCTGCACTGTGCGTCGCGCCATGCGGTGTTCAGCCGATGGCCGGACAACATCCGGCGCGCGACGGGCAGGATCTGTTCGCCGGCCAGCATGCCGAGCAGGCCGGTGAGCGCGATGAGCGGCGGCGCCGGCGAATTCACGCCGAGTGCGCCGTAGATGACGCCCGCGAGGAGGCCGGCGATCAGCGACAGGAAATACGGTTTCATGGTGAGCTTCCGTGAGGGCCGACGGGCGGCGCGGTGCATGCCGTCAAGAACTTGAAAGCGTAGCGGGTTTGCGTGAAGAAAAAAAGGGCGGGCAGCCCCGAACGGGCATTCGTTCAGGAATCGGATCGATTCCATTTCTTGGGTGTTCGCGCCGTGCGTTTGCGGCTTAAATATTTCGGCCCGGATGACGATCCGGCGTCGACGCACACCAGGCTCCTCCCGTTTTCACGGTCGAGGCAGGCCCCCCTTTTTCCGTTCACAGGACCCCATTCGCCATGAGCAACCCGAAGCTTGAAGTACTGACGCCGCACAACAGCCAGCTGATCTTCATCGACCAGCAGCCGCAGATGGCGTTCGGCGTGCAGTCGATCGATCGCCAGACGCTGAAGAACAACGTCGTCGGGCTCGCGAAGGCCGCGAAGGTCTTCGACATCCCGACCACGATCACGACGGTCGAAAGCGACAGCTTCTCGGGCCACACCTATCCCGAGCTGCTCGACGTGTTCCCGAACCAGAAGACGCTCGAACGGACGTCGATGAATTCGTGGGACGACCAGAAGGTGCGCGACGCGCTCGCCGCGAACGGTCGCAAGAAGGTGATCGTGTCGGGGCTGTGGACCGAGGTCTGCAATACGACGTTCGCGCTGTGCGCGATGCTCGAGGGCGACTACGAGATCTACATGGTCGCCGACGCGTCGGGCGGCACGTCGCAGGCCGCGCACGATTTCGCGATGCAGCGCATGGTGCAGGCCGGCGTGGTGCCGGTCACGTGGCAGCAGGTCCTGCTCGAGTGGCAGCGCGACTGGGCGCGCCGCGACACGTACGACGCCGTGATGGCGATCGCGAAGGAGCACTCGGGCGCATACGGGATGGGCGTCGACTACGCGTACACGATGGTCCACAAGGCGCCGCAGCGCACCGCGACGCCGCACGAGTCGATTCCGGCCGTGCCCGCGAAGTAACGGGCCGGCGGCCGCGCTGGCCGCGCCGGAGGCGGCGAGCGCCTGCCACCGCTCATCACGCGTTCAGGCGGCGGGCAGCGCCCACGGCGCGTGCGCGAAGCGTTCCGCGAGGAAGTCGAGCAGCACCGTCACGCGCGCGGCGCGCAGCATGCCGGGCGGCGTGACGAGGTTCACGTTGATGTCCGCGATCTTCCAGTCGCTCATCACTTCCTCGAGCTCGCCGCGCTGCATCGCGTCCCACACGAGGAACTCGGGCTGCAGCGCCAGGCCGTGACCGCCGACGAGCGCGGGGAGGATCACGTCCGCGTTGTTGGTGCGGATGCGCCCGTGGACGGACACGCCGACTTCGTCGCCCGACGCCGGATGGCGGAAGCGCCAGTGCTCGGGTGTCGGCAAGTTGGTGTACGTGAGGCACACGTGCTGTTCGATGTCGCGCGGATGCGTGGGGCGGCCGCGCCGGTCGAGATACGCGGGCGATGCGACGAGCGGCCGGCGCACCGCGCAGAGGCGGCGCGAACGCAGCGTCGAATCGTTCAGCTCGGCGATGCGGATCGCGACGTCGAAGCCGCCCGACACGATGTCGACGATGTGATCGGTGAGCACGAGATCGATGTCGACGCGCGGATAGCGTTCGAGAAACGCCGGCAGCACCGGCGACAGATGGCGCAGCCCGAACGACATCGGCGCATTCACGCGCACGAGGCCGTGCGGCTCGAGCGCCTGCGCGGACGCTTCGTTCTCGATCAGCTCCGCATCGGCGAGCAGGCGGATCGCGCGGTCGCGCAGCAGTTCGCCGGTCGGCGTGAGCGACAGCTTGCGCGACGTGCGGTACAGCAGCATCGCGCCGAGGCGTTTTTCGAGGCGCGCGATCGCCTTCGACACGGTGGGTTGCGATACGCCGAGCAGGTCGGCGGCTTTCGCGAACGAACCGGTCTCCGCGACGCGCGCAAAGATGGCCCAGGCTTCGAGATCAGGAAGGTGTTGCATGGTCGGCGTGAATGGCAGGGAAGCGAAACGGATGCGATGCGCCGCGCAGGCGGCCTCGCGATGCCGGTGATTCTAATCCGGCCGGGAGAAAAAACGTTATGGAATCTTATCTAATTTCATTGGGCGCCGGCGCGCTGATCGGCGTCGTGTACAGCGTGATCAGGGTGCGCTCGCCGGCACCGCCGCTGATCGCGCTGGTGGGCCTCGCCGGCATGCTGGCCGGCGCGCAGGCCATCGCGCCGGTTCGTCACTGGCTCGGCTTCTGACCGCATCGAGGACATTTCATGAGCGCAACCGATACCCAACCCGATCTGATCCTGCACAACGGGCGCATCACGACGCTCGATCGTGCGAACCCGGTCGCGACCGCCGTCGCGATCAAGGACGGCCGCTTCGTCGCGGTCGGCGGCAATGCGGAGATCGTGCCGCTCGCGGGCCGCGCGACGAAGGTCGTCGACCTCGACGGCCGCACCGTGCTGCCGGGCCTGATCGACAACCATACGCACGTGATTCGCGGTGGCCTGAATTACAACCTGGAGCTGCGCTGGGACGGCGTGCGGTCGCTCGCGGTCGCGATGGAGATGCTCAAGCGCCAGGTCGCGATCACGCCCGCGCCGCAGTGGGTGCGTGTGGTCGGCGGCTTCACCGAGCACCAGTTCGCCGAGAAGCGGCTGCCGACGATCGCCGAACTCAATGCAGTCGCACCCGACACGCCGGTGTTCATCCTGCACCTGTACGACCGCGCGCTGCTGAACGCGGCCGCGCTGCGGGTGGTCGGCTACACGAAGGACACGCCGGAGCCGCCGGGCGGCACGATCCTGCGCGACGACGCGGGCAACCCCACCGGCCTGCTGCTCGCGAACCCGAACGCGACGATCCTCTACGCGACACTCGCGAAAGGCCCGAAGCTGCCGTTCGAGTATCAGTACAACTCGACGCGCCACTTCATGCGCGAGCTGAACCGGCTGGGCGTGACGGGCGTGATCGACGCGGGCGGCGGGTCGCAGAATTATCCCGACGATTACGAAGTGATCCGCAAGCTGCACGACACGGGCGAGATGACGATCCGGATCGCGTACAACCTGTTCACGCAGAAGCCGAACGCGGAGAAGGAAGACTTCGTGAACTGGACCAGGAGCGTCACGTATCACGACGGCACCGACTATTTCCGTCACAACGGCGCGGGCGAGATGCTGGTGTTTTCCGCGGCCGACTTCGAGGATTTCCGCGTCGCGCGCCCGGACCTGCCCGCGCAGATGGAAGACGATCTCGAAGGCGTCGTGCGCGTGCTCGCGCAGAACCGCTGGCCCTGGCGCATGCACGCGACCTACGACGAAACGATCAGCCGCGCGCTCGACGTGTTCGAGAAGGTCAACGAAGACATCCCGCTCGACGGGCTGAACTGGTTCTTCGATCACGCGGAAACCATCTCCGAGCAATCGATGGACCGCATCGCCGCGCTCGGCGGCGGCATCGCGGTGCAGCACCGGATGGCGTACCAGGGCGAATACTTCGTGGAACGTTACGGCGCGCGCGCCGCCGAGGCGACGCCGCCCGTCGCGAAGATGCTCGACAAGGGGCTGAAGGTGTCGGCCGGCACGGACGCGACACGCGTCGCGTCGTACAACCCGTGGGTGTCGCTCGCGTGGCTCGTGACGGGCAAGACGGTCGGTGGCCTCAGGATGTATCCGCAGCGCAACCTGCTCGATCGCGAAACCGCGCTGCGGATGTGGACCGAATACGTGACGTGGTTCTCGAACGAAGAGGGCAAGAAAGGGCGCATCGCGGTCGGGCAACTGGCCGACCTGATGGTCCCCGATCGCGATTTCTTCACCTGCGCGGAGGACGATATCGTCGACACGAGCGCGTTGCTGACGGTGGTCGGCGGCAAGATCGTGTGGGGCGCGGGGCCGTTCGCGTCGCACGACGCGCCGATTCCGCCGGCGATGCCGGACTGGTCGCCGGTGCGCGAGTACGGCGGCTATGGCGGCTGGGGCGCGACGCAGCGCAACGGCGCGCCGTTGCAGCGCGCGGCAGCGGCCGCCGCGGCGTGCGGCTGTTCGAGCGCGTGCAACGTGCACGGGCATGCGCATGCGGGCGCATGGGGCCGCGCGTTGCCGACGTCGGACGCGAAGGGCTTCTGGGGCGCGTTCGGCTGTTCGTGCTGGGCGGTCTGACATGGCGGCTCCGACCCACCGCGGCGGCGCCGGCAATCCGGCGTGGGTCCGCGCGCTGCTCGCGCAGCCGGAGGTGCTGCCGCTCGCGCGGCTCGCGCTGGTGTCCGCATATCTGATCGGCGGCGTCGCGAAGGCGCTGGATTTTCACGGCGCGGTGGCGGAGCAGGCGCATTTCGGCCTGCAGCCGGCTGCGCTGTGGGCGGCGCTGGCGATCGCGGTCGAGATCGCCGGCTCGCTGTGCGTGGTGTTCAACCGCTTCACGTGGCTCGGCGCCGGCAGCCTCGGCATGCTGACGCTGGTCGCGATGGCCGTGGCCAACGATTTCTGGAACCGGACGGGCGCCGAGCACTTCATGGCGCTCAACAGCTTTTTCGAGCATCTCGGGCTGATCGCGGCACTCGTGCTCGCGACCCGGCTCGCCGATGCACCGCACGCGGCCGATGATGGCCGCTCCAATCGATGACGATGCAACAACCAGGAAAGCCTTTCATGAAAACGATTCGTTCAGTGCTGCTCGCCGCGATGTGCGCGGGCGGCCTTGCCGGTGCGCCGGCGGCGTTCGCGAAACCGCCGGTGCCGCCGGCGGTCGCGCCGACGGTGGCGGTCGGTCCGCAGTACGACACGACCCACGTGTGCGTCGCGCCGGAAGACTTCGACCGCTTCACCGACAGCTTCGTCGCGACCTTCGGCGGCAAGAAGTCGAAGCAGGGCGTGTTCCAGGTCACGCCCACGCCGAGCCAGACGATGTCGCAACTGGTGCTGACGCCGGTCGGCACGATCTCGGTGTTCGGCTTCAAGACCCCGATCCCGTATCCGTTCTGTGCCGAGCGCACCGGCTATCTCGTGACCGACATGGACGTCGCGGTGAAATCCGCGCGCGAGCACGGCGCCGACGTGATCGTCGACACGTTCCCCGATCCGATCGGCCGCGACGCGATCATCGCGTGGGCGGGCGACGTGAAGATGCAGCTCTACTGGCATACCCAGGCGCCGCACTACGACGCGTTGCAGACCATCCCCGAGAATCGCGTGTACGTGTCGCCGCAGAGCGTACGCAAGTTCGTGCACGATTTCGTCAAGTTCTCGAAGGGCAAGGTGGTGTCCGACGACCTGAAGGCGCCGGGCATCGAAATCGGCCGGCCGAACGACACGTACCGCCGCATTCGCATCGAATCGGGCTTCGGCAAGATGACCGTGCTCGTGACCGATGGTCACCTGCCTTACCCGTTCGGCCGCGAGATGACCGGCTACGAAGTGGCCGATCTCGCCGCGACGCTGAAGCAGGCACAGGCCGCGGGCGTGACGGTGCTCGTGCCGGCCTTCACGTCGGACGGCCGCGACGCGGCGCTCGTGCAGTTTCCGGGCGGCTACGTCGCCGAGATCCACGCGAGCGCGGCGCGATGAAGCACGAGGATACGATCCTTGCCGCGGTGGCCGGCTTCGTCGACACGCTGAGCTTCGTCGCGCTGTTCGGGCTGTTCACCGCGCACGTCACCGGCAACTTCGTGCTGATCGGCGCGGGCATCGCGGGCTTCGGCCAGGGCGTCGTGCTGAAGCTCAGCGTGTTTCCTGCGTTCGTGTGCGGCGTGATCGCGAGCAGCCTGATCGCGCGGTCGATGGCCGCGCGGCCGGCCTGGCAGGGCACGCGCATGCTGCACGCGGTGCAGGCCGTGCTGCTGCTCGGGTTCTGCGCGGCCGGCGTGTGGGCGACGCCCGTCACGCAACCGGACAGCCTGCCGGCGCTCGTGGCCGGCATCGTCGGCACGTTCGCGATGGGCGTGCAGAATGCGCATCCGCGCGTGATCGCGCGCGCGGGCGGCGTGCCGAACACGGTGATGACGGGCAACGTGACGCAGGCGATCCTCGATGCCGTCGACATGCTGTCGCCCGGCACGGCGGACAGCGCGCGTGCGACGGCGCGGGCGCGCTTCGCGAAGATGCTGCCGGCGATCGTCGCGTTCGCGCTCGGCGCGGCATGCGGCGCGCTCGGGTTTCGCGCCGTCGGGTTTCTTGCATTGCTCGCGCCCGTCGGTGCGCTGGCGGCGCTGGCGCTGGGGGCGGCGTCGCCAGCGGCCGGCACGACCCCGCGGGAGCCCGCATGATCGAGCGTCGGCGAAGCGGGCGCCGCGGCCGCCACTTCGAGCGGGCCGCGCGCGTGTCGATCGTCGCGGGATTGATGCTCTCGGGCGCCGACGCGGCGTTCGCGGAAACGGCAGCCGCGTCGGCGTCGACGCCGACATCGACCGCGTCGTCGGCCTCGGCGCTCGCGGCCACCAGCGCATCGACGTGCCCGGCCAAGCGTCCCGCCGTCCTGTTCAACCGCTGGCAGGAAGACTGGTCGGTGCTCGCGAATCCCTGTGTGCCGCGCGCGCCGCTCGACGGGCTGAAAGCCATTGCGCTCGGCAACGATCCGTCCTCCTATCTGTCGCTCGGCGTGAACCTGCGCGAGCGGCTCGAAACCAACGACGCGCCGCTGTTCGGCATCGGCGCCGCGCAATCGGATACGTACCTGATCCAGCGCGTCGAAGTGCATGCCGATGCGCATCTCGGCCGGCACTGGCAGTTCTTCGTGCAGTTGCAGGATGCGCGCGCGTTCGGCAAGAACACGATCGCGCCGGTCGACCGCAATCCGCTCGATCTCGAACAGGCGTTCGCGACCTACACGGGCGCGCTCGGCGGCGGCACGCTGAAGTTCCGCGTCGGCCGTCAGGAGATGGCGTTCGACTTGCAGCGCTTCATCGCCGCGCGCGACGGCCCGAACGTGCGGCAGGCGTTCGATGCGGTGTGGGTCGACTACGAGTATCGGAAGTGGCGCTTCATCGCGTATGCGACGCAGCCGGTGCAGAACCGTACCGTGTCCACGTTCGACGACGTGTCGAATCGCGATCTCACGTTCAGCGGCGTGCGCTTCGAGCGGCAGTCGGTCGGGCCGGGCGATCTGTCCGGCTACTGGTCGCGCTACAACCGCGGCCACGGGCGTTTCCTCGACGCGAGCGGCCCCGAGCATCGCGACGTGTGGGACGTCCGCTACACGGGCACGCACGGCCGCTTCGACTGGGACCTCGAAACGATGCTGCAGACGGGCACGGTCGGCAACGACACGATCGCCGCATGGGCCGTCGGTTCGATCGCCGGCTACCGGCTCGACGCGCCGTGGTCGCCGCGCATCGCGCTGCAGGTCGACGCGGCGTCGGGCGACCGGCATCCGCGCGATGGCCGGGTCGGCACGTTCAATCCGCTGTTTCCGAACGGCTACTACTTCACGCTCGCCGGCTACACCGGCTACTCGAACCTGATCCACGTGAAGCCGTCCGTGACGCTGAAGCCGTCGCCGAACCTGTCGCTGCTCGGCGCGCTCGGCTTCCAGTGGCGCGAGACGACCGGCGACGCCGTCTACCAGCAGGGCAATGCGGTCGTGCCGGGCACCGCGGGCAAGGGCGGGTTGTGGACGGGGATGTACGTGCAGCTGCGTGCGGACTGGACGATCGCCGCGAACCTGATCGGCGCGCTCGAGGCCGTGCATTTCCAGGTCGGCGATGCGATCCGGCAGGCGGGCGGGCACAACGCCGACTACGTCGGCGTCGAGCTGAAGTACGGCTGGTAAGGCAAGCGCGCGGTCACGCGGACCCATGAACAAGGGCGGCCAGGAGGCCGCCCTTCGTTCGTTCGGAGCCGGCATCGCCGCCGGCTCGTTCGCGGTGGCCGCGATGCGATTACAGGTTCGGCGACAGCGCGAGCGCGTTCGTCAGGTCGCCCATCGGCTGGGCGCCGTTCGCCTTCAGCGCGTCGTCGCGTTGCTGCAGGCCGGCGAGGCGCGGCAGCGAGAAGCGGCGCGTGATGAAGCGCAGGATCGAACCCGTGTCGTACTGCGTGTGGTCGACGAAGCCCTTCTTCGCGAACGGCGACACGATCAGCGCCGGAATGCGGGTGCCCGGGCCCCAGCGGTCGGCGGTCGGCGGCGCGGCGTGATCCCAGAAGCCGCCGTTTTCGTCGTACGTGACGACCACGACCATGTTCTTCCACTGCGGGCTGGCCTGCAGGTGCGCGATCACATCGGCGATGTGCTGGTCGCCGGACGTGACGTCCGTGTAGCCCGGATGCTCGTTCAGGTTGCCTTGCGGCTTGTAGAACGCGACCTGCGGCAGCGTGCCCGCGTCGATTGCCTTGATGAACTCCGCGCCGTTCGCGCCGCCGTCGAGCAGGTGCTGCGCGCGGCTCGCGGTGCCCGGCGCCTGGTTCGCGAAATAGTTGAACGGTTGGTGGTGCGGCTGGAAGTTCGGCGTCGACAGGTCGGCGCCGTAGATCACGTTCGACGTGCCGTTCTGGCTCGCCTGCAGCGCCTGGCCCCACGCGCCGCCATACCACGCCCACGACACGCCCGCGTTGGTCATCAGGTCGCCGATGTTGGTCGCCGTCTGCGGCGGCATCGTCGACGGATTGGCCGGGTCGGCCAGCAGCGGATCGCCGCCCGCGGCCGCCTTGTTGCCGCTCGGCTGATACGCTGGCTGCATCGTGTTGATGCCGTAGAAGTCCGGCGTCAGTGCGCCGTCGTTGACGAACTTCGGCGGCCCGCTCAGCGCGGAAGCCGGCGAGTTCGTCGCGACCTTCAGCGACTTGCCGTCGGCGTTCAGCACGGCGATCTTGCCGGCCGCCGGGCTCTTGTCGGCGTTCGGGTAGTACGGCGCGCACGCGCAGATCAGGTACTGGTGGTTCAGGAACGAGCCGCCGAACGCGCCCATGAAGAAGTTGTCGGCGAGCACGTACTGCTGCGCGATCTTCCACAGCGGCAGCTTCGACGGATCGGCCGTGTAGTGGCCCATCGTCAGGCCGCCCGCGTCGGTCCATGCGGCGTACATGTCGTTCTTGCCGCCGTTGATCTGCATCTGGTCCTGGTAGAAGCGGTGCACGATGTCGCGCGTCGCGATGCTCATCGACTGGTTGAAGCCGTTCGGATCGTCGATCGCGAACGGCGCGTTCGGCAGGTTCGCCGTCATCGCCTCGGTCACCGCCGGCGTGATGCCGGTCGCGGTCAGGCCGCCCCAGATCTTCGGCAGCGTCGCCATCGTCGAGCCGTCGCGGTCCTTCTGCACCGAATTCGCGGCCGTCGCGTTCTGCAGACCGTTCGCGCCCGGGAAGTTGCCGTACAGGTTGTCGAAGCTGCGGTTTTCCGCGTAGATCACGACGACGTTCTTGACGGCCGACAGGCCCTGCTGCGTCACGTCGTCGCCGCCGCAGGCGGTCAGGCTGAGCGCGGCCGCAAGGGCGATCGGCGTGTAGCGAATCCAGGCGTGCTTCTTCATGCGATGTTCTCTCTCATTCGTCGTTGGTCGCGTGTGGGAACCGGGTGGCGGAGGGCCGGCGCGCGAACCTCGCGGTACCGCCCGGCTGCGCGCATTATCTGGAACCGATTTGACAGCCGGGTGTAGGGACGCTTTCAATTGACTGTCGGTTGAACGTCATCCAACGGTCACGGAACTGACATAAGCTCCGGCCGATTGCCCACCGCTACCAGAACAACGACGATGCACACCTTTCTGAAATCCTTCGCGTTCGCGCGGTCGCTGGTCCCCGCCGCGGCGACGCTCGCGGTGGCTGGCGCGCTCGCCGCGCTCGCCGCGCTCGCCGGTTGCGACGCGCAGCCCGGCACGACCGCGTCGGCCGCGTCCGTCGTCCCGGCGGCGCAGGCTGCTCCGGCCGCCCCGGCGGTCGCGCCGGCTTGCCAGCCGCAGACGCGCGCGCAGGTGTTCGAGGGCGTGAAGCAGATGACGGCGCTCGGCAAGCAGCTGTTCTTCGATCCGTCGCTGTCCGGGTCCGGCAAGCTCGCTTGCGCGTCGTGCCATAGCGCCGAGCATGCGTTCGGGCCGCCGAACGCGCTGTCGGTGCAGTTGGGCGGCGACGACATGCACCGTACCGGCTTTCGCGCGGTGCCGTCGCTGAAGTACCTGCGCGGCATCCCGCCGTTCAGCGAGCACTTCCACGATTCGCCGGACGAAGGTGACGAAAGCGTCGACGCGGGTCCGACCGGCGGGCTGACCTGGGACGGCCGCGTCGATACGCGCGATGCGCAGGCGCGCATTCCGCTCCTGTCGCCGTTCGAGATGAGCAGCTCGCCTGCGCGGGTCGCGAAGGCGGTCCGCGCCGCGCCGTATGCCGACGCGTTTCGCAAGGCGTTCGGCGATCAGGTACTCGGCGACGACCGGGCGACGTTCGATGCGGTGCTGCGCGCGCTCGATGCATTCCAGCAGCAGCCGGCGCTGTTCGATCCGTACACGAGCAAATACGACGCATATCTGGCCGGCCACGCGCAGCTCACACCCGCCGAGTTGCACGGGCTGCAGCTGTTCAACGACGAGAAGAAGGGCAATTGCGCGAGCTGCCACATCAGCCAGCGCACGCTCGAAGGCGGCCCGCCGCAGTTCAGCGATTTCGGGCTGATCGCGATCGCGGTGCCGCGCAACCGCGCGCTGCCGGTCAATCGCGACCCGCGCTTTTACGATCTCGGCGCCTGCGGTCCCGAACGCACCGACCTGAAGGGGCGCGACGAATTCTGCGGGCTGTTCCGCACGCCGTCGCTGCGCAACGTCGCGCTGCGCAAGACGTTCTTCCACAACGGCGTGTATCACTCGCTCGAGGACGTGATGCGCTTCTACGTCGAACGCGACATCCATCCGGAGAAGTTCTACCCGGTCGTGCACGGCAAGGTGCAGATCTACGACGACCTGCCGAAGCGCTACTGGCCGAACATCAACCGCGAAGCGCCGTTCGACCGCAAGCGCGGCGACCAGCCCGCGCTGAATGCGGCCGAGATCAAGGACGTGATCGCGTTCCTGGGCACGCTGACTGACGGATATCAGCAAACGGCCGTCGCCGCCAAGCCCTAGAAGGCCTTCATCGCAGCACGCATGCTATGCTCGCTCGCTGACGGGCGCGGTGCGTGCCGGTTCGCCGGCATGCACCGCGCCTTTCGATCGAACATCCAAGGAGAAAAACATGTCGATGCGTGCATCCCTTTCCGTCGTCACGCGCGTGCTGGCCGGCGCCGCGTGCGCAGCCGCGATGCTGCCCGCCCACGCGCAGAACAACCTGAACTTCCTGAACGACACGCCGATCAGCTATTTCAGCAAGACCGACCGCGCGTCGCTTTCCAAGGCAGTCGTGCAGGCGCGCGACGAAGGCAAGGACGGTGAAACCACGACGTGGCAGAGCAGCGGCCGCGGCACGCAGATCGACGCGAAGCTCACGCCGAGCACGACCGAGACGGACGGCAAGACCTGCCGCGAAGTCGCGACCGAAATCACCGCGAAGGGCCAGACGATGACGCTCAAGCCCGTCTATTGCAAGACGGCCGCGGGCAAGTGGCAGCTGCAGAAGCGCTGAGCACGCGCATGACGAAGCGGGGCGGCGCGCCGCGCACGGTATCGTGCGGCGTCGTGATCCTCGATGCGGCCGGTCGCGTGTTCCTCGCGCATGCGACGGACACCACGCACTGGGACATCCCGAAGGGGCAGGGCGAACCGGGCGAGACGCCGGCCGACGCCGCGCTGCGCGAACTGCGGGAGGAAACCGGCATCGCGTTCGCGCCGGCGCGGTTGCTCGATCTCGGCCGCTTCGCGTACCGGCACGACAAGGACCTGCACCTGTTCGCGGTGCAGGTGGCCGACGGCGAAATCGATCCCGCGCACTGCACGTGCACGTCGCTGTTTCCGAGCCGTCGCGACGGCTCGATGATTCCCGAGATGGACGCGTACCGCTGGACCGTGCCGGGCGACATCGACACCTATGCGAGCCGCAGTCTCGCGCGGCTGTTTCGCACGAAGCTGTCGCTGGCGGACTTGCATCGGCGGTTGTCGGGCGCGTGAACGGGCGCCGCGGCTTCCGTTTTCGCCAGCCGTTCTTCGGCACGCGCCCATGAAAAAACCGGCCCTGGAGCCGGTTTTTTTCATGCCGAGGCAGCGGCGGCTTGCGGGCCGCGCGCTACCGCGCGGAGCACGCCGTCAGGCCGGCTTGCCCCAGCTGTCGCGCAGCCCGACGATCCGGTTGAACACCGGCTTGCCCGGCTTCGAATCGACACGGTCTGCAACGAAGTAGCCGTGGCGCTCGAACTGCAGGCGCGTTTCCGGCGCGACGTCGCCGTTGCCCGGCTCGAGGTACGCCTGCACGATCTTCTTCGAATCGGGGTTCAGCGCCTCGAGGAAGTTCGCGCCGCCCGCGTCCGGGTGCGGCTCCTTGAACAGGCGGTCGTAGATCCGCACTTCGGCCGGCTGCGCGTGCTTCGCGCTGACCCAGTGGATGTTGCCCTTGACCTTGTACGTGTTCGCGCCTTCGGTGCCCGACTTGCTGTCCGGGAAGTAGTTGCAGTGCACGGCCGTCACGTTGCCGTCGGCGTCCTTGTCGAAGCCCGTGCATTCGATCACGTAGCCGTAGCGCAGGCGGACCTTGTTGCCCGGGAACAGGCGGAAATAGCCCTTCGGCGGATTTTCGACGAAATCCTCGCGCTCGATCCACAGTTCGCGCGAGATCGGGAACGTGCGCACGCCGCGGTCCGGATGGTGCGGATGCACGGGCGCCGTGCACGCTTCCTCGAGGTCTTCCGGATAGTTGTCGATCACGAGCTTCAGCGGATCGAGCACCGCGACCGTGCGCGCCGCCTTGTCGTCGAGGTCGTCGCGCAGCGCGCCTTCGAAGATGCTCATGTCGATCCACGAATCGATCTTCGTCACGCCGATCCGCTCGCAGAACAGGTGGATGCTCTCCGGCGTGAAGCCGCGGCGGCGCACGCCGACGATCGTCGGCATCCGCGGGTCGTCCCAGCCGTCGACGTGGCCTTCGGTGACGAGCTGCAGCAGCTTGCGCTTGCTGGTGATCGCGTACGTGAGGTTCAGCCGCGAGAATTCGATCTGTTGCGGCAGCGGGCGCGTGAACACGCCGGCTTCCGCGAGTTCGTTCAGCACCCAGTCGTACAGCGGGCGGTGATCCTCGAATTCGAGCGTGCACAGCGAATGCGTGATGCCTTCGAGCGCATCCGAGATGCAGTGCGTGTAGTCGTACATCGGATACACGCACCATGCGTCGCCGGTGCGGTAGTGGTGCGCGTAGCGGATCCGGTAGATCACCGGGTCGCGCATGTTCATGTTCGGCGACGCCATGTCGATCTTCGCGCGCAGCACGTGCTCGCCTTCCTTGAACTCGCCGGCCTTCATCCGGCGGAACAGGTCGAGGTTCTCTTCCGGCGTGCGCTCGCGGAACGGCGACGGCTTGCCGCCCTCGGTCAGCGAGCCGCGGTTCGCGCGCATTTCGTCGGCGCTCTGGCTGTCGACGTACGCCTTGCCACGCTTGATCAGCAGCTCGGCGAACTCGTACAGCTTGTCGTAGTAGTCGCTCGCGAAATACTGATGATCGACCGCGTCCTTGCGCCAGTCGAAGCCGAGCCAGCGCACCGCGTCGACGATCGAGTCGACGTATTCGACGCTTTCCTTTTCCGGGTTCGTGTCGTCGAAGCGCAGGTGGCACACGCCGCCGTAGTCGCGCGCGACGCTGAAGTTCAGGCAGATGCTCTTCGCGTGACCGATGTGCAGATAGCCGTTCGGCTCGGGCGGGAAGCGCGTCTCGACGCGGCCGCCCCATTTGCCGGTGCGGTTGTCGTCGTCGATGATGTTACGGATGAAATTGGAAGCCGCGGGGGCGTCGTTGCGTTCGGTGCTCATGCGGTTGGCGTCAGGTTGTGTCGGCGCGTCGCGCCGGTTTAATCCTGTAATTCTACCTGACCGGGGTCCGTCCCGCGCGGCCTGCCGGTCCGGCGCCGTCCGTTCGCGATGCGTACCGCAATATATCGAGTGTGTGTCGGCTGTAACACGACGTAAATCGGATTGCCGGCGCCGTTCGGGTTTTCCTATGATGGCTTTACCGATTCAATGCCGCCATTCGCAATTTTTGCGTGGCGGGAGGAAGCCAATAATCATGATGAAGAAGACCACTTTTCTCGTTCGTACCGCGGTGATCGTCGCGGCCCTGTCACAACTCGGCGCATGCGCGATGACGCATACGCAACGCAATGCCGGGATCGGCGCGGCCGCGGGCGGCGCGCTCGGCTACCTGATCACGGGCGGCCCGGTCGGCACGGTGGCCGGCGCGGCGGCAGGCGGCCTGGTCGGCGCCGGCGTCCGCTGACCCCGCCGGCAGGCGCCCGCGACGCGGGCGCCACGCATGCCGGCCGGTCGTGACGCCTGCCTGAGTGCATCACGACCCGCACGAACGTCACGCACATCCCCCGGATTTCGACAGGCACCATCAGGGAGAGGCGGGTGTGCGACACTGCGTCGACGCTACAACACGATTCCATTCGTCGACCAACCCTTCCATGACCGACTCCGTCGTTTTCGTCTTGCCGGGCTACGCCAATTCGGGCCCGCTTCACTGGCAGAGCCGTTGGGAGCGCGCCGACGCGCGCTTCTCGCGGGTCGCGATGCCCGACTGGGACCGTGCGTTCCGCAATGGCTGGTGTCTCGCGCTCGACCGGGCGGTCGAAGCCGCGCGCGGGCCCGTGCTGATCGCCGGCCACAGCCTCGGCACGCTGACCACCGCTTGGTGGGCGACCCGCTACGCACGCCCGGCCGCGCTCGCGAAAGTGCGCGGCGCGCTGCTCGTCGCATTGCCCGATCCCGCCGGGCCGGCGTTCCCGGTCGACGCGCACGGTTTCGGCCCGGTGCCGCACGAGCGATTGCCGTTTCCGACCTGCGTCGTCGCGAGCAGCGACGATCCGTACGGTTCGCTCGCGTTCGCACGCGGCTGCGCGCATGCGTGGGGCAGCGCGTTCCGCGACATCGGCCCGCGCGGCCACATCAACGCCGACAGCGGGCTCGGCGACTGGCCGGCCGCACGCGGCTGGCTCGACGCGCTCGCGCGCTAGCCGGGCCGTTCGCCGCCGCGCGAGCCTGACGCGTCAGATCGCCTGTTTCGCCTTCAGCGCGGCAATCCGCTCGTCGTCGTAGCCGAGCATGTCGCGCAGCACCTCTTCCGTCTGCGCGCCGAGCAGCGGCGGGGCGGTGCGTGCGTCCGGCGGCGTCGCGCTCATCCGGATCGGGTTGCGCACGAGCTTCACGTCCGCGCCGCACGGGTGCGGCAGCGCTACCTGCATCCCGCGCGCGACCACCTGCTCGTTGTCGAACACCTCGTCGAGATCGTTGATCGGCCCGCACGGCACGCCGGCCGCTTCGAGCGCGCCGATCCAGTCGGCCTTGCCGCGCGCCTTCACCATTTCCGCGAGGATCGGCACCAGCGTGTCGCGATGGCGCACGCGCGACGGGTTCGTCGCGAAGCGCTCGTCGTCGGCCAGCTCGGGCCGGCCGCCGGCCTCGACGAACTTGCGGAACTGTCCGTCGTTGCCGACCGCGACGATGATCCAGCCGTCGCTCGTCTGGAACGTCTGGTACGGCACGATGTTCGGATGCGCGTTGCCCCAGCGCACCGGCGGCTTGCCGCTCGCGAGGAAGTTGGTGTTCATGTTCGCGAGCAGCGCGACCTGCACGTCGAGCAGCGCCATGTCGATGTACTGGCCTTCGCCCGTGCGGTCGCGGTGCGCGAGCGCGGCGAGCACGGCGATCGTCGAATAGAGGCCGGTCGCGAGATCGGCGATCGCGACGCCGGCCTTCTGCGGGCCGCCGCCCGGCTCGCCGTCGCGCTCGCCGGTGATGCTCATGAAGCCGCCGATTCCCTGCACGATGAAGTCGTAGCCCGCGCGGTGCGCGTACGGGCCGGTCTGGCCGAAGCCGGTGACCGAGCAGTAGACGAGATCGGGCTTCACCGCGCGCAGCGCGTCGTAGTCGAGCCCGTATTTCTTCAACTGGCCGACCTTGTAGTTCTCGAGCACGACGTCGCTCTGCGCGGCGAGCTCGCGCACGATCCGCTGGCCCTCGGGCGTCGCGATGTCGATCGTCACCGAGCGCTTGTTGCGGTTCGCCGCGAGGTAGTACGCGGCCTCGGCGGTATCCGCGCCGTCCGCGTCCTTCAGGTACGGCGGCCCCCAGTGGCGCGTGTCGTCGCCGGCGCCCGGGCGCTCGACCTTGATCACGTCCGCGCCGAAATCGGCAAGGGTCTGCGCGCACCACGGGCCCGCGAGCACGCGGGTGAGGTCCAGCACGCGGATATGGCTCAGGGCACCCATCGTCGAATCGTCTCCTTTCATGGCTGGCCTGCCTTGCCGGGCAAGGCCGATTGGCATGCCGAGCATCTTAAGGCGAATCGGCCGCGCGGGTGGCCCAGGCCGGTCGTCCGGCGCAGCGGGCCGCCGCCGCTTGGGCGGGCAGTCTGTATCGTATAATCGATCGTTTCCGAATCCATGCCGCCGCGCGCCCCGCCTGGGGCGCCGGCGTTTGAAGCCGTCTTTGCCAGACTGTCCCCGCACGCCATGAAAGCTGCCGAAATCCGCGAGAAATTCCTCAAATTCTTCGAATCGAAGGGCCACACGATCGTCCGCTCGTCGAGCCTCGTGCCCGGTAACGACCCCACGCTGATGTTCACGAACTCGGGCATGGTCCAGTTCAAGGACGTCTTCCTCGGCACGGACCCGCGCCCGTACTCGCGCGCCACGACGGCGCAGCGCAGCGTGCGCGCGGGCGGCAAGCACAACGACCTCGAGAACGTCGGCTACACGGCGCGCCACCACACGTTCTTCGAGATGCTCGGCAACTTCTCGTTCGGCGACTACTTCAAGCACGACGCGATCAAGTTCGCGTGGGAGCTGCTGACCACGGTCTACCAGCTGCCGAAGGAAAAACTGTGGGTCACCGTCTACCAGGAAGACGACGAGGCATACGACATCTGGGCGAAGGAAGTCGGCGTGCCGACCGAGCGGATCATCCGGATCGGCGACAACAAGGGCGCGCGCTACGCATCGGACAACTTCTGGACGATGGGCGACACCGGCCCGTGCGGTCCGTGTACCGAGATCTTCTACGACCACGGCCCGGACGTGTGGGGCGGGCCGCCGGGGTCGCCCGAGGAAGACGGCGACCGCTACATCGAGATCTGGAACCTCGTGTTCATGCAGTTCAACCGCGACGCGCAGGGCAACATGACGCGCCTGCCGAAGCAGTCGGTCGACACCGGCATGGGCCTCGAGCGTCTCGCCGCGGTGCTGCAGCACGTGCACAGCAACTACGAGATCGACCTGTTCCAGAACCTGATCAAGGCCGCCGCGCGCGTGACCGAGATCAGCGACCTCACGAACAACTCGCTGAAGGTGATCGCCGATCACATCCGCGCGTGCTCGTTCCTGATCGTCGACGGCGTGATCCCCGGCAACGAAGGCCGCGGCTACGTGCTGCGCCGGATCGTGCGCCGCGCGATCCGCCACGGCTACAAGCTGGGCCGCAAGGGCGCGTTCTTCCACAAGCTGGTGGCCGACCTCGTCGCCGAGATGGGCACCGCCTACCCGGAGCTGAAGGAAGCCGAACAGCGCGTGACCGACGTGCTGCGCCAGGAAGAGGAGCGCTTCTTCGAGACGATCGAGCACGGCATGTCGATCCTCGAGGCCGCGCTGGCCGACGTCGACGCGAAGGGCGGCAAGGTGCTCGACGGCGAACTCGCGTTCAAGCTGCACGATACCTACGGCTTCCCGCTGGACCTGACGGCCGACGTGTGCCGTGAGCGCGGGATGACGGTCGACGAGCCGGCGTTCGACGACGCGATGGCGCGTCAGCGCGAGCAGGCGCGCGCGGCCGGCAAGTTCAAGGCCACGCAGGGCCTCGAATACTCGGGCGCGAAGACCACCTTCCACGGTTACGAGGAAATCGCGTTCGACGACGCGAAGGTCGTCGCGCTGTACGTCGACGGCTCGGCCGTCAACGAAGTGAAGGCCGGCCAGGATGCGGTCGTCGTGCTCGACCACACACCGTTCTACGCGGAATCGGGCGGTCAGGTCGGCGACCAGGGCGTGCTCGCGAACGCCGCGACGCGCTTCGCGGTGGCCGACACGCTGAAGGTGCAGGCCGACGTGATCGGCCATCACGGCACGCTGGAGCAGGGCACGCTGAAGGTCGGCGACGTGCTGCGCGCGGAAATCGACGCGCAGCGCCGCGCGCGCACGCAGCGCAACCACTCGGCCACCCACCTGATGCACAAGGCGCTGCGCGAAGTGCTCGGCGCACACGTGCAGCAGAAGGGTTCGCTCGTCGACGCGGAAAAGACCCGCTTCGACTTCGCGCACAACGCACCGATGACCGACGACGAAATCCGTCGCGTCGAGCAGATCGTCAACAACGAGATCCTGGCGAACGCGCCGGGCATCGTGCGCGTGATGCCGTACGACGAAGCGGTGAAGGGCGGCGCGATGGCGCTGTTCGGCGAGAAGTACGGCGACGAAGTGCGCGTGCTCGACCTCGGCTTCTCGCGCGAACTGTGCGGCGGCACGCACGTGCACCGCACCGGCGACATCGGCCTGTTCAAGATCGTCGTCGAAGGCGGCGTCGCGGCCGGCATCCGCCGGGTCGAGGCGATCACCGGCGACAACGCGGTGCGCTATGTGCAGGAACTCGACGCACGCGTGAACGAAGCGGCCGCGGCGCTGAAGGCGCAGCCGTCGGAACTCACGCAGCGCATCGCGCAGGTGCAGGACCAGGTGAAGTCGCTCGAGAAGGAACTGGGCGCGCTGAAGTCGAAGCTCGCGTCGAGCCAGGGCGACGAGCTCGCGCAGCAGGCCGTCGAGATCGGCGGCGTGTACGTGCTGGCCGCGACGCTCGACGGCGCCGACGCGAAGACGCTGCGCGAAACGGTCGACAAGCTGAAGGACAAGCTGAAGAGCGCGGCGATCGTGCTCGCGGCCGTCGAAGGCGGCAAGGTCAGCCTGATCGCGGGCGTCACGCCGGACGCGAGCAAGAAGGTCAAGGCCGGCGAGCTCGTGAACTTCGTCGCGCAGCAGGTCGGCGGCAAGGGCGGCGGCCGTCCGGACATGGCGCAGGCAGGCGGCACCGAGCCGGCGAACCTGCCGGGCGCGCTGGCCGGCGTGAAGGGCTGGGTCGAGGAACGGCTCTGATCGTTGCATGACCGATGCGATGCCGTCGCCCTGACGGCATCGCGTGAATCGAAAAACGACCCGATCGGCAGGCGCCGGTCGGGTCGTTTCGTTTGTGCGGTCGAGGCGTGTCGATCGATGCGGCGACGCGCGGGCACGGGTCAGGCCGGTACGGTCACCGTCGGCTTCGTCACGTCGCCGGGCTGCCGCGCGGTGTCGGTGAGCGCATCGCGCAGCGCGGCGAGCGCCGCCGACGCATAGCCCCGCCGCCACGCGAGCAGCGTGTCGATCCCTCCGAGTTCGGGAATCCTGTGCGCGGCGATGTTGCCGGTCTCGGGCTGCAGATCGAGCACCGAACGCGGCGCGACCGCGATGCCCGCGCCGGCCGCGACGCACGCGACGATCGCGTGATACGAGCCGAGCTCGAGCACGCGGGCCGGCTTCACGCCGTGCGCCGCGTACCACTGCTCGACGTACTTGCGATACGTGCAGCCGCGCTCGAACGCGATCAGCGTCGGTAGGATCACGTCGCGTGGCGTGCGCACCGGCGGATGGCCGCGCGGCGTGAGCAGCACGAGATCCTCGCGGAAGATCGGCACGGTCTCGAACGTGTCGGGCAGCATGTCCGGCTCGGGCGGGCGCGCGAACAGCGCGGCGTCGACCTCGAAGTCGCGCACGCGGTCGATCAGCCAGCCCGTCGTGCCCGTCAGCAATTCGAGCGACACGTCGGGCCACGCGTGGTGATAGCGCGCGAGGATGGTCGGCAGCCGGCTCGCGGCCGTGCTTTCCATCGTGCCGAGCCGCAGCCGCCCGCGCGGCGTGTCCTCGCGCACCGCGTCGCGCGCCTCGTCGGCGAGCGCGAGCAGGCGCTCCGCGTACGGCAGCAGCGTTTGCCCGGCCGGCGTCAGCACGAGTCGGCGGCCGTCGCGCACGAACAGCGCCGCGCCGAGTTCCTCCTCCAGCTGCTTGATGCGCGTCGTGACGTTCGACTGCACGCGATTGAGCTTGGCCGCCGCGCGCGTCACGCCGTTCTCGCGCACGACCGCCCGGAAAATCGCCAGCGCCGCCAGGTCCATGATTCTCTCCGAGGGATGAGTCGATTCTTAATTATTCATTTTTCGAGAATGGTTGGTCAAGCTAGGATGGACCCATTCCGATTTCCGATCCGGCTGGCGCGCGCGAAGCGCCGGCCCATGCCGCCATGTCCCGCTTCGATGCTCCGCCTGCCGCCGCCCGCGTGCCTTCGTCCGACCAGGCCGACCGCCGCGCCCGCGCGGCCGCGCTCGCCTGCATGGTCGGGCTCGCCGTCGTGCTCGGCGTCGGCCGTTTCGCGTTCACGCCGCTGTTGCCGCTGATGCTCGCGGACGGCTCGATCGGCCTGAAAGCCGGCGGCTGGCTTGCGTCCGCAAACTATGCGGGCTACTTCGTCGGCGCGGCCAGTTGCGCGGCGCTGCACGTCGCGCCGGCGCGGATGGTGCGCTTCGGGCTCGCGGCGACCGTGCTGCTGACCGCCGCGATGGGCATCGGTCACTGGCTGCCGGCGTGGCTCGTCGTGCGTTTCGTCGCGGGCGTCGTCAGCGCATGGACGTTCGTGTTCATGTCGCAATGGGGGTTGCGGCGTCTGGCCGAGCTGGCTGCGCCCGAATGGAGCGGGGTGATCTACGCGGGGCCGGGCGTCGGCATCGTGGTGACGGGGCTGATCGGCAGTGCGCTGGCCGGCCAGCATGCGGCGCTGGGCTGGCTGGGTTTCGCGGCGTTGTCGGCCGTCCTGTCGGTCGCGATCTGGCGCACGTTCGGTGCGGCGCCGGCCGTGGCGCACGCGCAGCCAACGTCGCCCGCTGCCGCGCCACATGCGGCCACCGGTGCGCCGGTCGCCCCGGCGGCGCGGGCCGCCCCGCGAAGCCGTCGCGCGGACGCCGCGTGGCTCGTCGTGCTGTACGGCGCACCGGGCTTCGGCTACATCATCACCGCGACGTTCCTGCCGGTGATCGCGCGCGCCGCGCTGCCGGCCGGTTCGCCGTGGCCCGACCTGTTCTGGCCGATGTTCGGCGCGGCGCTGATCGTCGGCGCGATCACCGCCGCGCGGCTACCTGGCCACTGGGACAACCGGCTGCTGCTGGCGGCCGGCTGCGCGACGCAGGCGCTCGGCATCGCGGCCGGGATCGTGTGGCCGAACGCGGCCGGCTTCTCGATCGGCAGCGCGTTGCTCGGCCTGCCGTTCACCGCGATCACGCTGTTCGCGATGCGCGAGGCGCGGCGCCTGCACGGCGAGCGCGCGGCCGGGCTGATGGGTTACGCGACCGCCTCGTATGGCGTCGGGCAGATCCTCGGGCCGCTCGTCGCGGCGCCGCTGGCCGCGCGCTTCGGGTCGTTTACGCCTGCGCTGTGGGTCGCGGTGGCCGCGCTGCTGATCGGTGCCGCCGGCTTCGCGGCGACCGCCGCGCGCGGGCGCCGATCATCCCGGCGCGGGTAGGGCCGGATCGTCTCGGGCGCGGGCAAACTCGCTAGAATGAAGCCTTTCCCGCGCCGAGCGGGTGCGCGGGCAGCCGGCAGGCGGCCGTCCGGCGCCCGCCAGATTCTCATCGATGACCACCGCCGACTACCGTTTTTGCCCGCGCTGCGCGAGCCCGCTCACCGAGCGGGCCGATCCCGACCATGAGGGCGGCCGCGTTCGCCAGGCGTGCCCCGACGAGTCGTGCGGCTACGTGCACTGGAACAACCCGCTGCCGGTCGTCGCCGCGATCGTCGAACTCGACGGCAAGATCCTGCTCGCGCGCAACGCGGCGTGGCCCGAAGGGATGTTCGCGCTGATCACCGGCTTTCTCGAAAACGGCGAGACGCCCGAGGACGGCATCGCGCGCGAGGTGTTCGAGGAAACCGCGCTGAAGGCCGAGCAGGTATCGCTCGTCGGCGTGTACGAATTCATCCGCAAGAACGAACTGATCATCGCGTACCACGTGCGGGCGTCGGGCACGGTGTCGTTGTCGCCGGAACTGCTCGAGTACAAGCTCGTCGATCCGCCGCTGCTGCGCCCGTGGCGCGCCGGCACGGGCGTCGCGCTCGCCGACTGGATGCGCGCGCGCGGCCTCGATTTCGAATTCGTCGACCGGCCGGGGCAGTGACGGGCCGGCCTGCCCGCAGGGTTTCATCCGCCGCGGCGCGCGCGATCGCGACGCGGCGCTTCGTCGCCGGCCGGCGCGCCGCGTCGTGCGGCCGCCACGCGTCGTCTTCGCCGCCGTCATCTCCATCGTTCCCTTCGCTTCCATCGTCCTGACCGCCATCGCCATGTCCGACAAGCCACAGCCGCGTCCGCGCGACGCCTATCGCCACTTCCTGCCGATCACGACCCGCTGGATGGACAACGACGTTTACGGGCACGTGAACAACGTCGTCTACTACAGCTACTTCGACACCGTCGTGAACGAGTACCTGATCCGCGCGGGCGTGCTCGACGTCGAGCACGGGCAGACGATCGGGCTGGTCGTCGAGACGCAGTGCAACTACTTCGCGCCGCTCGTGTTCCCGCAAGCGGTCGACGCGGGGCTGCGCGTCGTGAAGCTCGGCACGTCGAGCGTGCGCTACGAAGTCGGGCTGTTCGCGCAGGGCGATGCGTCACCCGCCGCGCAGGGGCACTTCGTGCACGTGTACGTCGATCGCGGCACGCGCCGTCCGGTGCCGCTGCCCGACGCGCTGCGCGCCGCGCTCGAACCGCTCGCCGCCTGACGCTACGCGGTGCACGCGTTCGCGCTCCAGGCCTTCAACGGCCTCAGCTACGGCTTGCTGCTGTTCATGCTGTCGGCCGGCCTCACGCTGATCTTCAGCGTGCAGGGCGTGCTCAACTTCGCGCATGCGAGCTTCTACATGCTCGGTGCGTACGTCGGCTACGGCATCGCGGCCTGGGCGGGCTTCTGGTCCGCGCTCGTGCTCGCGCCGCTCGCGGTCGGGCTGCTCGGCGCCGGCTGCGAACGCGCGCTGCTGCGCCGTGTGCAGGCGCGCGGCCATACGAGCGAACTGCTGCTGACCTTCGGTCTCGCGTACCTGATCGGCGAGGGCGCGAAACTCGCGTGGGGCCTCGCGCCGCTGCCGGCGCCCGTGCCGCCGCTGTTCGACGGCGCGCCCGTGACCGTGTTCGGTCTCGCGTTGCCGCGCTACCGGCTGTTCATGATGGCGATGTCCACGACGATGCTGGTCGCGCTCGGCGTGCTGCTGCGTGCGTCGCGTATCGGGCTCGTCGTGCGCGCGGCGCTCACGCATCGCGCGGCCGTCGAGGCGCTCGGCTACGACGTGCCGCGCGTGATGACGGCGCTGTTCGGCGCGGGCACCGCGCTCGCGGCGCTGGCCGGCGTGATCGGTGCGCCGCTCGCGGTAATCGAGCCCTCGCTGGCCGAAACCGTCGGGTCGGTCGTGTTCGCGGTGGTCGTGATCGGCGGGCTCGGCTCGCTCGGCGGTGCGTTCGTCGCGTCGCTCGCGGTCGGTTTCGCGCAGACCTTCGCGGCGGCGAGCGACACGTCGCTGCGCGACCTCGTGCAATGGACGGGCATCGCGCTGCCGGATAGCGTCGCCGCCGTGTCGATCGCGCAACTGGCGCCGCTGGTGCCGTACCTGCTGCTCGTCGCGGTGCTGGTCGCGCGACCGCGCGGGTTGTTCGGCGAGCGTGTCGATGCATAGCCGCGCATTGGCCGGATCCGCGCGCTGGGCGCTGTTCGCCGCGTGCGTCGCGCTGCCCGCGTGGCTGTGGCCGCACGGCGCGGTGCTCGGCTATCTCGCGCAGACGGCCGCGCTCGTCGTGCTCGCGCTGTCGTACAACCTGCAGCTCGGCACGACCGGGCTGCTGTCGTTCGGGCATGCGGCGTTCGCGGGCCTCGGCGCGTTCGCGGCCGCCCACTGGTTCAATCACGTCGGCGGCCCGCTGCCGCTGTTGCCGCTCGTCGGCGGCGCGGCCGGCGCGGGCTTCGGGTTCGTCGCCGGGCTGCTGGCGACGCGCCGCTCCGGCACCGCGTTCGCGATGATCACGCTCGGGCTCGGCGAATGCGTCGCGGCGGCCGCGTGGAGCGTGCCCGCGTGGTTCGGCGGCCTCGGCGGCGTGCCGATCGACCGGGCGAGCGGCGCGTCGTGGGGCAACGGCTATTTCGGCGCGCCGGCGCACGCGTATGCGGTGATCGCCGCGTGGTGCGTCGTGTCGGCGTGCGCGATGCATGCGTTGACGCGCACGCCGCTCGCGCGGCTCGCGAACGCGGTGCGCGACAACCCGGCGCGCGTCGCGGCGCTCGGCACCGATCCGCGCCGCGTGCGGCTCGCGATGGTGACCTGCGCATCGTTCTTCGCCGGCATCGCCGGCACGCTGACGCTGATCGACGTCGAAATCGCGACGCCCGACAGCGTGTCGATGGCGCGCTCGGCGACCGTGCTGATCGCCGCGGTGATCGGCGGCACCGGCGCATTCTTCGGGCCCGCGGTCGGCGCGGCCGTGCTGACCGCGCTGAGTATCGTCGTCGCGGGCGTGTCGCGCGCGTGGGCGCTGTATCTCGGCGTGTTGTTCGTCGCGGTCGTCGTGGCCGCGCCGGGCGGGATCGCCGGCATTGCGCAAACGCTCGCGCATGCGCTGCGCCGCGGCGCGCCGGCGGCCGAGCGGTGGCGCGTGCTGTGCGGCGTCGGCGCGTGCGCGTTCTGGGGCGTCGCGATCGTCTGCGCGGCCGAGCTCGGCTATGCGTGGCGGTTCGCGCAGGACGACGGCACGGGCCTCGCGTTCGGTGCGTGGGGCATCGATGCCGATACGCCGGTCGGCTGGGCCGTCGCATGCTCGGCGGCCGGCATCGGCACACTGCTGTGGGGCTGGCGCGCGCGGCTCGCGCATGACGCGGCAGCGACTCCGCGGGAGGACGCGCGATGAACGGCAACGCGATCGCGCTTCACGGCGTCGTGCAGCGCTTCGGCGCGCAGACGGTGCTCGACGGTGTGGATTTGAGCATCGCGGCCGGCGAGCGTCACGCGCTGATCGGGCCGAACGGCGCAGGCAAGTCGACGCTGTTCGGCGTGATCGCCGGGGCGACGCGGCCGACGCGCGGGCGTGTCGTGCTGCACGGCGTCGAGCTGCGCGGACGCGGGCCGGTCGTCGCGAGCCGCCTCGGCATCGGCCGCAGTTTCCAGCAGACGAGCGCGTTCGCGCGGCTGACCGTATTCGACAATCTGCGCTGCGCGGCGCTGCATGCGCCGGCCGAACGGCGGCGCTGGTGGAACCGGCTGCGCGAATCGGCGTCGATCGATCTCGCGGCCGCGCGCGTGCTGCACGACGTCGGCCTCGACGCGCGGCGCGACACGCCGGCCGGCGAACTGAGTTATGCGGAGCAGCGCGCGCTCGATCTCGGGATCGCGCTTGCAAGCGGCGCGCGTACGCTGCTGCTCGACGAGCCGACGGCCGGCATGAGCCGCGCGCAGGCGGCGCGGATGATCGCGCTGATCCGCGCGACGACGCAGGGCCGCACGGTGCTGATGATCGAGCACGACATGGACGCGGTGTTCGGGTTCGCCGAACGCATCACGGTGCTCGTGCGCGGCGCGGTGGTCGCGACCGGCGCGCCCGACGCGATCCGCGCCGATTCGCGCGTGCGGGCCGCGTACCTGGGCGAGGGCGCGACATGAGCGCCGTGCTCGACATTCGCGGGCTGCGCGCGTGGTACGGGGCGCAGCCCGTGCTCGACGGCGTCGATCTCGCGCTCGCGCCGGGCGAGACGCTCGCGCTGCTCGGTCGCAACGGCTCGGGGCGTTCGACGCTCGCGAAGGCCGTGATGGGGCTCGTACGCACGGCCGGCTCGGTGCGCATCGCCGGCGCCGAATGCACGGGCGCGCGCACGTTCGAAATCGCGCGGCGCGGCGTCGCTTACGTGGCTGAAAGCCGCGACGTGTTCCCGCTGCTGACCGTGCGCGACAACCTGCGGCTCGGTTTGCGCGGCGCGCGCGGCACGGCCGAACGCGCGGCGCTCGACCGCCTGTTCGACCGGTTTGCGCTGCTGGCCGCACGCGCGGACGTGAAGGCGGGGCGGTTGTCGGGCGGCGAGCAGCAGGTGCTCGCGCTGGTGCGCGCGCTCGCCGGCCGCCCGCGCGTGCTGATCGTCGACGAGCCGGCCGAAGGACTCGCGCCGCTCGCGGTCGATGAAGTCGGCGCGTGCCTTGCCGCGCTGCAGGCCGACGGCGTCGCGATCGTGCTGATCGAGCAGCGGTTGCAGCTCGCGCCGCGGCTCGCGCGGCGCGTGGCGGTGATGGGGCGGGGACGGATCGTCTACGACGGCGCGCTCGACGGGCTGGGCGGCGAAGTCGCCCGCGCATGGCTGAGCGCCGGCTGACGACGCCCGATCGATTGTTCGGCAAACTCCGCCAGTCAATTCGCTTCAAGCCGCTTTATCGCTGCGGTGCCGCACAAGTACATTGCCAGTCAGGCCGGTCGCCATCGCGACGCAACGATGCAACGACGCATCACCGCCTCGCTGCGGCAACCGGCACCATCCATCGAACGTCTTCGGACTGGAGAATGAAATCATGAGCAAGCTGGCAGGCAAGGTCGCGATCGTCACGGGCGCATCGAAGGGCATCGGCGCGGCAATCGCGAAGGCACTGGCCGACGAAGGCGCGGCGGTCGTCGTCAACTACGCGAGCAGCAAGGCAGGCGCGGACGCGGTCGTCAGCGCGATCACCGAAGCGGGCGGCCGCGCGGTCTCGGTCGGCGGCGACGTGTCGAAGGCCGCCGACGCGCAACGCATCGTCGATACGGCGATCGAAACGTATGGCCGTCTCGACGTGCTCGTCAACAATTCGGGCGTGTACGAATTCGCGCCGATCGAAGCGATCACCGAGGAACACTATCGCCGGCAGTTCGACACGAACGTGTTCGGCGTGCTGCTGACCACGCAGGCGGCGGTCAAGCATCTCGGCGAAGGCGCGAGCATCATCAACATCAGTTCGGTCGTGACCAGCATCACGCCGCCGGCCAGCGCCGTGTACAGCGGCACGAAGGGCGCGGTCGACGCGATCACCGGCGTGCTCGCGCTCGAACTCGGCCCGCGCAAGATCCGCGTGAACGCGATCAACCCGGGGATGATCGTGACCGAGGGCACGCACAGCGCGGGCATCATCGGCTCCGATCTGGAAGCGCAGGTGCTCGGCCAGACGCCGCTCGGCCGCCTCGGCGAGCCGAACGACATCGCGTCGGTCGCCGTGTTCCTCGCCTCGGACGATGCGCGCTGGATGACTGGCGAGCACCTCGTCGTGAGCGGCGGGTTGAACTGATCGTCCGCGGTACCGCGCGAACGGTGGGTGGGCGCCGTTCGCGCCGCTACGCGCTCATCGCCAGCGCATTCGCGCCGACGTGCCACCGCAAACATTCGACGACGAGCGCGTGATCGGCTTCGGAGCCGAGCCCCGCGATCGTCATCGCGCCGACGATGCCGGCGCCGGCGATCCGCAACGGCACGCCGCCGCCGTCGAGCGCGTAGTCGTCGTCCGACAGGCCCTGCGACCGCAGCGACCAGCCGGCCCGCCGAAAGCGCGCGCCGACCGCGAGCGAACTCTGGCCGAACCGCAGCACCGTGTTCTGCCGGCGGCGGATCGCGTCGCTGTCGTGCGCGTCGCTGCCGTCGAGCGCGCAGTAGAACAGCGGCGCCTGCTCGCCCACGATGCTGACCGCGATCGGCAGCCCGCGTCGCGACGCGAGGTTGACCGCGATTTCTCCCATGCGGCGCGCGACGGCCGCGTTGAAGTGCGGCAGCGCCGGATTCGACGCATCGTCGTCGAAGGCTTCGAGGCGAAAAGGGGGCGTCACCATGGCGGCTCCGTAGCGTTGCCGGCGCTGTCCGCGCGCGCCGGGCGTCGCATCGTCAAGGGCCGCGCGCGGGCCCGTGTTTCGTTCAGTGCTTCGGTGTTTCGGCACTTCAGCGCTTCAACGCTTCAGCGTTTCGGCGCCGCATCGAGCATCCACTCGTGCGCGGGATCGTTCTTGAACGCCCATGCGCGGCTGGGGCCCGCCATCACGTTCAGGTAGTACAGGTTGTAGCCGTGAGGCGCGACGACCGGGTGGTAACCGCGCGGCACCATCACGACGTCGTGGTTCTCGACCGCGCATGCCTCGTCGAGACTGCGGTCGTCGGTGTACACGCGCTGGAACGCGAAACCCTGCGGCGGATCGATCCGGTGATAGTAGGTTTCCTCGAGCGAGGTTTCGTCGGGCGCCGCGTCGCGGTCGTGCTTGTGCGGCGGATAGCTGCTCGAATGGCTGGCCGGCGTGACGACTTCGACGACCAGCAGCCGGTCGGCGGCCGGATTGTCGCCCATCAGGATGTCGCACACATAGCGCGTGTTGGTGCCCTGGCCGCGTACCGAGCGGCGCATCCGCTCGCCGTCGAGGCGCCGTACCGGCTTGTCGCCGCTCGCGTACGGCGCGGTGCACAGCGCGACTTCCGCATCGCGCGTCGCGACCAGCGTGACGGTCTTGCCGCCCGGCACGTACAGCGCGTCCGGCGACACGTCCTCGAATACGCTGTCGCGCTTGCCGAGCGCATCGTAGGTCTCGCCGTCGACTTCGGCGCGCACCGTGCCGGTCAGCACGACGACGCACAGCTCGCGCGTGTCGGTGGCGACCGTTTCGGTATCGCCGGCCTTCAGGCGCAGCGCGCGAAAGCCGACGTGCTGCCAGCCGGCCGATTCGGGCGTGACGTTGCAGATTTCGCGGTCGGCGGATGCCTTGACCAGCAGGGGAGAAATCGTCATGAAAGGGGTCTCCGCAATAGGGTAGGGCTCGAGCGCTCACGCGCCTTCGTGCGGGCTCACGCGCTCAACCGGTCGACGATCGCGCGCAGCGACTCGTAGCCCTTCTTCGCATACGCGTAGCTCGGCGCGACGGCCGGGTCCTGTTCGGCCTCGACGACGAGCCAGCCTTCGTAGCCGGCGTCCTTCAGCGTGCGCAGCGTCGCGTCGTAGTCGAGCGCGCCGTCGCCCGGCACCGTGAAGGTGCCGTTGATCACGCCGTTCAGGAAGCTCCAGCCGTCGTTGCGCGCCTGGTTGACCACCTGCGGCCGCACGTCCTTGCAATGCACGTGCGCCACGCGCGATACGTGCTTCTTCAGCAGTGCGACCGGGTCGGCCGCGCCGCCGAAATACGCGTGGCCGGTGTCGAACAGCAGGAACACCTTCGCCGGATCGGTCAGCGCCATCAACCGGTCGACGTCGTCCGGCGATTCGACGTACGCGCCCATGTGGTGATGGTAGGCAAGCCGGATCCCGTACGTGTCGAGCAGGTGCGCGCCGAACGCATCGAGGCGCGCGGCATAGCGCCGCCACGCTGCGTCGTCGACGAAACGCGGCCGCTTCGCGACCGGCGTGTCGATGCTGCCCTGGATCGTGCCCGCGCACTCGCCGTACACGACCACCGTCACGTCGTTGTACTGCAGCTTCGTCATGTGCGCGCGGCAGCGCTCGATTTCGGCGGCGACCGCATCGGCGTCGGTCATGCCCGGCGCGAGCTCCGCGAGGAAGCCCGAATACCAGCCCGACACGCATACGAGCCCGAATTCGGCGAGTTTCGCCTTCAGTTCGGGGCCGGTCTTCGGAAACTTGTTGCCGAGCTCGAAGCCCGCATAGCCGATTTCGGCGCCTTCCTTCAGCGCCGTTTCGAGCGGCGTCTCGCCGCCGAGCGACGGCAGGTCGTCGTTCATCCACGACAGGGGGTTGATACCGATGCGGACGTTCCAGCTCATGACGTGCTTCCTTGATTCGAATGTAGTTGTGTCGGCGCGGCCGATGGAAAGGGGGGCGGCTCAGCGTCGCTGGCGGGTTTTCGCGTCGAGATACGCACGGTGTGCGTCCACGACGCCCGCGCGTTCGGACACCTGCGGCACCGCGACTTCCCACCATGCGCCGCCGTCGTCGGTCGTGCGACGGTGCGTGGTGTCGATCACGAGCACCTGGCTCTTCTTCGCCGCGCGGGCACGTTTCATTTCGTCGCGCAATTCGCCGATGTCGCGCACGTGCACGGCTTCGGCGCCCATCGCGCGCGCGTGCATCGCGAAGTCGATCGTCGAGCGTTCGCCGCCTTCGGGCACGCAGTCGTCGAGCATGTTGTTGAAGCTCGCGCCGCCGCAATTCAGTTGCAGCCGCTCGATGCAGCCGTAGCCGCGGTTGTCGAGGATCACGACGATCAGCTTGCGGCCGAGCATCACGGAGGTCGCGAGTTCGGCGTTGAGCATCATGTACGAGCCGTCGCCGACGATCACGATCACTTCGCGCTCGGGCCGCGCGAGCTTCGCGCCGAGGCCGCCCGCGACTTCGTAGCCCATGCACGAATACGCGTAATCCATGTGGTAGTTGCCCGGCACGCCGCTGCGCCACAGCTTGTGCAACTCCGCCGGCAGCGTGCCGGCCGCGCACACGACGAGATCGTCGCGCGCGCTGTCGAGGCCCGCGTCGGCCGCGGAGTCGCGCACCGCGCCGATCACTTCCGCGTCGTACGGCAGCGTGTCCGTCGGAATCCGCGTGGTCAGCTCCGTCACGCGCGCGTTCCACGCGGCGGCCTGGTCGCGGCTCGCGGCGGTCCACGCCGGGTCGGCGCGCCAGCCGGCCAGCGCGGCCGACAATTGGCCGAGGCCCGTGCGCGCATCGGCCACCAGTTGCCGGCCGCGTTTCTTGCCCGCGTCGAACGGCTGCACGTTCAGGCTCAGCAGCGTCGCGTCGCCGTAGAGCGCGTGCGAACCGGTCGTGAAATCCTGCAGCCGCGTGCCGACCGCGAACACGACGTCGGCCTGCGCGGCCGCGCGGTTCGCGGCGGGCGAGCCCGTCACGCCGATCGAGCCGAGGTTCAGCGGGTGATCCCACGCGAGGCTGCCCTTGCCGGCCTGCGATTCGGCGACCGGTACGCCATGCGTGTCGGCGAACGCGCGCAGCGCGTCCCACGCCTGGCTGTACAGCACGCCGCCGCCGGCGACGATCAGCGGCTTCTTCGCGGCCTTCAGCACGTCGAGCGCATCGGCGAGCTCGAGCGCGTCGGCCGGCGGGCGGCGCATCCGGATCAGCGGCGGCGCGAAGAACGCCTCGGGCCAGTCGTACGCGAAGGTCTGCACGTCCTGCGGCAGCGCGAGACAGACGGGGCCGCACTGCGCGGGATCGGTCATCACCTGGATCGCGCGCGGCAGCGCGACGAGCAGTTGCTCGGGCGACGTGATGCGGTCGAAGTAGCGCGTCACGGGCCGGAAGCAGTCGTTCGCGCTGACGTCGCCCTGTTCGAAATCCTCGACCTGCTGCAACACGGGGTCGGGCAGCCGCGACACGAACACGTCGCCGGGCAGCAGCAGCAGCGGCAGGCGGCCGACGTGCGCGAGCGCGGCCGAGGTCAGCATGTTGGTCGCGCCGGGGCCGATGCTCGACGTCGCGGCCATCATCCGCTGGCGGAAATTCGCCTTCGCGAACGCGACGGCCGCGTTGGCCATTCCTTGTTCGTTGTGCGCGCGAAACGTCGGCAGCCGATCCTTCTCCGCGTGCAGCGCTTCGCCGAGCCCGGCCACGTTGCCGTGGCCGAAGATCGCGAACACGCCGCCGCAGTACGGCAGGATCTCGGTGCGGCCGTCGGGCTGGACGACTTCGGCGCGCAGGGCGGCCAGGTAGCGCACGAGCGCCTGGCTGACGGTCAGTCTTACGGTGGTGGTCATCGTCGGTCGATAGAGAGAAGTCGGGTGGTCGTCACGAACGGAGGCATCAGGCCGCGGCGGCGCGGGCGGCGGCCCGGCGGCCGAGCCACGCGTCGACCAGTTGCGCGAAATTGCCGGCCACTTCGTCGATCAGCGCCTGATCGTCGATCCGGCCCGCGAACCAGTTCAGCGACGCATCGGCCCACAGCGTGCGGCCGACCATGAAGCCCTTGACGATCGGGTTGGTCGCCGAGCGGAAGCTGTCGACGAGGTATTGCAGCGGCTGGTTCAGCCCGAGGATCACCGCGCCGCGGCAATACGGGTCGCGCTCGGCGATCAGCGCGGCGAGCCGCGTCCAGCCGTCGGCGGTGAGCGGCGTGAGCTTCCACCATTCGGGTTTCACGCCGAGGTTGTAGAAGCGCGCGACGGTGCGCAGCACCGCGTCGTCCTCGGTGCCGGCCGGCGTGACCGCGCGCGGCGGAATCATCTCCAGCAGCAGCTCGTTGCCGCTCGCACGCGTGGCTTCCCACAGTTCCAGCACGCGCTGCTCCTGCTCGACGCGCAGGTCGACGGGGTCGTCGGGGTGATAGTGAACCAGGCACTTCACGACCTGTTCGGTCGGCCAGTGCGTGAGCGACGAGCCGACCGAGCGCGTGTCGTCGAACCGCAGCGGGCGCGAGCCCGGCAGCTCGACCGGACGGCCGACCCACCAGCCGCGCCCGGTGGCCGACGCGAGCGCGTCGCTGCCGTACGCGCCGCCGTCGATCAGCACGCCGACGTGGCCGGCGATGCCGCGATCGCGCTCGACCTGTTCGACCGCGCGCACGAGCAGGCGCTTCAGCGTCTTGATCCGCGCTTCGTCCGCGCCGGCCTGCACCGCGAGCTCGTAGAACTGGCTGCGATGGTCGAACGCCATCACGCACAGGTCGTCCCAGTCGCGGCGCGGCACCGTCACGCGATGCAGGTGCGCGAGCGTGCGGTCGGCATCGACCTGCGGATTGCGGCTGCCGTCGAACCAGTGCGCGAGTTCGGCCGGCGTCGGCATCGCGGCCGAGCATGCGTGGCGCGACACGACGATCGCGCCGCACGCGTTCGCGATGCGCGTCGATTCGGCCCAGTCGCGCCCGCGCAGCAGCCCCGACAGCAGGCCCGACAGGAATGCGTCGCCCGCGCCGAGTACGTTGAGCACCTCGACGCGCTCGCCGAGAAAGGTCGGCGCAGCGTCGATGCTGGCCGGAATGTCGCCTTCGATCACGCAACAGCCGAGCGCACCGCGCTTGACGACCAGCGTCGCGTTCGTGATCGCGCGCACCGCCTGCAACGACCCGATCAGGTCGTGCGGCACGCCGCCCGCGATCAGGAATTCTTCCTCCGTGCCGACCAGCAGGTCGAATTCGCCGAGCACCTGCTGCAACTGCCGCGTCACCTGCGCGTCGGGCACGTAGCGGTTTTCGCCGGCGCCGCGTGCGGTCAGTCCCCACAGCACCGGCCGGTAGTCGATGTCGAGGATGCGCACCGTGCCGTGGCTACGCGCATACGTCAACGCGGTCAGCGACGCCTCGCGCGTACCCGGCGTCGACAGATGCGTGCCGGTGATCGCGAGCGCGCGGCAACCGGCGATGAAGTCCTCGCGGATCTCGTCGGCGCGCACGGCCATGTCCGCGCAGTTCTCGCGCACGAACAGCAGCGGAAACGTATCGCGATCCTTCAGCCCGAGCAGCACCAGCGCGGTGAGGCGCTCGCGGTCGGTCTGCAACTGGCTCGTGTCGCAGCCTTCGCGCTCGAGCGTCTCGCGCAGGAAGCGGCCCATCTGCTCGTCGCCGACGCGCGAAATCATCGCGGTCTTCAGCCCGAGCCGCGCGACGCCGAACGCGACGTTGCCCGACGAGCCGCCGAGATACATCTGGAAGCTGCGCGCGTCCTCGAGGCGGCTGCCGTACTGCTGCGCATAGAGATCCACGGCCACGCGGCCGAGGCAGGCGAGATCGATGGGGCGGTCACTCGGAAAGTTCAGCAGGCTCATATCACGTGTCACGCTCGCGGCCGGCGTTCGGCGCTGCCGGCAGATTAGAGGACCGATCCGGCGACGGCTGTCCGCAGCAGGTGCTGCACGACGCGAGGCTGCCTGTCGCCGGGATTCGGGCTACGGAACGGAGTCTAGACTTTTTGGAAATCCAGTTCCCTAGGTGAAATCACGTAGAAATAAATTTCCAAATTTTCGAGGAAGTGATCTACAGTTTCATCCGGATGCTTCAGTCCCGATCGGACCCGATCGGACTCGGCCCGGCGGCGCGCAACGCGCCGTCTTCCGCCCCCCGGAGATGAGGAGACAGATTGATCATGAAGACCAAGCTGATGGCCGTCGCGGCCGCCGCGATCCTGGCTGCGCCGCTCGCGCATGCCGAGAAGATCGGCGTGACGATGGCATCGTTCGACGACACATTCCTGACCATCCTGCGCAACAGCATCGCCGATTCGGCGAAGAAGGACGGCGCGACGGTGCAGATCGAGGACGGCGGCAACGACGTCGGCAAGCAGTTGAGCCAGGTCCAGAACATGATCGCGCAGAAGGTCGACGCGATCATCGTGAACGCGGTCGATACCGACGCGACGCCGAAGATCACGAAGATGGTGACCGCCGCGAAGATCCCGCTCGTCTACGTGAACCGCAAGCCGGTCGATTTCGACAAGCTGCCGGCCGGCGTCGCGGTCGTCGCCTCCGACGAAAAGCAGTCGGGCACGCTGCAGGCGCGCCAGGTGTGCAAGCTGCTCGGCGGCAAGGGCGACATCCTCGTGCTGATGGGCGAGCTGTCCAACGAATCGGCGCGCGCCCGCACCAAGGACATCGAGGACGTGATCGCGACGAAGGATTGCGCGGGCATGAAGATCGTCGACAAGCGCGAAGGCAAGTGGAGCCGCACGCAGGGCCAGGACATCACGATGAACTGGCTGAGCTCCGGGACCAAGTTCGACGCGATCGTGTCGAACAACGACGAAATGGCGATCGGCGCGATCAACGCGCTGAAGGCCGCGCGCAAGCTCACGCCGAAGACCGTCGTCGCCGGCATCGACGCGACGCCGGACGGGCTTGCCGCGATGAAGGCCGGCGAGCTGAAGGTGTCGGTGTACCAGAACGCGACCGGGCAGGGCGCGCAGGCGGTGGCCGCGGCGCTCAAGCTCGCGAAGAAGCAGCCCGTCGATCGCTACGTGAACGTGCCGTTCGAGCTCGTGACGCCCGACAACATGAACCAGTACGCGAAGCACTGACCGGTTTTTCCGTTGAACTGCGCGGGCCCGGTACGCCGGGTTCGCGCGCGACTTGTCGAGGAACGTCCATGTTTACAGCCAGGATCGCGCGCCCGATGGCCGCCGGCGACGCGCCGGCCGCTTCGTCCGGGGCGGCCGGCGCGTCCGGTTCGCCGCCGCCTTCCGCGGCCGACTGCGTGCTCGAGGTGCGCGGGGTCGGCAAGTCCTTTCCCGGCGTCGTCGCGCTCGACGGCGTGCAGTTCCGCGTGCGCCGCGGCACCGTTCATGCGCTGATGGGCGAGAACGGCGCCGGCAAGTCCACGCTGATGAAGATCATCGCGGGCGTCTACACGCCCGACCAGGGCGAAATCCTGATCAACGGCGAACCGGTCGTGCTGAACGGCCCGCTCGACGCGCTCGACCGCGGGATCGCGATGATCCATCAGGAACTCAACCTGATGCCGTACATGACGGTCGCGGAGAACATCTGGATCCGCCGCGAACCGAAGAACCGCTTCGGCCTGATCGATCACGCCGAGCTGCGCCGCCGCACGGCCGCGCTGTTCGAGCGGCTGTCGATCGACATCGATCCGGAAACCGACGTGCGCACGCTGACGGTCGCGAGCCGCCAGATGGTCGAGATCGCGAAGGCCGTGTCGTTCGACTCGGACGTGCTGATCATGGACGAGCCGACCTCCGCGCTGACCGACAAGGAAGTCACGCACCTGTTCCGGATCATTCGCCAGCTGCGCGAGCAGGGCAAGGGCATCGTCTACATCACGCACAAGATGAACGAGCTGTTCGAGATCGCCGACGAGTTCTCGGTGTTCCGCGACGGCAAGTACATCGGCACGCATGCGTCGAGCGACGTCACGCGCGACGACATCATCCGCATGATGGTCGGGCGCGAGATCACGCAGATGTTCCCGAAGGAGGACGTGCCGATCGGCGACGTCGTGCTGTCGGTGAAGGATCTCTGCGTCGACGGCGTGTTCCGCGACGTGAGCTTCGAGCTGCGCGCGGGCGAAATTCTCGGCGTCGCCGGCCTCGTCGGCTCGGGGCGCTCGAACGTCGCGGAGGCGCTGTTCGGCGTCGTGCCGGCCACCTCGGGCGAAATCCGCATCGACGGCAAGCCGGTGCGGATCGCGACGCCCGCGCAGGCGATGAAGCACGGGATGGCGTTCCTCACCGAGGACCGCAAGGATTCCGGCTGCTTCCTGAATCTCGACCTGCTCGCGAACATGGAAGCGGCGGTGCTCAGCCACCGCTACGTGAAGTTCAATTTCGTGCAGCAGGCGCAGTTGAAGCGCGACTGCGAGGAAATGAGCCGGATGCTGCGCGTGAAATCGCCCGGGCTGCACGAGGAAATCCAGAACCTGTCGGGCGGCAACCAGCAGAAGGTGCTGATCGGCCGGTGGCTGCTCACGCAGCCGCGCATCCTGATTCTCGACGAACCGACCCGCGGCATCGACGTCGGCGCGAAGGCCGAGATTCACCGGCTCGTCAGCGCGCTCGCGGGCAAGGGCGTCGCGGTGCTGATGATCTCGTCGGAAATGCCGGAAGTGCTCGGGATGAGCGATCGCGTGATGGTGATGCACGAAGGGCGCATGACCGGCATCGTCGATCGCAAGGACGCCGACCAGGTCCGCATCATGGATCTCGCGTCGCGCTGAGCCGAAACAAGATTGGAGACAACTGAAATGGGCAACCTGAACCCGGTCGCGGATGCGCAGACCATGACACTCAAGTCGCGGCATACGAAGTGGCCGCCCGAACTGAGCATCTTCCTCGTGCTGGTCGGCATCAGCCTGTTCTTCGAGATCGTCGGCTGGATCGTCGTCGGCCAGAGCTTCCTGTTCAATACCGAGCGGCTCGAGATCATCGTGCTGCAGATGGCCGTGATCGGCATCATCGCGGTCGGCGTGAACCTCGTGATCATCACCAGCGGGATCGACCTGTCGTCGGGGTCGGTCGTCGCGGCGGCGGCCGTCGTGTCGGCGAGCCTCGCGCAGGTGTCCGACTTCCCGCGCGCGGTGTTTCCGCACCTCACCGACTTGCCGATCATCTGGCCGGTGCTGGCCGGCGTGTGCGTCGGGCTGCTGGTCGGCCTGCTGAACGGCTCGCTGATCGCGATGACGGGCATCCCGCCGTTCATCGCGACGCTCGGCACGATGGTCGCCGCGCGCGGCTTCGCGAAGTGGTTCACCAACGGGATGCCGGTGTCGATGCTGACCGACCAGTTCGCGGCGATCGGCGCGGGCGCCAACCCGGTGATCATCTTTCTCGTGATCGCCGCGATCTTCCACGTCGTGCTGCGCTATACGCGCTTCGGCAAGTACACCTATGCGATCGGCGCGAACCGCCATGCGGCCGTCGTGTCGGGCATCAACGTCACGCGGCACCTGGTGTTCGTCTATGCGATCGCGGGCCTGCTGAGCGGGATCGCCGGCACGGTGACGGCCGCGCGCGCGATCTCCGGCCAGTCGGGCATGGGCGTGATGTACGAGCTCGATGCGATCGCGGCCGTCGTGATCGGCGGCACGTCGCTGTCGGGCGGCCTCGGCCGCGTGACGGGCACCGTGATCGGCGTGCTGATCCTCGGCGTGATGACGTCGGGCTTCACGTTCATCCGCATCGACGCGTACTACCAGGAGATGGTGAAGGGCGCGATCATCGTCGCGGCCGTGATCGCCGACCAGTACCGCAACAAGAAGTCGCGCCGTTGAGCGCGCGCGTGATCCCGAAATCAGACTTCGCATAGGACAACCGATGAAGATCGCGCTGGACCCCTACATGATTCGCCATCTGCCGCTCGACCGGCTGCCGCACGCGGTGGCCGAGCTCGGCTACGACCAGATCGAGCTGTCGCCGCGCAGCGACTTTCTCGACTGGTGGGTGATGCCGCGCGCGACGCGGGAACGCATGGCCGCGTTCCGCCAGGCGCTGCGCGCGAGCGGCGTCGGCCTCGCGTCGCTGCAGCCGATGTACCGCTGGGCAAGCCCGTTCGACGACGAGCGGCAATGGGCGGTGCGCTGCTGGAAGAAGGCGATCGAGGTGGCAGTCGAGATGGAGTGCCCGCTGATGGTGTCGGAGTTCGGGCGCGGCGCGTCGACCGAGCGTTCGGTCGGCGAGCGGCCGGGCGCGAACCCGAAGGAGATGTGCGAGGCCGCGTGGTTCCGCTCGATGGACGAGCTGCTGCCGATCCTCGAGCGCGAACGCATCGTGCTGTCGGTCGAGCCGCATCCGGAGGACTGGATCGAGCAGTTGCAGCCGGCGATCGACATCGTCACGAACCTCGGTTCGCCGTCGCTGAAGCTGTCGTACATCGCGCCGCACACGTTCTACTACGGCGACGACATGGCCGCGATGATCGCGCAGGCCGCGCCGATCCTCGCGCACGTACGCGTGGCCGACACGTTCGACCACCGCAAGAGCAGCCAGCTGCGCTACATCGTGAACCCGCCCGGCTCGAACCAGATCCGCGTGCACCAGCATCTCGACATCGGGCAGGGCGAGATCGACTGGGACGTGTTTTTCCGCGCGCTCGGCGCGGCCGGTTTCGACGGCGTGATGTCGTCGTGCGTGTTCGCGTGGGAAGACCGCGCGGAAGCCTCGTCGCGCTACATGCGCGACGCGATCCAGCGCTACGTCGATCGCCATTTCGATCGCACCGTGCGCTGAACGGCTGATGACCGATGACTGACCGGCGCGGCACGGGCCGCGTCGCTGATGAACGAACGACTGGAGAGAACTGCATGACCTTGCAAATCGGCGTGATCGGCTGCGGCGCGATCGGCCAGGACCACATCCGCAGACTGACCCGCACGCTGTCCGGCGCGCGCGTCGTGGCCGTCAACGACATCGATCCGCAGCAGGCGCGCGATGCGGTGACGAAGTACGGGCTCGACGCCGAGATCTACGGCGACGGCCACGAAGTGGTCGCGGCCGCCGACGTGCAGGCCGTGCTCGTCACGTCGTGGGGGCCGACGCACGAAGCGTTCGTGCTCGGCGCGATCGCGCACGGCAAGCCGGTGTTCTGCGAGAAGCCGCTGGCCGTCACGGCCGACGGCTGCATGCGGATCGTCGAAGCGGAAGTCGCGCACGGCAAGCGGCTCGTGCAGGTCGGCTTCATGCGGCCGTACGACGAAGGCTATCGCGCGCTCAAGCGCGTGATCGACAGCGGCCAGATCGGCGCGCCGCTGATGCTGCATTGCGCGCACCGCAACCAGTCGGTCGGCGAGCGCTACACGACCGACATGGCGATCACCGACACGCTGATCCACGAACTCGACGTGCTGCGCTGGCTGCTCGGCGAGGACTACACGAGCGCGCAGGTCGTCTATCCGAAGAAGACGCGCCATGCGAGCGCGCATCTCGCCGATCCGCAGATCGTGCTGCTGGAGACCGCGAGCGGCGTGCGCATCGACGTCGAGATCTTCGTGAACTGCCAGTACGGCTACGACATCCAGTGCGAGGTGGTCGGCGAGCAGGGCATCGCGAAGCTGCCCGATCCGCCCGCCGTCGGGCTCAAGCATGCGGCGCGGCAGTCGGTCGAGATCATGACCGACTGGAAGGAGCGCTTCATCGCGTCGTACGACGTCGAGTTGCAGGCGTTCATCGACGGTGTGCGGCAGGGCGCGCTGACCGGGCCGTCCGCGTGGGACGGCTACGCGGCGGCGGTCGCGGCCGACGCGTGCGTGCGGGCCCAGCAGAGCGGCGCGGTCGAGCCGATCGCGATGGCCGAGCGTCCCGCGTTCTATCGCGGCTGACCCGCGGCTGCGCGCCGCTTACTTGCCGGACCGACCGACATGACGATGAAGATTGGCTGCGCGCCCTGCTGCTGGGGCGTCGACGACGTGAAGAACCCGCACCTGCCGCCGTGGCGGCACGTGCTTGCCGAGGCCGCGCAGGCCGGCTACTCGGGCATCGAGCTCGGGCCGTACGGCTACATCCCGCTCGATCTCGACGCGGTGAGCGCGGAGCTCGAACGGCAACGCCTGAGCATCACGGCCGGCACGATCTTCGACGATCTCGTGTCGCCGGAGAACCTGCCGAACCTGCTGCGCCAGACGCGCGACATCTGCGCGCTGATCACGCAACTGCCGAAGCTGCCGACGCAGGACGGCCAGCGCTACGCGGCGCCATACCTGGTCGTGATGGACTGGGGCCACGAGGAACGCGACTACGCGGCCGGCCACGGCGATCGCGCGCCGCGGCTGTCCGCCGAGCGCTGGGCGCGGATGGTCGACCATATCCGGCAGATCGCGACGATCGCGCGCGACGAGTTCGGCGTGCGCGCGGTGATCCATCCGCATGCGGGTGGCTACATCGAGTTCGCGGACGAGATCGACCGGATCGTCGCCGATATGCCGGCCGACACGGCGGGCCTGTGTCTCGACACCGGCCACCTGTATTACTCGGGCATGGACCCCGAAACGTGGTTGCGCCGCCATGCGGCACGGCTCGACTACGTGCACTTCAAGGATATCGACGCGGCCGTATACGACGCGGTGATGGGCGAGCACATCGCGTTCTTCGCGGCCTGCGCGCGCGGCGTGATGTGCCCGATCGGCACCGGCGTGCTCGACTACCCGGCGATCCGCCAGGCGCTCGTCGACATCGGCTACGCGGGCTACATCACGATCGAACAGGAGCGCGACCCGCGCAACGCCGGCACGAGCCTGCGCGACGTCGCCGCGAGCCGCGCGTTTCTCGCGTCGGCCGGTTTTGCATGATCCCCTGAACCCGCACCAGGAACACCACCATCATGATTGACGGACAGATTCTGCTTGGCCATTCGATTCGCTGGGGCATGGTCGGCGGCGGTCTCGGCAGCCAGATCGGCTACAGCCACCGGTCGGCCGCGCTGCGCGACGGCAGCTTCCAGCTGGTCGCCGGCGCATTCGACCTCGATCCCGAGCGCGGCCGCCAGTTCGGCGTGAAGCTCGGTGTCGCGGCCGAGCGCTGCTATCCCGACTACGCGACGATGTTCGACGCCGAGGCGCGTCGCCCCGACGGCATTCGTGCGGTGTCGATCGCGACGCCGAACAACACGCACTTCGAGATCTGCCGCGCCGCGCTGAACGCGGGGCTGCACGTGGTCTGCGAGAAGCCGCTGTGCTTCACGACCGAAGAGGCCGAGGCGCTGCAGCGTCTGTCGGTCGAGAAGAACCGGATCGTCGGCGTCGCGTACGGCTATTCCGGACACCAGATGATCGAACAGGCGCGCGAGATGATCGCGCGCGGCGATCTCGGCGAGATCCGCATCGTGCAGATGCAGTTCGCGCACGGCTTTCACAGCGAGGGCGTCGAGGCCGCGAGCGCGGCCGCGCGCTGGCGCGTCGATCCGAAGTTCGCGGGCCCGAGCTACGTGCTCGGCGACATCGGCACGCATCCGCTGTACATCTCCGAGGTGATGGCGCCGGCACTGAAGATCCGGCGGCTGATGTGTTCGCGGCAGAGCTTCGTGAAGAGCCGCGCGCCGCTCGAGGACAACGCGTTCACGATCATGGAATACGACACCGGCGCGATCGGCTACGTATGGTCGAGCGCGGTGAATGCCGGCTCGATGCACGGGCAGAAGGTGCGCGTGATCGGCTCGAAGGCGAGCATCGAATGGTGGGACGAGCATCCGAACCAGTTGCGCTACGAAATCCAGGGGCAGCCCGCGCAGGTGCTCGATCGCGGGATGCCGTACCTCCATCCGCACGCATTGCGCGAAGACCGCATCGGCGCCGGGCATCCGGAAGGGTTGTTCGAGGCCTGGTCGAACCTCTACGCGCGCTTCGCGCTCGCAATGGACGCGGCCGATCGCGGCGACATGGCGGCGGTGAAGGCCATCCGTATTCCGGACGTGCACGCCGGCGTCGAGGGCGTACGGTGGGTCGAGAATTGCGTGCGTTCGGCCGATGCGGGCAGCGTGTGGGTCGACTATCGTTGAAACGGGGGCGGGCCGGCTGTGCCGCGCGTCGTCGCGTTTGGTCGCGTTTTTTCGCGACCGCCGGCCTCGGTAGACGCCCTAATCTTTACGACGCCGCGAGCGCGTTGGACAATCGTTTCCAGTCTTGCCGTGGAGCGTGTGCAAGTGATGATCGAGCGCGTGGGAGCGAGCAGGCGGCGCGGGCCGTGCCGCAAACGTGATTAAATTCGCCCTTCATGCATGTATCCAGTCGAGCCCCGGGCCGCGCCGGCCAGCCACGCGCGCGCACCGGGGCCGTCAACTTCGCGCTATCCGATGAGTTCATCCGAGAAACCTCCCGCCACCGTCGAGGCGTTCCTGCAGCACCTGACGCAGGAGTACGACGGCCTCAGCAATCGCCTGAAGGTGATCGCGCGCCACGTGGAAACGCATCGGGACCAGCTTGGGCTGGAAGGCATCCAGTCGCTCGCGGAGGCCTGCGGCGTGCAGCCGTCGGCCGTCGTGCGCTTCGCGAAGCACTTCGGCTTCTCCGGGTTCTCCGAGATGCAGCGGCTGTTCCGCGAAGGGCTCGCGCAGCAGATCGCGCCGGGGCGCGCGTACAACCTGCGGCTGCGCGACGTGATCGAGGCCGGCTCGTCGAGCCTGCAGCCCGAACAGATCGCCGACGAATTCATCAAGGGCAGCATTGCCGGGATGCAGCAGTTGCGGCAGACGCTCGATTCGCAGGCGCTCGCGCAGGCCGTCGACCTGCTCGCCGATACGCAGGCGATCTGGATCGCCGGGTCGCGGCGCGCGTTCCCGATCGCCGTGTATCTCGACTATGCGTTGCAGCACACGGACAAGCGCATCGGGCTGTTCAGCGCGCTCGGCAGCATGCATCTCGGCCAGATCCGGTCCGTGCGCGAGGGCGACGTGATGATCGCGATCTCGTTCATGCCGTATGCGGACGAGACCGTGCAGGTCGCGCAGCAGGCCGCGCAGCGCGGCGCGCGGTTGATCGCGATCACCGACAGCCGGATGAGCCCGCTCGCGCGGGAGGCGGAAGTGACGCTGATGGTGCAGGACAGCGCGACGTTCGGTTTTCGTGCGCTGACGGCCACGATGGGCCTCGCGCAGAGCCTGTTCGTCGCGCTCGCGTACCGGCTCGAGCTGTCGTACCTGCCGACCGCCGACGGCGCGCACGGCACGAAGGCCGGTTGATCCCGGCTGCCGGTGCGCCGCCCGCCGAACGCGGCGGCGGAGGGCGCTCCGGCCGGCTTACTTCGCGGTCGGCATCGCGAATTCGGCGCCCTTGCCGATGCTCGACGACCAGCGCTGCATCACCGACTTCTGGCGCGTGTAGAAGCGCACGCCTTCCTCGCCGTACGCGTGCATGTCGCCGAACAGGCTCTTCTTCCAGCCGCCGAAGCCGTGCCATGCCATCGGCACCGGAATCGGCACGTTGATGCCGACCATCCCCACCTGGATGCGCCGCGCGAATTCGCGCGCGATCCCGCCGTCGCTCGTGAAGCACGACACGCCGTTGCCGAACTCGTGCGCGTTGATCAGGTCGACCGCTTCGCCGAAATCCTTCACGCGCACGCAGCCGAGCACCGGCCCGAAGATCTCTTCCTTGTAGATCCGCATGTCGGGTTTCACGTGATCGAACAGCGTGCCGCCGGTGAAGAAGCCTGCCTCGCGGCCCGGCACGCGCAGCCCGCGGCCGTCGACCACCAGTTGCGCGCCTTCGTTCACGCCTTGCTCGATATAGCCTTCGATGCGCTTCAACGCTTCGCCGGTGACGATCGGGCCCATCTCGACTTCCGGCGACATCCCGTCGCCGATCACCAGCTTGCGCGCGCGCTCGGCGACGGCCGGCACGATCTTGTCGGCCACGTCGCCGACCAGCACCGCGATGCTGATCGCCATGCAGCGCTCGCCGGCCGAGCCGTACGCGGCGCCGATCAGCGCGTCGACGGCCTGGTCGATGTTCGCATCGGGCATCACGACGAGGTGATTCTTCGCGCCGCCGAGCGCCTGCACGCGCTTGCCCGACTGCACCGCGCGCTGCTGCACGTAGGCCGCGATCGGCGTCGAACCGACGAAGCTGACGGCCTGCACGTCCGGGTGGTCGAGGAGGGCATCGACCGCGCCCTTGTCGCCCTGCACGACGTTGAACACGCCGGCGGGCAGGCCTGCCTGCGTGAGCAGGTCGGCGATGAACAGCGCGGCCGACGGGTCGCGCTCGCTCGGCTTCAGCACGAACGTGTTGCCCGTCGCGAGCGCGACCGGGAACATCCAGCACGGCACCATGCACGGGAAGTTGAACGGCGTGATGCCCGCGACGACGCCGAGCGGCTGGCGCATCGTCCAGTTGTCGATGCCGGTGCTGACCTGGTCGGTGAAGTCGCCTTTCAGCAGTTGCGGCACGCCGCACGCGAATTCGATGATGTCGATGCCGCGTGCGACTTCACCCTGCGCGTCCGAGAACACCTTGCCGTGCTCGGCGGTGATGATCGCCGCGAGCGTGTCGCGGTGCTCGTTCATCAGCTGCAGGAAGCGGTGCAGCACGCGCGCGCGGCGGATCGGCGGCGTGTCGGCCCAGGCCGGGAACGCGGCACGGGCCGACGCGACGGCCCGTTCGACTTCGTCGTGGCCGGCGAGCGCGACGCGGCGCACCGCGCGACCGAGCGCGGGATTGAAGACGTCCTGGAAGCGGCCGCTGCGGCCGGCGACGGGCGCGCCGTCGAGGTAGTGGCCGACGTCGGCGTCGGACGTATAGGCGGGAACCGTGGTCATGCGTGTCTCCTGGGAATAGGGGGTGGACGGAACCTAGTCTAGGCAAAGCGGCAGGGCGCGAGAAGGCCGCGAAACTTGATTCACTGTTCAGAATTCTGAATAATCAGTGGATGAATCAGCAAAATGTCCAGGCGCTCTGGCCGCATATCCATTCGCTGACGGTGCTGGCCGCGGCCGGCAGTTTCACCGCTGCCGCGCAGCGGCTCGGCATCAGCAAGGCCGCGATGAGCCAGCGCATCGCCGATCTCGAAAAGGCGGCCGGCGTGCCGCTCGTGCGCCGCACCACGCGCAGCGTGCGGCTCACCGATGCGGGCCAGACGCTCGTCGACAGCACGCGCGACGCGTTCGAGTCGATCGGCCAGCACTTCGCGCGCGTGAAGGATCTCGCCGGCGAGCCGCGCGGGCTGCTGCGCGTGACGGTGCCGGTCGCGCTTGGCCGCCAGCAGGTCGTGCCGCACCTGCCCGATTTCCTGCGCCAGCATCCGGGCGTACAGATCGAGCTCGACCTGTCGGACCGCCTGCATTCGCTGACGCAGGAGGGCTTCGACCTCGCGATCCGCCATACGACCACCGCACCGCAGACCCACGTCGCATGGAAGCTGTGCGACACGCGTTCGCTGCTGGTCGCGAGCCGCGACTATCTCGACGCGCGCGGCGCGCCGCGCCACCCGAGCGAACTCGTCGATCACAGCTGCCTGTGCTACCTGCGCGACAACGAGCCGGCCGCGTGGAGCTTCGAGCCGGACGGCCGCCGGCGCCAGCGCGTGAGCGTGCCGGTGCGCGGCAGTTTCGCGGCGAACAACAGCGAGGCGATGCGCGAGGCCGCGCTCGGCGGGCTCGGCATCGCGCTGCTGCCGGACTTCAGCGCGCGGCGCGATCTCGACGCCGGCCGGCTCGTCGCGCTGCTCGACGGCTGGCGGCCGTCGGGCGCGTTCGGCGACCACATTTTCGCGATCCGCCCGTACAGCCCGGTCGTGCCGAGCGCGGTGCGCGCGCTCGTGCGGCATCTGCGCGACCGGCTCGCGGGCGGCTTTTCCGGCGCGTGAGCCGGGCGCCGGCGGGCGCCCGGCCGTGGGCGGGCCGGGCAGGCGCCGCGGCGCTGCGGTAAAATCGCGGCTTCCTCCCGCGCCGTGTGTGGCGCGTCATTCGAAGGTCGACAGCCGATGCAGATTCACAAGGAAGTGGACGCGCGCGGGCTCAATTGCCCGTTGCCGATCCTGCGTGCCAAGAAAGCGCTTGCCGATATGGAAAGCGGGCAGATCCTCAAGGTGCTCGCGACCGATCCGGGCTCGCAGCGCGATTTCGCCGCGTTCGCGAAGCAGACGGGCAACGAGATCGTCGAATCGACGACCCAGGACAAGACCTTCGTGTTCCTGATGCGTCGCCGCTGACGGCGCGCGTCGCACGTCCCGCCGCGCCGGGCTCCTGGCCGGTGCGCTTGACCGGCCGCACCTGACCGGGCGCCCCTAGCCGGGCGCCCCTCTCTGACAATTCTTAAACCTCGTTGCGTGACCGGCTGCGTATACTGACCCGGCCGGTCGTCCGCTCCCAGCGGAGGCGCCGGCCACGGTACGTCGTACGGCGGGCACGGGGGCCATGCCTGACGCTACCGTCGTACAACGGGGAGAGGACATGTCCTTCAGACCAGGGACCCTTCGAAGTCCGTCCGGAGCGGAAAGCATTGCGCCCGTGCGCACCTCGGAATTGAGCCGGATCGAGCTCGATCCGCAACAGGACCGCCACGCGCGTGCCGCGCTGGAGGCGTATGCGGATTCGGCCGCGGCCGAGATGCCGTGGCTGGCCGAATGGCTCGACGAACGGCTGCGCGACGCCGCGCGGGACGACGGCTCCGGCCTGACCTACTGCGGTGCGACGATCGAACGCGTGTTCGATCTGGCGCAGGCATGGGCGGCGGGCCAGCCCGACTATGCAGCCCATGCCTGGGAGCGGGTGCGCGACCAGCTGCAGCGGATGCTTGCGCAATCGCCGCTGTCGGAGTCGCCGTCGCCACGCATGCCGATCGACGATTTTGCCGAGCCGGTGGCCGGCATCGCGGGCGCCGAATAGGCGCCCGGTTGCGCAACAGAAAGGATTATTCGAAGAAAGGGCGATAGTCCGCGCAATTTCTTGGCGAATTTCATACTACTATGATGAAATCGCCGGTTCGTCCGTGCCCCGTTTTTGAGATATTTGACCGGGGTCGCCGGTTTGCGCAGGTGGCGCGAGCGGCGAACGACGGCTCGCCGGCCGGTATCCGGACGCCGCGCGCAGGCTGCGCGGCCGGGGCAGGCGCGGGAGCCGGATGGACGAATCGACTTCGATTTGCGGGGTGCTATGAGAATTGCTGTACTGGATGACGATCCGGCCCAGACGGATTTCGTCAGTCAAACGCTGACGGCCGTTGGCCATACGTGCTATGCGTTCAAGGAAGGCAAGGCCCTGAAGAAGCGCCTGCAGCGCGAGACGTTCGATCTGCTGGTGCTCGACTGGAACGTGCCCGACATGTCCGGCGAGGAAGTGCTCAAGTGGGTGCGCGCCAATCAGACCGAGCACAGCCTGCCGATTATCTTCATGACGAGCCGCGACGACGAGGCGGGGATCACGCAGATCCTCAACGCCGGCGCCGACGATTACGTGGTCAAGCCCGTGTCGGGCCCGATCCTGCGCGCGCGCATCGGTTCGCTGCTGCGCCGCGCGTATCCGGTCAACGCCGAGGCGACCGTCCGCGAATTCGACCAGTTCCGTTTCGACGTGAACCTGAAGCAGGCGTACGTCGGCGACAAGGCCGTGAGCCTCACGCAAAAGGAATTCGAGCTCGCGCTGCTGCTGTTCCAGCATCTCGACCGGCCGCTGTCGCGCGCGCACATTCTCGACCTCGTGTGGAAGCAGGCGACCGACATCCCGTCGCGCACGATGGATACGCATATTTCGATGCTGCGCACCAAGCTCGGCCTGCGGCCCGAAAACGGCTACCGTCTGGCGCCGATCTACGGGTACGGCTACCGGCTCGAGCGGGTCGGCCAGGGGGAACCGGAGTGACCATGCGAATCACGCAGCGCACGGCGAGTGTGCGCACGGCGGCGCTGCGCGCCGCCTGCGCGGTCGCGTTGGCGTTCACCGCGCAGCAGGCCGCGGCGCAGCCGCCCGCCGCCGCGGGCAAGATGGTCGTCTATCGCACGCAGGCGGGCGACACGCTGTACGACGTCGCCGCGCGCTACCTGCAGGGCGCGGACGACTGGCAACTGCTCCAGCAGATCAACGGCGTGCCGGCGCCGAAGCACCTGCAGCCCGGCGTCGCGCTGAAACTGCCGGTCGCGCGGCTGCGCAAGGAAAAGCTCACCGCACGCGTGATCGCGGTGCAGGGCACGGCCGAGCGCGCGTCCGGCGCGGCTTTCGCGCCGCTCGCGAACGATGCGACGCTCGCCGAAGGCGACCGCGTGCGCACCGGCCCGAACGGCTTCGTGACGATCGAGCTGACCGACGGCACGCACATGAGCCTGCCGCCCGACAGCCAGCTCGACCTGAAGTCGCTGCGCCGCACGGTGCTGACCGGCACGCTCGATCGCGAGTTCGAACTCACGCGCGGCTCGGTCGACAGCGAAGTCACCCACCTGAAGAAACGCGACGACCGCTTCCAGATCCGCTCGCCGTCGGTCGTGGCCGGCGTGCGCGGCACGCGTTTTCGCGTGAACTACGATGCGGCCGGCAATGCGGCGACGCGCGTCGAAGTGCTCGACGGCACCGTCGGCGTCGCGGGCGGCCGGCAGCCGGCCGGCGCGACCCTCGTGCATGCGAACTTCGGCAGCGTCGCGACGTCGTCCGGCGCGGTCGGTGCGCCCGTCCAGCTGCTGGGCGCGCCCTCGCTCGCGCATCCCGACAAGGTGCAGGACGAGCCCGACGTCGCATTCGACGTCGCGCCGCTCCCGCAGGCGCACGCGTATCGCGTGCAGCTCGCGCACGACGCGGGGCTGCTCGACCTGTTCCGCGAAACGCGCACCGATTCGCCGCGTGCGGTGTTCCGCGACGTGCCGAACGGGAATTACTTCGTGCGGATCGCCGCGATCGATGCGAACGGCCTCGAAGGGCTGCCGCGCACCTATGCGTTCGAGCGCCGCGTGATGGGGCTCGACGCGAGCGCGTCGCAAGGCGCGGGCGGTTACGAGTTCCGCTGGTCGCCGAACGGTTCGGGCAAGGGCGCGCGTTACCGGTTCGTGCTGTCGCGCTCGAAGGACCTGAGCGCGCCGGTCGTCGACCAGGTCGGCCTGCACGCGCGCCAGATCACCGTCGCGCACCTGCCGCCGGGCGACTATTTCTGGGCCGTGACCGTCGAGGAATTCGAAGGCGGCAAGTTCTACGAGAAGACCAGTCCGGTCAGCGCGTTCACGTTGTCGCGCTGACCCGCGGCGCATGAAACCCGACTCCGTTTCTCCGCGGCGGCGCCTCGGCCGCCGCTTCCTGATCGAATGGATCGCGATCGGCTGTCTCGGGATCGCGGTGATTCTCGCGTGCGCGCTCGGCCGCCTGTCGTCGAGCGTCGACGGGCTGATCTACGACCGGCTGCTGATGCTGCGCAGCCTGCCGCTGTCGCCCGACGTGGTCGTCGTCGACATCGACAACCAGAGCGTGTCCGCGCTCGGTCGCTGGCCGTGGCCGCGCGACGTGCATGCACGGCTGCTCGACACGCTCGCGCGCGCGCAGCCGGCCGCCGTCGTCTACGACGTGCTGTTTACCGAACCGTCGCCGGAGGATCGCACGTTCGCGGATGCGATGAGCCGCGTGCCGACTTTCCTGCCGGTGCTGTTGAGCCCCGAGCAGGCGGACGGCACGCGCTCGGTCGATCCGCCGGTCGCCGCGCTCGCCGCGCGCGCGACGGGGCTCGGCCATATCAATCTCGAAGTCGATCGCGACGGCATCGTGCGCAGCGTCGCGCTGTTCGAAAGCGACGGGCGCGTGCGCTGGCCGCAACTGATGGTGCCCGTCTATCGGGCGATCCAGGCCGGCCGGCTGCACCCGGTCGGCGGCGTGCCCGGTGCGAACGCGCACGACCTGTCGCGCGATGCGGCGGGCGACGGCCGCTACCTGATCCCGTTCAGCCGCAATACGCCCGCGTATCCGACGCTGTCGTTCGACGACGTGCTCGAAGGGCGCGTGAAGCCCGACGCGCTGCGCGGCAAGATCGTCGTCGTCGGCGTGACCGCGTCGGGGCTGTACGACCGCTTCGCGACGCCGGTGTCCGGCGAGTTCGGCCCGCTCGCCGGCGTGTACATCCATGCGAACGTGCTCGACATGCTGGCAACCGGCAGCGCGATCTCGCCCGCGTCGCGCGCGGGGCTGTTCGTCGCGTCGCTGCTGCCGCTCGCCGTGTTGCTCGGCGGCTTCCTGATGCTGTCGCCGTGGCGCGCGCTGCTGCTGACGCTGAGCCTGGCCGCGCTCGCCGTCGTCGCGAGCCTCGTGCTGCTGTTCGAGGCGCGCATCTGGCTCACGCCGGCGCCGGCGATCTTCGGGTTGATTGCCGTCTACCCGATCTGGAACTGGCGGCGGCTCGAAATGACGATGTCGTACCTGCGTCGCGAGCTGCAGAAGCTTGCCGACGAACCGCACCTGCTGCCGGAGGCGCCGCGTACGCGCAGCGTCGGCGGCGACGTGCTGGAGCGGCAGATGGCGCTGATGGCGCAGGCCGCGCAGCGCGTGCAGGACATGAAGCGCTTCGTGTGGGACAGCCTCGACAGCATGCCCGAGCCGATCTTCGTGACCGATCTCGCGGGCACCGTGCTGATCGCGAACCATGCGGCGAAACGCTACGGGTCGCGGCTCGCGTTGCCGCTGCCGGAAGGGCGGCCGCTGCGCACCGCACTTGGCGAGCTGACGTTCATGAAGACCGTCGACGGCAACGCCGAGCACGACGCGGCGATCCGCGAGCACTGGCCGGCCGTGCTCGATCCGACGCTCGAGGCCGAGCACGACGCGATGGCGCGCGGCATCGAGGTGCGCGATCGCGACGGGCTCGACCATCTGCTACGCTACGCGGCGTGTACCAACGCGCAAGGGCGCGTGACCGGCTGGATTGCCGGCCTCGTCGACGTGACCGAGCTGCACGCGGCCGAGCGGCAGCGCGAGGAAGCGCTGCACCTGCTGTCGCACGACATGCGCTCGCCGCAGTCGTCGATCCTCGCGCTGGTCGAGATCGAGCGCGACCGCGTCGAGAGCGACGCGATGCGCGGGCTGCTCGCGCGGATCGAGCGCTATGCGCACCGCGCGCTGTCGCTCGCCGACGAGTTCGTGCAGCTGGCGCGCGCCGAGTCGCAGGCGTACCAGCTCGAGGTGACGAGCCTCGTCGACGTGCTGATCGATGCGAGCGACGAGGTGTGGCCGCAGGCGCAGGCGAAACACATCCGCGTCGAGACCGGCGTGGGCACCGACATGTGCTGGGTGCGCGCGGACCGTTCGCTGATCACGCGCGCCTTCGTGAACCTGCTGAACAATGCGGTCAAATACAGTCCGTCCGACACGGTGATCACGTGTACGCTGACGGTCGAACACGCATCGAAGCGGATGTTCTGTACGATTCGCGATCAGGGGTACGGCATTGCGCCGGAAGATCAGCGGCATCTGTTCGAGCGTTTCAAGCGATTCCATGCCGGCGAGCGGCCCGAAATCTCGGGTTCCGGGCTCGGCATGGCGTTCGTGAAGACGGTCGTCACGCGCCATGGGGGCAGCGTGTCGGTCGACAGCGAAGTGGGTGTCGGTACCGCGGTGACGGTGTCGCTGCCCGCGATCGACGAGCCGTCCGCCTGACAGGGCCGGGCGCGACGGCAGGCATTTGGGGAAAGTCATGAGAAAGCAATGGGCAGCGACCGCGCTGGCGGCGTCGCTGTTGACGGGTTGCGCCGGCGTGACGACCGGCGTGAGCGCGGTCGGGCAGCCGAATGCATTTGCATCCGGTGCGCACGGCTACGATTTCGTGCGGACGGCCGCACAGGCGGGCGATGCCGAGTACCGGCAGATCGAGACGCTGGTGCGCGACGAGCTCGCGCGCCGCGGCTTCGATGCGCAGCCGCTCAAGGACGCGCGTTACCGGTTGTCGATCGCGTATGCGACGCAGCCGGCGGCGGTCGCGGCGATCGCCGAGCGGTGCGGCGCGGCGAGCAGCGCCTGCGTGACGGTCGACGGGCCCGCGCCGCTCGCGCTGCCGTTCATGGGGCGCGTGTACCGCCACGTGCTGACGCTGCGTTTCGTCGATGCGAAATCCGGCGCCGACGTCTATCGCGTATCGGCCTCGCTGCGCGACCGCGATCCGGGCACGCAGCAGGCCGCGCCGGCGCTCGTGAAGAGCGCGCTGGCGAAGGTGCCGTTCGGCGACGGCAGCGGCTGGCTGGTCAAGACGAAAAAAGACGACGCGGGCGGCATGCCGGGCGTCGTCTCGGTGAAGCCGGCCGACGCGCGCTGAAGCGGTGGCCGTGAGGTGAGGGCGGGCCCGCCGGGGCGCGCCCTTGCCGCGTTCAGACGGTCGGTTGAGCGCCGTCGCGCGTGCGCAGGTACGTCTCGAACTCCGCACCGACTTCCGGGTGGCGCAGCGCGAATTCGACCGTCGCCTTCAGGTAGCCGAGCTTGCTGCCGCAGTCGTAGCGCGTGCCCTGATACTTGTAGGCCAGCACCTGTTCGTCGGCGAGCAGCGCCTGGATCGCGTCGGTGAGCTGCAGCTCGCCGCCCGCGCCCGGCTTCAGCGCGCGCAGGTGCTCGAAAATCCGCGGCTTCAGGATGTAGCGGCCGACCACGCCGAGGTTCGACGGCGCGACTTCCGGCGCCGGCTTCTCGACGATCGCCGACATCTTGACGATCGACTCTTCCCATTCCTTGCCGTCGACGATGCCGTACGACTTCGTCTCCGACGGCGGGATCTCTTCGACGCCGATCACCGAGCTGTGATAGTGGTCGAACACGTCGACCATCTGCTTCATCACCGGCGGGTTGCCGTCGAGCAGGTCGTCCGCGAGGATCACCGCGAACGGGTTGTCGGCAACCAGCTTTTCCGCGCACAGCACCGCGTGGCCGAGGCCGAGCGCCTCCGGCTGGCGCACGTAGAAGCAGTCGACGTGGCTCGGCTTGATGCTGCGCACCAGTTCGAGCAGCTTTTCCTTGCCGCGCGCCTCGAGTTCGGCCTCGATCTCGTACGACTTGTCGAAGTGATCCTCGATCGCGCGCTTGCTGCGCCCGGTGACGAAGATCATCTCGGTGATGCCCGCCGCGATCGCTTCCTCGACCGCATACTGGATCAGCGGCTTGTCGACGACCGGCAGCATCTCCTTCGGGCTCGCCTTCGTTGCCGGGAGGAACCGCGTGCCGAGACCGGCAACGGGGAATACCGCCTTGGTGACTTTCAACATGATCGAACCTTTATTCCTGTAATCGACTTGTCAGACGGTCTATGTTCACGTTCGCATTATAGTGAACGCAAACGACCTTACCGTTTGTTACGCAGGCAACCGATCGAGCTGCGCACGCAGTTTTTCGAGCGTGCTCTGGAATTCCGCGACGCGTTTCTGCTCCTGTTCGACCACGGCCGGCGGGGCTTTCGCGACGAAAGCCTCGTTGCCGAGCTTCGCGTTGCACTTCGCGATCTCGCCCGTCAGGCGCGTGATTTCCTTCGACAGGCGCTCGCGTTCGGCCGCGACGTCGATTTCCACCTTCAGCACCAGCTTGTTCGGGCCGACGATCGCGATCGGCGCGCCGTGCGCTTCCTTGTCGAGCGCCGCTTCGTCCGCGAGGATCTGTACTTCCGACAGGCGCGCGAGCGCCCGGACGTACGGTGCGAACGAGCGCAGGCGCTCGGCGTCGCCCGCCGCGAGCAGCGGCACCTTGGTGGCCGGCGACAGGTTCATCTCGCCGCGCAGGTTGCGGCACGCGTCGACGATCGCCTTCAGGTCGGCCGCCCACTGCTCGGACGCCTCGTCGAGCTTCTGCAGGTTCGCGACCGGATACGCCTGCGTCATCAGCGACGCTTCGCCTTCGGCCTTGCCCTGCGGATAGCGGCCGGCGAGCGGCGCGACCTTCTGCCAGAGCGCTTCGGTGATGAACGGGATGACCGGGTGCGCGAGGCGCAGCACCGTTTCCAGCACGCGCAGCAGCGTGCGGCGGGTGGCGCGCTGCTGTTCCGGCGTGCCGTTCTGGATCTGCACCTTCGCGAGTTCGAGATACCAGTCGCAGTACTCGTCCCACACGAACTTGTAGATGCTGCTCGCGATGTTGTCGAAGCGGTAATCGGCGAAACCCTTCGCGATGTCGGCTTCGGTGCGCTGCAAGAGCGACACGATCCAGCGGTCGGCCGCGGAGAAGTCGAGGTAGCCGCCGGGGCCGCAGTCGCCCGCGCCGCACACTTCCGGCTTGTCGTTGCCGCAGTCGTGGCCTTCGCAGTTCATCAGCACGAAGCGCGTCGCGTTCCACAGCTTGTTGCAGAAGTTGCGATAGCCTTCGCAGCGCGCGAGGTCGAAATTCACGTTGCGGCCGAGCGTCGCCATCGACGCCATCGTGAAGCGCAGCGCGTCGGTGCCGAACGCGGGGATGCCGTCCGGGAATTCCTTGCGCGTCTTCTTCTCGATGGTCGCGGCCTGCTTCGGGTTCATCAGGCCCGTCGTGCGCTTCGCGACCAGCGACTCGAGGTCGATGCCGTCGACGATGTCGATCGGGTCGAGCGTGTTGCCCTTGCTCTTCGACATCTTCTGGCCTTCCGCGTCGCGCACGAGGCCGTGCATATAGACGGTATGGAACGGCACCTTGCCGGTGAAGTGCGTGGTCATCATCACCATCCGGGCGACCCAGAAGAAGATGATGTCGAAGCCGGTGACGAGCACCGACGACGGCAGGAAGTGCTTCAGTTCGGGCGTTTCGTTCGGCCAGCCGAGCGACGAGAACGGCACGAGCGCCGACGAGAACCACGTGTCGAGCACGTCTTCGTCACGCTTGAGCGCGCCCGTGTAACCCTTCGCGGCGGCTTGCGCGCGCGCGTCTTCCTCGTTGCGCGCGACGAACACCTCGCCGTTCTCGCCGTACCACGCGGGAATCTGGTGGCCCCACCACAGCTGGCGCGAGATGCACCAGTCCTGGATGTTCTCGAGCCACTGGTAGTAGGTGGTCGTCCAGTTTTCCGGGACGAACTTGATCTGGCCGTCGCGCACCACGTCGAGCGATACTTCGGTGATCGACTTGCCCGGATTGAACGTGCCTTCCGGCGCGGGCTTCGTCATCGCGACGAACCACTGGTCGGTCAGCAGCGGCTCGATCACGACGCCCGTGCGGTCGCCGCGCGGCACCATCAGCTTGTGCGGCTTCACGGAGTCGAGGAAGCCCTGCGCGTCGAGGTCGGCGACGATCGCCTTGCGCGCGTCGAAGCGGTCGAGGCCGCGATACTGCTCGGGGCCGTTGTCGTTGATCTTCGCGTCGAGCGTCAGGATCTCGATCGGTGCGAGCTTGTGGCGCACGCCGACCTGGTAGTCGTTGAAGTCGTGCGCGGGCGTGACCTTCACGACGCCCGTGCCGAATTCGCGGTCGACGTAGTCGTCGGCGATCACCGGGATCTCGCGGCCGGTCAGCGGCAGCGTGACGCGTTGGCCGATCAGGTGCGCGTAGCGTTCGTCTTCCGGATGGACCATCAGCGCGACGTCGCCGAGCATCGTCTCGGGGCGCGTGGTGGCGACGGTCAGCGAGCCCGAGCCGTCGACGAGCGGGTAGCGGATGTGCCACAGGTGGCCGTTTTCCTCTTCGCTGACGACTTCGAGGTCCGACACGGCGGTGAGCAGCACCGGATCCCAGTTGACGAGGCGCTTGCCGCGGTAGATCAGCCCTTGTTCGTACAGCGTGACGAACACGTCGCGCACGGCGGCCGACATCTTGTCGTCCATCGTGAAGTATTCGCGCGACCAGTCGGTCGATGCGCCGAGGCGGCGCACCTGGTCGGTGATCGTCGAACCGGATTTCTGCTTCCATTCCCACACGCGCTCGACGAACTTCTCGCGGCCGAGATCGTGGCGCGACACGCCCTGCGCGTCGAGCTGGCGTTCGACGACGATCTGGGTCGCGATCCCCGCGTGGTCGGTGCCGGGCACCCACAGCGTGTTCTCGCCGAGCATCCGGTGGTAGCGGGCGAGGCCGTCCATGATCGTCTGGTTGAACGCGTGGCCCATGTGCAGCGTGCCCGTCACGTTCGGCGGCGGCAACTGGATCGCGAAATCGGGGCGGGACGGATCGAATGCCGGGGCGGCATAGCCGCGTTTTTCCCACTCCGGCCCCCATTGGGACTCGATGGTATGGGGCTCGAAGCTCTTCGCAAGCGTGTTGTCGCTCATGTTGGAAATCTGCCGAAAAATGCGTGAATTGGATGCCGAATCTGACAATTATAAATGGATGCCCATCGGCCAGCCATCGCCTTGCCGGCGCGGGCCTGTCGGGACGCGCGCGCAACCGGCCTGCAACGCGCATGCGACCTGCGACCGGACGGATCGGAAACGGCATCGCGCGGCCGACTTATAATGTCGGGTCCGCATTTTTCTCGCCCGCCAGCTGCCGCTCCATGCCCGATCTGCTCGCCAATCTGAACCCCGAACAACTCGCCGCCGTCACGTTGCCGAACGAACCGGCGCTGATCCTCGCAGGGGCGGGCAGCGGCAAGACCCGCGTGCTGATCACGCGCATCGCTTGGCTGATCCAGCAGGGCTATGCGTCGCCGCCCACCGTGCTCGCCGTCACCTTCACGAACAAGGCCGCGCGCGAGATGATGGCGCGCCTGTCGGCGATGATGCCGATCGACACGCGCGGGATGTGGATCGGTACGTTCCACGGCCTGTGCAACCGGATGCTGCGTACGCACTGGCGCGACGCCGGCCTGCCGCAGACCTTCCAGATCCTCGACACGGCCGACCAGCTGTCCGCGATCAAGCGGCTGATGAAGGCGGCGAACGTCGACGACGAAAAGTATCCGCCGAAGAACGTCCAGTACTTCATCAACAACGCGAAGGAGCAGGGGCTGCGCCCGGACAAGGTCGACGCGACCGACAACTTCAACCGCAAGTTCGTCGAGCTGTACCAGGCGTACGACCAGCAGTGCCAGCGCGAAGGCGTCGTCGATTTCCCCGAGCTGCTGCTGCGCTGCTACGAACTGCTCGCGTACAACGCGCCGCTGCGCGCGCACTACCAGGCGCGCTTCCGGCACATCCTCGTCGACGAGTTCCAGGACACCAACAAGCTGCAGTACGCGTGGCTCAAGATGCTCGCGGGCGGCGAGAACGCGATCTTCGCGGTTGGCGACGACGACCAGTCGATCTACGCGTTCCGCGGCGCGAACGTCGGCAACATGCGCGACTTCGAAGACGAATTCCGCGTGCGCAACCTGATCAAGCTCGAGCAGAACTACCGGTCGCACGGCAACATCCTCGACGCGGCGAACCAGCTGATCTCGAACAACGCGCACCGCCTCGGCAAGAACCTGCGCACCGACGCCGGCCACGGCGAACCGGTGCGCGTGTACGAAGCCAGCACGGATTCGCAGGAAGCCGGCTGGATCGTCGAGGAGATCCGCTCGCTGATCAATACCGGGATGGCGCGCAGCGAAGTGGCCGTCCTGTACCGCAGCAACGCGCAGTCGCGCTCGATCGAGCACACGCTGATGTCGTCGGGCATTCCGTACCGCGTGTACGGCGGCCTGCGCTTTTTCGAGCGGCAGGAAGTGAAGCACGCGCTCGCGTACCTGCGCCTGATCGACAACCCGAACGACGACACGGCATTCGCGCGCGTCGTGAATTTCCCGACGCGCGGCATCGGTGCGCGCTCGATCGAGCAACTGGCCGACGCCGCGCGCCTGTACGGCTGCTCGATGGCCGCGGCGATTCCGTACGTGACCGGCAAGGCCGGCACGAGCCTCGGCGGGTTCGCGAACCTGATCGCGAAGATGCGCGCCGACACGCAGCACATGAACCTGCCCGACACCGTCGAGCACATCGTACGCGCGAGCGGTCTCGCCGATTTCTACCAGGGCGAGCGCGAAGGGCAGGATCGCCTCGAGAACTTGCAGGAACTCGTGAACGCGGCCACCGCGTTCATCGCCGAGGAAGGCTACGGGCTCGACACGCCGGCCCGCTCGATCCCGCTGCGCGCGGGGGCGATCGCGGCGCCTGAACTCGGCACCGCGACGGACGATCCGTCGGTCGACGTGCTCGATCCCGCCTCGCCCGCCGACCCTGCACAGAACCCCGACACGATGACGCCGCTCGCCGGCTTCCTGTCGCATGCGTCGCTGGAGGCCGGCGACAACCAGGCGCAGGCCGGCCAGGACGCCGTGCAGCTGATGACGGTGCACGCGGCGAAGGGGCTCGAGTTCTCGGCCGTGTTCATCACGGGGCTCGAGGAAGGGTTGTTCCCGCACGAGAACAGCGTGCTCGAATCGGACGGCCTCGAGGAAGAGCGCCGGCTGATGTACGTCGCGATCACGCGCGCGAAGGAGCGGCTCTACCTGTCGTTCGCGCAAAGCCGGATGCTGCATGGCCAGACCCGCTACAACGTGCGCTCGCGCTTCTTCGACGAGTTGCCCGAGCACGTGTTGAAGTGGCTCACGCCGAAGGTCGAGGCCGGCTCGCGCTGGGGCGGACGTTCGGACAACGCCGGGTACGGGCGCGACTGGTTCGCGCGGCCGGGCGGCGGCAGTCGCGAGCAGATCGTCGACGCGGCCGTGTCCGCGCCGCTGCCCGCGTTCGCGGACAAGCAGCGCGCAGCCGACGCCGGCTTCCGGGTCGGCCAGCAGGTGTTCCATACCAAGTTCGGCGAAGGCACGGTCACCGCACTCGAAGGCAACGGCACCGATGCGAAGGCGCAGGTGAAGTTCAAGCGCCACGGCGAGAAATGGCTCGCGCTCGCGGTCGCGAAACTGCAGGCGGTGGAATGATGGACGTCGACATGATCGTGACGCCCGCCGCGCGTCCGCTCGGCATCCTGGCCGCGCTGCCCGAGGAGCTCGGCGACCTGATCGCCGCGATGCGCGCCGACGGCGCGATGAAGACGGTCACGCTCGGCCGCCGCGATTATCACGTCGGCACCGTGCACGGCGCGGCCTGCGTCGTCACGCTCGCGCGGGTCGGCAAGGTCGCGGCCGCCGCGACGGTCAGCGCGCTGATCCATGTGTTCGGCGTGTCGGGTGTCGTGTTCACCGGCGTCGCGGGCGGTGTGTCGCGCACGGTGCGGGTCGGCGACGTCGTCGTGGCCGATACGCTGCTGCAGCACGATCTCGATGCGTCGCCGCTCTTTCCGCGCTACGAGGTGCCGCTGCTCGGCATCACGCGTTTCGCGACCGACGCGGCGCTGACGGCCCGCTTGCGGGCCGCGTGCACGCTGTTCGTCGAGGAGGAGGGCGCGCAGTTCGCCGAGCGCTTCGGGCTCGCCGGCGCGGCGCTGCACGCGGGGCTCGTCATCAGCGGCGACCGCTTCGTGTCGAGCGAGCAGGAGGTCGTCGCGCTGCGCGACGCGCTGCCGGATGCGCTCGCGGTCGAAATGGAAGGCGCGGCGATCGCGCAGGTGTGCGCGGAACACGACGTGCCGTTCGCGCTCGTGCGCACGATCTCCGATACGGCCGACGATCACGCGACGCAGTCGTTCTCGCACTTCCTGTCGGCGATCGCGAGCAGCTATTCGTCCGGCATCCTCAGGCGTTTCCTGACGCTGCATGCGACGACGGCGGCCTGAAGCCGCCGTCGAATTTTCCGTTCGTACCGTTCGACCAGCCGCGGCGCGCACGCCGCGGCTGGTCGTTCGTCACGCCTTCTTGCGCCCGCTGCTTTCGAGGTTCGGCAGGAACACCGTCAGCACGCCGATCAGCGGCAGGAACGAGCACACCTTGTAGACGAACGGGATGCTGGTCGCGTCGGCGAGCTGGCCGAGCACCGCCGCGCCGACGCCGCCCAGGCCGAACGCGAAGCCGAAGAACAGGCCCGCGACCATCCCCACCTTGCCGGGCATCAGCTCCGTCGCGTAGACGAGGATCGCGGCGAACGCCGACGCCAGCACGACGCCGATGATCACGGTCAGCACGCTCGTCCAGAACAGGTTCGCGTACGGCAGCAGCATCGTGAACGGCGCGACGCCCAAGATCGACACCCAGATCACGTACTTGCGGCCGATCCGGTCGCCGACGGGCCCGCCGATCAGCGTGCCGGCCGCCACCGCCGCGAGGAACACGAACAGGTGGATCTGCGCGGCCTGCACCGACAGGTGGAACTTGTCGATCAGGTAGAACGTGAAATAGCTGTTGATGCTCGCGAGGTAGAAGTATTTCGAGAACACGAGCAGCACCAGCACGCCGATCGCGCCCATCACGCGGCCGCGCGACAGCGTCGGGTGGCCGGCCGCCACGGCCTTCTTCTTCATCGACGGATGCTTCTTGTACCAGTGGCCGATCTGCGTGAGCACGATCATCGCGACGAGCGCGGCCGCCGAGAACCACGCGATGCTGTGCTGGCCGTGCGGAATGATCACGAGCGCGGCGAGCAGCGGCCCGAGCGCGGAGCCGGCATTGCCGCCCACCTGGAACACCGACTGCGCGAGCCCGTGCTGGCCGCCCGACGCCATCCGCGCGACCCGCGACGATTCGGGATGGAACACCGACGAGCCGCAGCCGACGAGCGCGGCGGCCACCAGCAGCATCGGGAAATTCGACGCCACCGACATCAGCAGCAGCCCGGCGAGCGTGAAGCCCATGCCGACCGGCAGCGAATACGGCTTCGGACGCTTGTCGGTATAGAGGCCGACCAGCGGCTGCAGCAGCGACGCGGTGATCTGGTAGGTGAGCGTGATCAGGCCGATCTGCGCGAACGACAGCGCGAACTGGCTCTTGAGCATCGGGTAGATCGCGAGGATCAACGACTGGATCATGTCGTTGAGCATGTGCGAAAAGCTGATCGCGCCGAGCACCGGGTAGACGGTGCGGGCGACGGGCGGGGCGGACGGCTGGGCGGCGGCTGCGCCGGCGGAGCCGGAGTCGAGGCTGGTTTCCATGTGAGCTGAACGAGTTGAGGTGGCTGGCGCGCTCTGCTGGGGATCGGCGCGTTGTCGATTCGTTGATGCGTCAAAGAAGTGTAATGTGGCGTATCGAGAATGTCAGGCCAAGTTTTATCGCGAATCGGACATTCGTGTGACGGATCGGCCGGTGCGGGCTTTTTTGGACAGGTATAACGCTGGCGGCGCGTCGGCCGCTTCGGCGGCGGCCGCGCTGGGGCCGGGTGGTGGTTTACCGGACTCAAGAAACGGCGGTGGCGGCCGTAGAACGACCCAATGACAACAGGCGCGCCGCGTCCGACGCCGGCTACCCGCCGGACAGGGCGCAGGACGCGCGGCATGGCCAGCCGTCGCGGGAACGCCGGACCGACCTTTCCGGCAGCGTGATCAATACGGGGATAGATCGATGAAAGCAGCATCTTTGCATCCACAGCCGGGTGCGGCCGCCGCCGCACCCGACGTTGCCGCCGGTCGCGCCGCTCGGCGTGCGCGCGCGGCGCGTCGCACGCGTCGGCCGTGGACCGTCAAGGCGACGTTGCGCGCCGCATTCGCGATCCTGCTGGCCGGCACGCTCGCGATCGGCGTGTTTTCGCTGTGGCAGATCAGCCGGCTGAACGCGTCGATCGCGTCGGTCTACGAGCAGGGGCACGTCGCGAGCCGGGCGGCCGAGGAAGTCCGCGCCGAAGTGCTGCGGGCGAGCCGCGCGCAGAAGATGCTGCTGACCGCGACCACCGCGAAGGAGCGCGACGAACTCGGCGCCGACGTGAGCGCGGGGCTTGCGTCGATCGGCCAGGCGCTCGGCACGCTGCAGCGCTATGCCGATCCGGCCGATGCCGGCGATTCTGCGCGGCTGCACGCCTTCTCGACGGCGGTCGGCACGTGGAGCACGCATCTGCGCGATTTCGTCACGCTGGTGCGCGCGCAGCCGCTCGACCTGTCGCAGATGAACTGGCAGGTCGGCACGCAGGACGTGTCGCTGCTGGTCGAAACCGGCAAGCTCGAAAAACTCGTCGCCGAACTCGTGAAGACGCGCGGCGAGAAGTCGAAGGCGACGCTCGATGCGTCCGCGACCATTTTTTCGTCGTCGTTCGCGATGATCGCGGCGATGACGGCCGCGCTGATCGTGCTGGCCGTCGCGATCGCCGAGCGCGTCGTGCGACGCCTCGCGTCGCAGCTCGGCGGCGAGCCCGCGCTCGCGAAGGAGATTGCCGCGGACATCGCGCGCGGCGACCTGACGCGGCCGATCACGCTCGCTCGCCACGACCGCGACAGCATGGTGCGCGCGCTGGCCGAGATGCAGACGGGGCTCGCGGCAACCGTGGGCGAGATCGCGGTGAGCGCCGAGGCCATCGCGGCCGCGTCCGGCGAGATCTCGACCGGCAACCTCGACCTGTCGCGGCGCACCGAGCAGCAGGCCGTCGCGCTCGAACGCACCGCGGCCAGCATGGAGCAGCTCACGTCGACCGTGCGGCAGAACGCCGAGAACGCGCGGCAGGCGAGCACGCTCGCGGCCAATGCGTCGGCGGTCGCGGAGACGGGCGGGGAAGTCGTCGGGCGCGTGGTCGCGACGATGAGCGAGATCGACGACAGCGCGAAGAACATTCGCGACATCATCGGCACGATCGAGGGGATCGCGTTCCAGACCAACATTCTCGCGTTGAACGCGGCGGTCGAGGCCGCGCGTGCCGGCGAGCAGGGGCGCGGCTTCTCGGTGGTCGCCGGCGAGGTGCGATTGCTCGCGCAGCGCTCGGCGACCGCGGCCAAGGAGATTCGGGAACTGATCGGCGCGTCGGTCGAGCGCGTGGCGAACGGCGCGGCGCTCGCGCACGACGCGGGCCGTACGATGGGCGACGTGGTACGCGCGGTGAAGCGCGTGACCGACATCATCGGCGAGATTTCGGCGGCGTCGGACGAGCAGAGCGCGGGGATCGACGAGATCGGCCGCGCGGTCACGCAGATGGATGCCGGCACCCAGCAGAACGCGGCGCTCGTCGAACAGGCGGCGGCCGCCGCGAACGCGCTCGACGAGCAGGCGCAGGCATTGAAGGCGCTGGTCGGGCGCTTCCGCATCGCCGCCTGAGCGCGCGGCGCGCGCCGGCGCTTACGACTTCTTCTGCTTGTCGGGGTCGATGATGACCGTGCAGGTCGTGCCCGCCGACAGCACCACGTCGGCCGGCACTTCGTCGATCTTGATGCGCACCGGCACGCGCTGCGCGAGGCGCACCCAGTTGAAGGTCGGGTTCACGTCCGCGACGAGGTCGCGGCTTTGCGGGTTGTCGCGATCGTAGATGCCGCGCGAGATGCTCTCGACGTGGCCCTTCATCACGCCGCCGCTCATCAGCCGCATTTCGGCCGGTGCGCCGATCTTCACGCGCGGCAGCTTGGTTTCCTCGAAGTAGCCGTAGACCCAGAACGAGTGGCTGTCGACGATCGCGAGCTTCGCCTGGCCGGCCACCGCGTAGTTGCCCTTGAAGGTCTGCAGGTTCGTGATGTAGCCGTCGACCGGCGCGACGACGCGCGTGCGTGCGAGGTTCAGCTTCGCGGCGTCGAGCGCGGCGATGGCCTGCTGATACTGCGCGTCGGCGCTCGACGCGCTGTGCGCCGCATTCTCGCGGTTTTCCTTCGACACGACGAGCGCATCGAGGTCCGCGCGGCGGGCCGCGTCGTCACGGCGCATCTGCAGTTCCGCGCGACGGGCGGCCACCGCCGCCTGCGCCTGCTCGACCGCGATCTGGTAATGCGACGGATCGATCTGCATGATCAGGTCGCCCTTCTTCACGAGCTGGTTGTCATGCACGGGCAGCTCGACGATCGCGCCCGACACGTCCGGCGCGACGTTGACGATCTCGGCGCGCACGCGCCCGTCGCGTGTCCACGGATCGTCCATGTAGTGCACCCACAGCGAGCGCCCGATCAGGATCGCGACGAGAAGGATGACGGCGGTCGCGACGAAGCCGAAGAGTTTTCTGAGAATCATGATGGTTCGGAATCAACGGTAAACGGCAAGACTCAGTCCGCCGCAAATGCAGACGAGAAGGCAGGCCCGGAACAGCGACGGGTGCCAGACGAGACGGTAGAGGCCCGTATAGGCGAGCAGGCGGTCGACAGCCCAGGTCGCGATCGCGCCGAGGACGAACATCAGCACCACCGTCGGCATGTAGGCATCGAGAATGGCGATTTCACGCGGCATCATGACGAGGCTCCTGGTTGGGGATGCACGGGGCGGTTGCGGTTGAGCGGCTCGAGCGGCGATTCCGGGTCGAGCAGCGCGGTCCGCACGAAATGCAGGTGGCTCAGGATGCGCTGCAGCCGGTGGCGCTCGTCGCGCGACGGCTCGAACGCATCGAGCGTTTGCCGGGTCGCGTCGATCGCCGCATTGGTCGCGGCGAGCGTCGCGTCGAAACGCGCGGCGCTCGGCCGGGTGAACAATGCCGACAGTGCGCTGCGCATCGTCTCGATCGCGCGCCGCCACGGCATCGCGGGCGCATAGCGCGGGTCGGACGGCAGCGTCGCGAGCTCGTGACGCAGGTCGATCGTCGCGTTGCCGGTTTCGAGCACCGCGAACATCCAGCGCAGCGCGTCGCGCTGCACGTCGGGCTGGTCGGCCGACAGCGTGTGCGCCTGGTACATCAGGTCGCGCGCGCCGCTTTCGAAGCGCGTGCGCAGGCCCGCGAGCCGCGCGTGGCCGGCCGCGACGGCCTGGTGGCGCAGGTCCGCGAACAGCCGCTTCTTGAGCCACGGCGCGGTCGGCGGGAACAGCACCGCGAACGCGATCGCCGACGCGAGCATCGACAGCACGAGCGCGAGCGAATCGTTCATGAAGCCGGTCGGATCGTAGTGCGTGATGTTGTCCGGGCCGGCGAGGAAGCTGAAGAAGATCAGGTAGCCCATCCCGTAGCCGGCGAGCTTCGGCTTCAGCGTCATGAAGATGCCGATCGCGAGCAGCGGCGCGAGCGCGACGCACAGCAGCGGAAAGCCGTCGATGTGCGGATAGATCCCGAACGTCAGCAGGAAGCCGGTGCAGACGGCGAGCGCCGTGCCCATGCCCATCTGCGCGGACATCGCGGTCGGGCGCGGCGTCGACGACGCGAGCGCGCAGGTGGCCGCCGCGGTCAGCGTGAGCGTCACGCCGCTCGGCCACGCGGTCTCGATCCAGAACCAGCCGAGCACGAGGATCACGGTTGCCGTGCGGATCGCCGCGATCACCATCGCCGTCGCGTTGGTGCGCGGCTCGTAGCGCTCGATCCAGCGTTCGCGTTCGTGCGTCGCGCTCGACAGCGACGCGTAGGTGGCCGCGTACTCGTGCAGGTCGGTGATGAAGCGGTACAGCAGTTCGGCGGCGGTGTCGAAGTCGAGCAGCGGAAAGTCCGGCTGCGTTTCGAGCGCGGCGCGGGTCGCGCGGATGCGGCGCGGCAGCGCGTCGCGCCACGCGAGCAGTTGCGCGGCCGCATGGCCCGCGTCGGCCGACGTGCGCACCGGTTCGCCGGCAGGGGTCAGCAGCAGCGGCGCGATCTCGCGAAAGTACGGTTCGATCGCGTCGATCGCGGCCTGCGCGCCGGCCGCATGCAGCCGGTTCATCAACTGGTGCAGCGCATGAAACCGGCTCGACGCGCTCATGAACTCGCTGTTCAGCCGCGCAAGGCGGCCGCTGCGCATCCGCGTGTCCGGATCCTCGAACACGGCCATGCTGCGCGCGGCCTCGAACCCGACCACGTCGGCGACGAAACGCGTATGGATGGTTTCGATATGCGCGCGGTCGAGCTGGCCCGACAGCGCCGCCGCGACGTAGTCGACGAAGCTGCCGAAGCGCTTGCGCACCGTCGTGCGCATCTGCTCGCCGGTGGTCTGCGGAAACACGAGCGCGCTGACCACGCCGGCCGACACGATCCCGACCATGATTTCGGCCACGCGCGTCATCGCGCTCATGAACGCGCCGTCCGGGTGCTGCGACGCGGGCAGCCCGATCAGCGCGGTCGTGTAGCCGGCCAGCAGGAAGCCGTAGCTGCGGAAGTTGCGGTTGCGCGCGGCGCCGGCCGTGCACAGGGCGACCCACAGCGCGACCGCCAGCAGGAACAGCTGCGGCTGCTGCGGGAACAGCCCGACGAACGTGAGCGTCGCGATCAGCCCGAAGATCGTGCCGGCGACGCGGTAGAAGCTTTTTGCGAGCACCGCGCCGCTTTGCGGCTGCATCACGATGAACACGGTCGTCATCGCCGTTTTCGGCGCGGGCAGGTCGAGCCGCATCGACACGCCGGTCGCGATGAACGCGGCGAGCAGCGCCTTGAACAGGTAGAGCCACGCGGCGCCGTCGGTGCGGGCCCAGTCGCCGAACGCGGCATACCAGGCCGCGAACGGACCGCCGGCGGGCGTGGAAGCGGGGGAGGAGGCAGACATGGCGACGCTCCGCGTTACCGTGCGGCCGGCACGCCGGACGCGCCGGTGGTGGCGACTTCCGCGGGCCGGGCGACCGCTGCCGCGGACTTCGTGCCCGGCACGGCAACCGCGGCGGCGGCTTCGTCCTTCGGCACGTCGCTGCCCGTCTCGACCCCACCCCCGAGCGCCGCCATCAACTGTGCATGCGCGGCGAGGCGTTCCGCATCGATGCGGGCGGCCGTCTCCTGCGCGCGCAGCAGTTGCTGTTGCGCGACCAGCACGTTCACGTAATCGGTCAGCCCGCGGCGGAAGCCTTCGCGCGACAGTTGATAGCTGCGATTGTTGGCCGCCACCGAGCGCGCGGCGTCCTTCTTCTGCGTATCGAGCGAGCGGATCCGCACGACCTGGTCGGCGATGTCCTTGAGCGCGCCGACGATCGTCTGGTTGTAGCGCTCGACCGCCTGGTCGTAGCCGGCATTCGCGGCGCCCAACTGCGCACGCAGCCGGCCGCCTTCGAAGATGGGCAGCGACAGCGCGGGGCCGGCCGTCCAGCCGCCGTTCATCGCGCGCAGGAAGTCGGTGAACGGCGCGGTCACGCCAAAGCCGCCGACCGTCGCGAGCAGGTCGATGTTCGGATAGAACGACGCCTTCGCGACGTCGATGCCGCGTGCCTGCGCGTCGACCGTCCAGCGCGCCGCGACGACGTCGGGGCGGCGGCCGAGCAGGTCGGCCGGCATCGCCGACGGCAGGCCGGCCGGCGCGTCGAGCGCAAGCTGCGGCCGCTTGATCGCGTCGCCGGCGCCCGGGCCCTTGCCGGCCAATGCGGCGAGCTGATGGCGCGCGAGCTGGATCGCTTCTTCATAGCTGTCGATCTGGCGCTCGTAGTCGGGCAGCGTCGATTCCGCCTGGCTCACGTCGAGCTGCGTGCCGAGGCCGGCCTGCAGCCGCTTGCGCGCGAGATCCGCGAGCGAGCGCTGGCGTTCGAACGTCTCGTGCGCGAGATCCAGCAGCGCGTAGTTCATCGACATGCCGACATACGCGCGCACGACGTTGACTTCGAGTTCGAGCTTCGCCGCCCGTGCGTCGGCGGCGGTCGCATGCGCGGTGTCGAGCGCCCGCTCGGTCGCGTTCTTGTCCTTGCCCCACAGATCGAGGTGGTACGACAGGCCGAGCGAGCCGGTATTGTTCCAGGTGTCGGCGTTCGCGAGCGGGCCCGGGCCGTAGTACACGTTGTCCGGCCAGTGCTGGCGCATCAGCGACAGGTTGCCGTTGATCTGCGGCAGTTCGGCCGAACGGGCGACGCGCGCCATTGCCTGCGCTTCGCGCACGCGGGCCTCGGCGGCCGCGAGGGTCGGGTTGCCGGCCTGGGCGGCGGCAATCCACGCATCGAGCTGCGGATCGCGGTACGCGCGCCACCAGTCGGCGGCGGGCCAGCCCGCGTCGCGGTCGGCGGCGCGGATGGCCGCGCCGGCGTCGAGTGCGTTCGCTTCGATGCGAGTGGACTGGGGTTTGTTGTCGCCCATGCTCGCGCAACCGGCCATTATTAATGAGACTGCAAGAACCGCCAGTGCGAGCGTCCCTTTTGTCGCCGGAGACTGCACGATTTTCTCCCTTTCGGATATAGATGAGTCGGAGGCGATTATATTTTTCAGTGATTCCTGAATAAATGGACAACGGTGCAAGTCATTTTTACGAATCCTGAGATAATATTTGTTGGACCCTGTGCAACAATCCCTCCGGATTCACACGGGTAATGGGATGGATACGTTACAAAACATGCGGGTATTCGTCCGCGTGGTCGACGCGGGCAGCTTTACCGCGGCCGCCCAGCAGATGAATTCGACCACCGCCTACGCGTCGCGCGCGGTCTCGGATCTCGAGGCCCACCTGCGCACGCGTCTCCTGAACCGCACGACGCGCCGGATCGCGCTGACCGAGGCCGGCGAGCGTTATCTGCAGCGCTGCGAACAGATCCTCGCTTACGTCGACCAGGCCGAAGCCGAGGCGGGCGACGCGCACGCGCGCCCGTCCGGCAAGCTGAAGGTCCATTGCTTCACGAGCCTCGGCCAGCACTATCTGGTGCCGGCCATCGCGCGCTACCGCGAGCGCTATCCGGACGTGCACGTCGAGCTGACGCTCGCGCAGCGGATGCCCGACCTGCTCGACGAGGGGTACGACGTCGCGATCGTCGTCGGCCGCGACCTGCCCGATTCGGGGCTCGTGTCTCAGCGGCTCGGCGAGAGCTACAGCGTCGTCTGCGCATCGCCGGGCTACGTCGAGTCGCACGGCGTGCCGCAGCGGCCGGCCGATCTCGCACAGCACGTGTGCCTGGGGATGGTCGCGCCGGGCTTTCACTTCGACGAATGGGCGCTGGCGGGGCCGAACGGCGACGAGGTTGTGCCGATCACGGCGCCGCCGTTTCGCGTGAACGTCGCCGAGGCGCTCGCGGTGGCCGTGCGGGAGGGGATGGGCGTCGGCGGGCTGCCGCTCTATTCGGCGATCGGCTGGCTGCGTAGCGGGCACATCGTGCGCGTGATGCCCGAGTACCGGTCGCACGTGATGAACATCTACGCGCTGTATCCGTCGCGCCAGTACCTCGACGCGAAAATCCGCACCTGGGTCGATTTCCTGCGCGAAGAGCTGCCGCTCACGCTCGAAGCGGACGAAGCGGCGCTCGAGCAGTACACGCGTGCGACATGACAGCGCGGTCGACCGCAATCTGACGAGATTTGTCCTTCACGCAACATTTTTTTACGAACGTGTGTCAGACAGTTTGATACTGTTGGAATTAACGAGATACACCACACCGGAGTAGCGATGGATACGCACCTGATGATCGGCCTTGGCGTCCTGCTGGGCGCGGCTGCCGCCGCGGCGGCGACCCGCGACCTGCTGCGTGCGATGAAGGCGAAGGCGCAGATGAAGCCGGTGCCGGTCCGCGTGCGCGAGCCGCGCCGCCCCGGCCGCTGATCCCGCCGTCACGTTTCGGACGGGCAAGGCCGCGCCACGCGGCCGCCCGGGCCGGCGCTCAGCCGAGCTCGACGACCTTGTCCCACGCGAACGCGGGGTTTTCCCGTTCGCCGGTGCGGCGATGAATGTAGCCGCGCGGATTGCACACGACGCGCGTGCCGCCGTCCGCAACGTAGTCGAATGACGTATGCGTGTGGCCGTGCAGCCACAGATCCACCGGCGGCCGTACCAGTTCCGCCATGTCCGTCACGAATCCCGCCGAAGCCAGATCGTCCGCATAGCGTTCCGCCAGCGAGCGCCGGTGCGGCGCATGATGGGTGACGACGATCGTCTTGCCCGCGAACGGCGCCGCCAGCTGCGTTTCCAGCCATGCACGGCCGTGCCGGTGCAGCGCGATCGCGTCGGCCGGCGCGAAATCCCGTTCCGGCTCGCCCGCTGCCGCATGCAGCGCCGCATCGTGCGGCCAGGTCACCTGGATCAATCCCTTGAAATCGAGCATCACGCGCAGCGCGGCGTCGATCGCGGCGGCCATGTCGGCTTCGTCCCGGCCGAACAGCGAAAAATCGCTCCAGAGCGTCGTGCCCAGCACGCGAAAGCGCTGGGCGGGATCGACGTAGACGCCGTTGTTCAGGTAATGCACGTTGTCGAGCGTATGCGCCGCGTCGCGCATCGCCGTCTCCAGCGCGCCGAATTCCCCGTCGTAGTACTCGTGGTTGCCCGGCACGTAGATCACCGGCACCGCCGGGTCGAACGTCTCGGCGGCCCAGCGCAGGCCTTCCGCGTGGTTGTGGATGTCGCCGGCCAGCACGACGAGATCCGCATCGGCGTGCGGGATCGCGTCGGGCAGGTTGCTTTCGAGGTGCAGGTCGGACAGGACGCGGATTTTCACGGGCTTGGCTCCGGAGTGGGCGGCTTCAGCGCAGGACCTTGCCGGGATTCATCAGGCCGCGCGGGTCGAGCGCGGTCTTCAGCGTGCGCATCAGCGTCGTTTCGACCGGCGACTTGTAGCGTTGCGCGTCGTCGATCTTCAACTGGCCGATGCCGTGCTCCGCGCTGATCGTGCCGTGGTGGCGGTGCACGTTGTCGTAGACGATCCGGTTGATCGGCGCCTGGAACGCGGCGAGGAACGCCTTCGCATCGCCGCCTTCGGGCATCTGCACGTTGTAGTGCAGGTTGCCGTCGCCGAGGTGGCCGAACGTGACCATGCGCGCGCCCGGCGCGGCTTGCTGGATCGCCGCGTCGGTCTCGTCGATGAAGCGTGCGATCGACGAGATCGGCACCGCGATGTCGTGCTTGATGTTGAGCCCTTCGTCGGCCTGCGCGAGCGGGATGTGCTCGCGCAGGTCCCAGAACGCACGCGACTGCGCGAGATTCTCCGCGACCACCGCGTCGACCACGAGCCCGGCCTCGAACGCTTCTTCCATCAGTTTCTCGAAGAGTGCGCGCGCATGCGCTTCGCTTTCGTTGTCGGACAGCTCCAGCAGCACCGTTTGCGCGTGCGTCTGCGCGAACGGGTAGCGCAGTTGCGGATAATGCTTGCCGACCAGCTGCATGCAGAAATCCGACATCAGCTCGAAGCCGGTCAACAAAGGCCCGGCCGCGCGCTGCGCGAGCGCGAGGAAATCGAGCGCCGCGTGCGGCGACTCGAGCGCGGCCAGCGCCGTGACCTGCGCGGCCGGCAGCGGATGCAGCTTCATCACGGCCGCCGTGATGATCCCGAGCGTGCCTTCGGCGCCGATGAACAGGTCGCGCAGGTCGTAGCCGGTGTTGTCCTTGCGCAGTCCGCGCAGCCCGTCCCAGATCTCGCCCTGCGGCGTCACGACCTCGAGGCCGAGGCACAGCTCGCGCGCGTTGCCGTAGCGCAGCACCGCGGTGCCGCCTGCGTTGGTGGACAGGTTGCCGCCGATCGTGCAACTGCCTTCCGCCGCGAGGCTCAGCGCGAACAGCCGGCCGCCTTCGCGGGCGCGCGCCTGCACGTCGGCGAGGATCACGCCGGCTTCGACGGTGATCGTGTTGTTGTGCGGATCGAGCGCACGCACGCGGTTCAGGCGCGCGACGCTCAGCACGGCCTGGCTGCCGCTCGCATCGGGCGTCGCGCCGCCCGCGAGGCCCGTGTTGCCGCCCTGCGGCACGAGCGCGACGCCGTGCGCGTTGGCGAGCTTCACGAGCGCGGCGACTTCCGCCGTGTTCGCGGGCTTCAGCACCGCGCATGCGGCGCCCTTGTAGCGGCGGCGCCAGTCGGTCAGGAACGGTTCGGTATCGTGCGGATCGGTCAGCACGTGGTCGGCGCCGATCGCGTCGCGGCACGCGGAAACGAAAGCTTCGGAGGACATCATCACCTTGTCGCGTAAGGGTCAGGACGTGGCGCGCGGTTTTTTCGCCGCGCGCTTGAACGGCGCGACGTAAGCCAGCGCCGCCACGAAGAAGCCGACGGCGAGCGCGGTCTCGCACCAGCCGAGCGTCGCGGACAGCCCGCGATCGGACATGCCGCGCACGATGCCTTCGGCAAGATAGACGAGGACCAGCATGCTCGCCCATTGCATCGTATAGATGTTACGCCGCCAGACGCCGGGCAGCGCGAGTGCGAGCGGCACGGCCTTGAGCATCAGCGCGGAGCCGCCGGGGCGCAGCGGCGCGAGCCACAGCTCCCACGCGAGCGACAGGGCGATCAGCGCGACGAGACATGCGGCGGCGGCCAGCGCGTAGCGCGGCCGGGCCGCGACGGCGGGGCGGGCGGGGGCGTTCATGCCGCCTCGGCGGACCGGGCGCTGGCGAGCGCCGCGGCGGCGCGCGCGAGCCGTACGCCGAGCGCGGCCGCGAGCGCCTTCTCGTCCGCCGACAGCCCGCCCGACGCCGCGCGGTCGTGCTGCGCGACGTGCGATGCGCCGTACGGCGTGCCGCCGGTGCGCGTCGTGCTGAGGGCGGATTCGGTGTACGGGATCCCGACGATCATCATCCCGTGATGCAGCAGCGGCAGCATCATCGACAGCAGCGTCGATTCCTGGCCGCCGTGCAGGCTGCCGGTGGACGTGAACACGCTCGCCGGCTTGCCGGTCAGCGCGCCCGACAGCCATTGCGGCGTGGTGCCGTCGAGGAAATACTTGAGCGCGGCGGCCATGTTGCCGAAGCGGGTCGGCGAACCGAGCGCGAGGCCCGCGCATTCCTCGAGGTCGCGCAGTTCCGCGTACGGCGGGCCGTCGGCCGGGATGTCGGGGGCGGTGGCTTCGCAGACGGCCGACACGGGCGGCACGGTGCGGATGCGGGCCTGCATGCCCGGCACGCTGTCGATGCCGTTCGCGATCGCGAGCGCGAGATCGCGCGTGGCGCCGTGACGGCTGTAATAGAGGACGAGGATGTCTTTCATGGGCGACGGAGCCGCGTGCGGCCGCGCGCGTGCCCGGTGCAGTCGGCCCCTGCTGGAATCGAGCGGCTATTATAGGGGCTGAAGCCGTCGCGCAGCGCGGCGGCGGCGTGCCGTGACGCGCGCAGCATCAAGAAGGAGAAGCCGTTTGCCGAAGTTGAGCGTCGATCTCGACACCATCAAGCGCCTCGCGCAGTTCGCGGCCCGGCGCAGCGCCGAGGACCGGATCCCGCAGGTGGCGGGCAGCCTGACCTTCACGACGATGCTGGCCATCGTGCCGCTCGTGACGGTCGCGTTCGCACTATTCACCGCGTTCCCGATGTTCGCGTCGTTCCAGATCTCGCTGCAGGGGTTCCTCGCGGATCACCTGATGCCCGCGCAGTTCAACATCCAGATCTTCAAGTACCTGAACCAGTTCGCGTCGAAGGCCAAGGGGCTGACGACGGCCGGCCTGATCGTGCTCGTCGTCACGTCGGTGATGACGATGATGACGATCGAATCGGCGTTCAACCTGATCTGGCGCGTGCGCAAGTCGCGGCCGTTCGCGCAGCGCGTGCTCGCGTACTGGGCGCTGATCACGCTCGGGCCCTTGCTGTTCGGCGTGAGCCTGTCGATCTCGTCGTACCTGTTCACGCAGTCGCTCGCGTTCACCGGCGCGGGGCCGTCCACGTCGATCGTCGAGTGGCTGCTCGCGCTCGCGTCGCTGCCGTTGACGGTGCTCGCGTTCACGCTGCTGTACGTGTACCTGCCGAACTGCGCGGTCGCATGGCGCGACGCGGTGATCGGCGGGCTGTTCGCGGCCATCGCGTTCGAACTCGCGAAGCGCGGCTTCGGCTACTACGTGCGGCGCATTCCGACCTATACGGCCGTGTACGGCGCGTTCGCGGCGCTGCCGGTGTTCCTGCTGTGGGTGTATTTGAGCTGGTTCATCGCGCTGCTCGGCGCGATGGTGGCGTCGGCGCTGCCGGCGATTCGCGTCGGGCAATTCCACCGCATCCACTATCCGGGCAGCGACCTGCTCGACGCGCTGGAGCTGCTCGCGCGGCTGGCCGAAGCGCGCGCGGCCGGCAAGCGCGGCTACACGGCGATGCGGCTCGCGACGATGCTGCGCTGCGACATGGAAACCGCGCAGCGGCTGCTGACGACGATGGAGGAGCGCGAATGGGTCGCGCGGCTCGACGGCGGCGGCGAGAGTACGCCGCGCTACATCCTGCTCGCGAATCCGGAGCAGTTGACGCTCGCGCAACTGTTCGACGTGCTGGTGATCGATCGCACCGAGCTGACCTACCAACTCCAGCGACGCCGCAGCCACGTCGACGGGGCCGCGCTGCTCGACGTGCTGTCGAACGACCGGTTCGACGTGACGCTCGCGTCGCTGATCGCCGCGCACCGGCTGGCGGGCGCGCACCTGGCCGGCAGCGCCGGTCCGGCGCCGGGCGTGGCCGATCCGCACGCGCGACCGCCGCGGCCTGCCTGAAGGCGGGCCCGGCGGCTACAGCGGGATCTTGCCGGTGCAGATGTCCTTGAACATCACCCAGTCGCCCATCAGGCTGTAGATCGGGTGCCGGAACGTGGCCGGGCGGTTCTTCTCGAAGAAGAAGTGCCCGACCCACGCGAACCCGTAGCCGCAGACGACCGCGGCCGGCAGCCACAGCCAGTAGCCGGTCGCGACCGCCATCGCCACGCAGCCGATCACGCCGAGCGAGCCGATGAAGTGCAGCCGCCGCGACGTGAGATTCTGGTGCTCGTTCAGGTAATACGGGTAGAAATCAGCGAAGCTGGCGAATTGCTCCGTATGCGTATGCGCCATGGCCGTCTCCTCGGGCCGCTGTTCATGCGGCCATTGTGCGGCCGGCGGCCGGCGTCCGCAAGCGGCGGCGGGCCGCCGCGCCGGCCCGTGCTTTCCTTTTGACAGGCTTTCCGATAGGATCGAAAGAGATTTTGCATTCAAGCATGAGGGGACTACGATGCGCGTCAGCGATATTCTGAAAGTGAAGGGCAACACGCTGTTTACGGTGACGCCCGATAAGCCGCTGCGCGAAGCGGTCGATACGATGGCCGAACACGACATCGGTTCGCTCGTCGTGATGGAGTACGGCGATCTCGTCGGCATGCTGACGTTTCGCGAGATCATCCTGCGCCTGCACGTGAACGGCGGCGCGATCGGCGACGTGCAGGTGCGCAAGGTGATGGACGAGCCGCTCACCTGCACGCCGGAAACGGACGTCAACGAAGTGCGCCGGATGATGCTCGAGCGTCACGCACGCTACATGCCGGTGCTCGACAAGAAGGTGCTGATGGGCGTCATTTCGTTCTACGACGTCGCGAAGACGGTCGTCGAGGCGCAGAGCTTCGAGAACCGGATGCTGAAGGCGTACATCCGCGACTGGCCGGAATCGGAAGCCGAAGCGCACAAACCGTGAATCGCGTCGCGCCCGGCACGTCGATGCATGGGCGCCGCCATCCGGCACGCGGCGGCGCAGGCATGTCCTGCGCCGCCGTTTTTTCAACGACAACACGAGGCCCGCGCAGCATCGCCCAGACGACGCGCGCGCATTCCGCATGAGCGATCACACGCAAGCCACTTCGGGGCGGCGCGACGAACGGCGCGCCCACGCATCCCAGTTCGACCTGCTGCGCGAGCGCCGCTTCGCGCCGTTCTTCACGACCCAGTTCCTCGGCGCGCTGAACGACAACGTCTTCAAGATCGGGTTCACGTCGCTCGTCACGTATCACACCGCGCGGTTCTCCGGCGTCGATGCGAAGACGGCCGCATTCCTGATTTCCGCGATCTTCATCCTGCCGTTCGTGCTGTTCTCGGCGACGTCCGGCCAGATCGCCGACAAATACGACAAGGCGACCCTCACGCGCTTCGTGAAGACCTTCGAGATCGTGCTGATGCTGGTCGGCGCGGCCGGCTTCGTCACGCACAGCGCGACGCTGCTGTATCTGTGCACGTTCATGATGGGGATGCACTCGACGCTGTTCGGACCCGTCAAGTATTCGTACCTGCCGCAGCATCTCGGTGAGCACGAGCTGGTCGGCGGCAACGGGCTCGTCGAGATGGGCACGTTCATCGCGATCCTGATCGGCACGATCATCGGCGGCGCGGCGGCCGGCATCGAAGGCAGCGGCGAGCGCGTGCTCGCGGTGAGCGTCGTCGCCATCGCGCTGGCGGGGCGGCTCGTCGCGCAGCGCGTGCCGTCGACGCCCGCGCCGCAGCCGGACCTCGTGATCAACTGGAACCCGATCAGCGAGACCTGGCGCAACCTCGGGCTCGCGCGCCAGAACCGCACGGTGTTCCTGAGCCTGCTCGGCATCTCGTGGCTGTGGTTCGTCGGCGCGACGTTCCTCACGTCGTTCTTCAATTTCGCGAAGGACGTGCTGTCCGCGAGCCCCGACGTCGTCACGATCCTGCTCGCGACGTTCTCGGTCGGCATCGGCCTCGGTTCGCTCCTGTGCGAGCGGCTGTCGCAGCGGCGCGTCGAGATCGGCCTCGTGCCGCTCGGCTCGATCGGCATCAGCGTGTTCGCGATCGAACTGTATTTCGCGAGCCACGCGCTGCCGTCACCCGGCCATCTGCTGTCGGTCGGCGAATTCCTGGCCGGCGCGCGCCACTGGCGCATCCTCGCCGACCTGTTCCTGCTCGCGATGTTCGGCGGTTTCTACAGCGTGCCGCTGTACGCGCTGATCCAGAGCCGCAGCGCGCCGACGCACCGCGCGCGGATCATCGCCGCGAACAACATCCTGAACGCGCTGTTCATGATCCTGTCGGCCGTGATGGCGATGGGGTTGACCAAGGCCGGGGTCGACATTCCGGGGCTGTTCCTCGTCACTGCGCTATTGAACGTCGTAGTCGCGACGTATATCTACCTGCTCGTGCCCGAGTTCCTGCTGCGCTTCGTCGCGTGGGTGCTCGTACATACGTTCTACCGGATCCGCCTCGTGCACGCGGAACGGATTCCGGCGGAAGGGGCGGCGGTGCTCGTGTGCAATCACGTCAGCTACGTCGATGCGCTCGTGCTGGCCGCCGCGAGCCCGCGCCCGATTCGCTTCGTGATGGATCACCGGATCTTCAAGACGCGTTTCGCGAGCTGGGTATTCCGGCATGCGAAGGCGATCCCGATCGCGCCGCGCCACGAGGATCCCGCGATGCTCGCGCGGGCGTACGACCTGTGCGAGGCCGCGCTGAAGGACGGCGAGCTCGTGTGCATCTTCCCCGAGGGCAAGCTGACGAAGACGGGCGACATCAACACGTTCCATCACGGCATCACCGAGATCCTGAGCCGCACGCCGGCGCCGGTGATCCCGATGGCGCTGCGCGGGTTGTGGGGCAGCTATTTTTCGCGACATGCCGATGCGCGGATGCCGCGCCCCATCAAGCGCGGCGTGATGAGCCGGCTGACGCTCGCGGTCGGCGAACCGATCCCGGCGTCGGTGGCGACGCCCGAGGCGCTGCAGGCGGCGGTGACCGAGCTGCGCGGCGCGCGGAAGTAGGCGGGCGCCGAGCCCGGCGCGGAATGATCGATCCGCGCGCCGGGCCGGGATGGGGGCCGCGGTTCGGCGGCTCCCGCGCGTAACACCGAGGGCCTGCGATCGCCGTACCGCGTTGCCTCTGCCCTTATCCGCGCCGGCCCGTGTGGTCTGAACGGTTCACGCGGCCCGCGGGCCCGGGACGGCTGGCATAATAGCGGTTTACCTCTTTTTCTCGACCGGCAAACGATCGACCTGCCTGTGGCCCCGGCAGCGCATCGGTTTGCCCATTTCTCTTTGGGCGGTTCCATCATGTCCGGCAATACCCTCGGCACGCTTTTCACTGTCACGACCTTCGGCGAATCGCACGGTCCCGCGATCGGCTGCGTGATCGACGGCTGCCCGCCGGGGATGGGGCTGACCGAAGCCGACATCCAGGTCGAGCTCGACCGCCGCAAGCCGGGCACGTCGCGGCACGTGACGCAGCGGCAGGAGGCCGACGAGGTCGAGATCCTGTCGGGCGTGTTCGAGGGCGTGACGACCGGCACGCCGATCGCGCTGCTGATCCGCAACACCGACCAGCGCAGCAAGGATTACGGCAACATCGTCGAGACGTTCCGTCCCGGCCACGCGGACTACACCTACTGGCAGAAATACGGCATCCGCGACTACCGCGGCGGCGGCCGCTCGTCCGCGCGCCTGACCGCGCCGATCGTCGGCGCCGGCGCGGTCGCGAAGAAGTGGCTGCGCGAGCGCTTCGGGGTCGAGGTGCGCGGCTACATGAGCGGCCTCGGCGAAATCGACGTGCCGTTCGTCGACTGGTCGCACGTGCACGAGAACCCGTTCTTCTCGCCGAATGCAGCGGTCGTGCCGGAGCTCGAAGCGTACATGGATGCGCTGCGCAAGGAGGGCGATTCGATCGGCGCGCGCATCGACGTCGTCGCGTCGGGCGTGCCGGTCGGCTGGGGCGAGCCGGTGTTCGACCGGCTCGATGCCGATATCGCGAAGGCGATGATGAGCATCAACGCGGTGAAGGGCGTCGAGATCGGCGCGGGCTTCGACAGCGTCGCGCAGCGCGGCTCGGTGCACGGCGACGAACTGACGCCGGCCGGTTTCGTCGGCAACCACGCGGGCGGTGTGCTCGGCGGGATTTCGACGGGGCAGGACATCACCGTGTCGATCGCGATCAAGCCGACCTCGAGCATCCGCACGCCGCGCCGCTCGATCACGAAGTCCGGCGAAGAGGCGACGGTCGAAACCTTCGGTCGCCACGATCCGTGCGTCGGCATTCGCGCGACGCCGATCGCGGAATCGATGCTCGCGCTGGTGCTGATCGACCATGCGTTGCGCCATCGTGCGCAGTGCGGCGACGTCGAGACGCCCACGCCGAAGATCGCCGGCAGCGCGACCTGATACAAAGCAGGGGAGGCGCGGAGGCGCCTCGCCTGGTGGTCTGCCCAGCATGCAAAACGGGGCGCTGCTTCAAGCAGCGCCCCGTTTCGTTTGTCGCGGTGTGCCATGTCCCAAAAAAACGCGCCGCTCGTGGCGGCGCGTTCCGGCAGGTTACATGTTCGGGTAATTCGGCCCGCCGCCGCCTTCCGGCGTGACCCACACGATGTTCTGCGTCGGGTCCTTGATGTCGCAGGTCTTGCAGTGCACGCAGTTCTGCGCGTTGATCACGAGGCGCTC